>NZ_PXWF02000330.1 GCF_003011895.2 Massilia glaciei | reverse complement strand
ACAATCTGTTAAGTTGGGTGGATTGGATGGCGTACTCCCCGGCCTTGCTCCCTGTTGAGCAGTTGCCAATGCTGAAAAACGGCGCGTACTCATCGACGATACAGACGACGTCCTATCATAGAGTGTCGTTTGCACAGGAGACGGACCTGTATTTTTCCGGCTTAGGAGTAAACAAGACGGTATACGATACCGGCATGAATTTAGTCAAACACCTCGGCGAGTCCGACCAGCAAGTCAAGATGCCAGCGGGCCAGTATGTGGTCAAACTACATTTCTGGAGCAGCAACACTAAGTCGGTCAACGTGACGTCGCCCGGACTTCAATAGCGGTTGCTTACAGGGCGACGTATAGAGCGGCCTTGCCGAAACTGGTGCCGTCGGCTTCTGAAAATGACAAAATTGGTCACTTTCAGAAGCCGACGGGCACAAAATATGAGAAGTGACCTGCACGGGAAATGATACGATGACCGACCTCCAGCTTTGCCGGAGACGAGCGATATTATGGCCAGTGTCCGGTTAGATGTGTCATGGAGTAGACCCAAGATGACATCAAATCTTATCAAACTCAGCCTCGGATTCTTCGCGTCGGCGAGCTGGGCGTGGTATAGACAACCGCTGCTCATCCGTCAATACCGAGTGCTTCTTCTGCAATGCGACAACTTCAGCTTCTATCCGGTTCAACGACTCGACCGATGCAGGCGACAGTGCTTTCTCGGACGACAGCAGGAGGTATTTTTTCCGCAGATCGGCAATGTTAGCGTCTATACGGATCATGGATTCTGACGGAGGCGCGATCGGAACTTGTAGTTCGGGGTAAGCGGATATCGATGTGTCCATTTCCTGAATGCTCATACTTTCTCTCCAAAAACACAGTTAGAGGTAAGGATTAGCGCAGATGTTCTGTGTGTGTCTTTCTGGTGGGAGGCTTTAACCTTTCAGTACAACGATGGGCTTTGCTAGGAACTGAAACCCATCATTTCCCGAGTGCTCATGCCGGCCCGATTGGCGCGCCTCAAGCCCGCCAATGATCCCCAGCCCGTATCGTATCAGCTCAACTTGGAGCCCACATGCCCCCACAGCCATGCTTGCGGAAGAACCGGCGGACTGCCCTCGTGATCGAACTCGCCATCACGATTCGACATACCTGCGGAACAGGCCCAGCAGCAAACTTTTTGCTCTCGCGCGGTATAGCTTTTGACACTGCTGTACGTGTGTTGCTCAGGGCGCGCCGACGGTATACGGTCGCACCTTGACCTCAAACCGGGTCGCCCGATCCGGTTCGGATTCGTTGCACTTGTCAGGGCGAGAACTGGTAGAAGTTAATACCTCGCTGGGGCGACCTGTACGGTACAATCGCCTACAAGCAACTTCCGCTTTCGGCCGTTTCCGGACGGTCGCGCACCAGTCACCAGTTTATCGCGCAGATTCAGGAGCAGGTTTGCATGTCCATCCCCACCGAATCCTATGAAGCTATCTTCGTGCAGTACTCGGCCGCGATCCAGTGGATGAACGGACTCGGCATCAAGCTAACCTCAGGAAGAACATCTGACTACGAAAGAACCCTTCGGCACTGGAAGGATGCATACAAAACTGCATCAGCCGAAGAAGGGAGCAAAATATTTCCTGATTTCGTGAGCTCTATGTTTGAAATAAATGACTTTGTGAGCATCTACAAGGCTTTCCACGGCGTGCTGTTAGCGGCGGTGCAAATCCGCCTAAATCTGGCTGTGGAAACGCGCAATTAATCCAAGGCAAATATTGCCCTGCCGCCCATCAGAACTCGGTGTCGCCGCCAGTGTGACCAGGATCGCGAGCGCTGCCGTCCACGATACGATCTTCGCTATAGTGTTGTTGAAGTTGCGGTCCATAGTGTCGCCAGAGTTGCTCGCACAGATCGTCAAGCAGCTCGTAGACCGCGACGGCCTGCTCGGTCGTCCAGCGCGCATCAATGAGAAGGGGTATGCCCTCGGTTGTCCCTGATGGCAGGTTCAGATTCCGGATTTTCATGGCGCCGTCCCAGCTTTCGATTTACGTTTTTTCGCTTGCAAGGCCGCGCGCTCGTTGGCTTGCTTGAGCCGGTAGGACTCGCCTTCGATCGCGATCACCTCGGCGTGGTGCACGAGGCGGTCCACCAGCGATACGACGCAGCCAGCGTTGGGGAACACATCGTTCCAATCGGTGAAGGCCTTGTTCGTCGTGATCAAAGTGCTTTTGGACTCGTACCGGCGGCTGATCAATTCGAACAACAGGTCGGCGTGGCGGTTGGAGTAGGACAGATATCCAACCTCATCGACGCACAAGAAATCGGGCGCGGCGTAATAGCGCAGGCGGCTGCGCAGGGCCGAATCGCTGTCGAGCGCCGCCATGTCGCCGAGCATCTGGCCGGCGCTCGTGAACAACACGGTGTGACCTCCGATCAGGGCCTGGTAAGCGATGTTCTGCGCCAGCATGGTCTTGCCCACGCCGTTCGGGCCGACCAGCACCACGTTGGCCGCCTCGCGCAGGAATTCGAGCGTCATGAGGGCCTCGACGGCGGCGCGGTCGCAACGCGTGGGCCACTTCCAGTCGAAGTCGCACAGCGGGTTGAAGCGCCCCAGGTGGGCGTTCTTGAGGCGGCGCTCCAGACTGCGCTGCGCGCGCCCATCCTCCTCCCACTGCACGAGGCTCTCGATCCAGTCTGAGGTGGCCACCTCATCCCAGTGCGCCAGCACGCCGTGCAGGTGCAGCGCCTCAGCGCGCTGGCGCAGCGATTCAGGTTTGTTCGTCATCGGGATGCTCCTTGCTCAGTTCATCGTAGCTGCCAAGGTTGTGGGTGCGCACCGGCGCGTCGCGCGCTACCACATGCTCGGGCAGCAGCATGGCGACCGGCGGGGGCTGGTTGCGCTGCTCGCGGCGCCGCTCCAGGGCCAGGCGCACTGCGGTCGGGTGGGGCACGCCGCGCTCGAGCGCCTCGAGGATCGCCGCCTGCAACTCGGCCGCGCCGAAACGCTCGAGCAGACGCAGCAAGCCGGCCGTGATCGTGCCAAGGTTGCCGCTTCGTTTGGCCGCCTGCTCGAGCAGCTCAACGCTCGCCGGAGCCGCCTTGGCCAGGCGTCCGATGCCGCGGTGGTGGCGCGCCTCGCGCTTGTGCTCGACGAGCTGCTCGATGTGGGCCGGAGTCTCGATCTGCGCGCCCTTGTCGTAGCTGCGCGCCAGGCATGAGATCACCTCGGCGCCGTCCAGCACGCGCACCGTGTCCTCGCTGGCATGGACCGTTAGGGTGCGCTGCACATGGGTATGCGGGATTGTGTAGTCGTTCAGGTCGAAGCGGACATAGGGCGTTTTGCCGACGCTGACCTCGACCCGCTCGTCGCTCGGAAACGCGTGCGCCGGCAGCGGCAGCAGCAGCGGCCGCTCACGCAGGAAGGCGTCGCGCACCGAAAGCGCCTGGTCCTCCGGGCAGGGGCGGTCCGACGCCTGGCCATCGCACCAGGCGGCCGCCTGGGCGTTCAAGTCGGCCAGGTCGCGGAACTGGCGCGCGGCGAAGAATGCGCCGCGGATGTAGCGGATGGCCCTTTCGACCCGTCCTTTTTCGTTGCCGCGGCAGATGGCCACCGGCCTGGCCTCAAAGCGGTAGTGGCCGGCCAGCGCGACCAGGGTCGGATGGAAGCGGATCGCTTGGCCCTGCCGTTCCAGCACGGCGCTTTTCAAATTATCGTACAGGACGACCCTGCTGCAGCCTCCGAAGGCGTCGAAGGCGCCGATGTGCCCGCGCAGGAAGTTCTCCATGCGCGCATTGAGGAAGAAGCGCAGGTAGATGCGCCGGGAGTACGACAGCACCATCACGAACGCCATCAGGGGCCGGCGCGCGCGCCCTATCGTCAAATGGGAGAAATGGGCCCAGTCGCACTGGCATTGCTCACCAGGGAGTGTGCGCAGGCGCAGGTAGGCCTCGGCGGGCCGGCGCGGACGGTGCCGGGCCAGCAGGTGGCGGAAGTGGTCGGGCCCGCCCGGATAGCCGCGCTCGCGCACCATGCCGTAAAGGCGGCTGGCCGTCAGCGTCGGATACTTCTCCAACGTTTGCAGGATCAGCGCTAGGTAGGGCTCAAACATTGGCGAGCCGCGCACGGTGCCCGTCCCAGGCAGGCCCGCTTGGCGCAGCACCCGCTCGACGACGCAATGATGGATCGCCAGGTGCCGGGCGATGGTCCCCTTGCGCCATTTCTCCGCATGGTGCAGGCGCAGTATCTTCGCCTCGGTTTCAAGATCAACGGCCATGATCGCCTCCTCGTCGTCGCGCGCCAGCACCCCGGCCGGGGTGTCCTCGCACAGCCCGTCCATCAAGAAAGCCGGTGCGAACGAATTCGGAGCACCGGCATCCGCAGAATTGGCATTGCCAGGCTATGGCCGGCCTCGCGCCCACTGCGGCGGGCACCACCGCGGACGTTGTGATGGGCACCGATATCAGTAGAACATCGCAAGGGGGCGCAGGGGAACGGTGATGCGTCACTCTTTTTTTCCGCTCCCGGTAGCTGGCCATCCTCCGAGCGTGATTGAGCCGCCCTTGGCGGCCGCTCTGGTAGCGCCGGCCGGCGTCCCTCAGGGTGGTGTCGCGCGCGATGCCGGCGCACTCCCGGCAGCAGTAGATCTGGCCATGGTCGCAATCGGGGCAAACAAGTGCCTGGGCGCGGCACGCGAGACGCGCGCAAAGATAGCGTCGACCAACCGGAAAGGCATCCATCGGCTTGCTCCATGTCAAGCCGATCAGTTATGGACGGGGCGTCCACCAGTAGGGATGGGATACTCGATACACATTCCCTACTGGGGTTTGCAGGGCACGGCGCCGGTGAAACTGGTCAGGTTTTGGGTTGGCGCCGTGCCCGCCTTTTCTGTGCGGCAAACCCGTTTTACCGTACATTTTCCTTGCGCCACTTGTTCTAGAGCGAACCAGTCCGTCGCCGCAAGCAAACATACGCCGACTCCCTCAAAGCCAACCCCGCAATGCCGGCGCCCGTGGTGCGCACCATGCTTTCGGCGGGATACGGAGTTGCCGGACCAAGGGCGGTCCGGCAAGGGCTGCCGCCCCGGCTCCTACCGCCGAACTTCGCCATATGGCCGGCGAAGATCGCTGCATGGCGCTCTAATCCCGCTTCGCTGTGCATGCGCTGGGTTTGGCAGTGAGGGGCAGCGGGCCGCCGCTTGCCGGGTTCTGGGCGCGATCAGAGCGTCACTTCAGGCAGCCCCGACCAATACCCATTTTCTTTGAAACACCATTTTTTCCCCGCAACGAATTCGCCTGATAGC
>NZ_PXWF02000033.1 GCF_003011895.2 Massilia glaciei | reverse complement strand
ACTATCGCCACCGCCCCGCGATTTCTGCGACAATCAAGCACGCGGCGCGACCTTGCGCCGCAATCCTGATGAAAGTGCGTGGCCATTATGCAAAGCAAAAAACCAGACGCCGCCCGGCTCGACAAAGTCGTCGCCGACGCGCGCCGCGCGGCTGAGACGCGCGATATGGGTTACCGCGAACGCTCGCTCAAAATGTATCCCTGGGTATGCGGCCGCTGCATGCGCGAGTTCACGCATGCGAACGTGTCGCAGCTGACGGTGCACCACCGCGACCACAACCACGATAACAATCCGCCGGACGGCTCCAATTGGGAGTTGTTATGCCTGTACTGCCACGACAATGAGCACTCGCGCTATCTCGAGGCCGACCGCGGCGCGGGCCTGCTCTCGGCGGAGGTGGCGCCCGCCACGCACAATCCGTTTGCGGCGCTCGCCGGCTTGATGAAGAAAAAAGACCCGCCGTGATACCCTGGCCAATCACAAGCGCCGCGTGATCTCGAAACTGAGCGAGCGCTTCGGCATCGGCAAGTCGTAGCGGATATTGCCCGGCGCCAGGCTCGGCTCGCGCACGTCGCGGTTGAACAAATTGAGCACCGTGGCGCGCAGCTCCCAGGCCCCGGCCAGGCGCCGCAAGCTCATGTCGAGCGTCGTGTAGTCGGCCAGTTGCGGGCGCGTATCGTCCGGCTCGCGGCGGCGGTCGGCCACGTGGTTGAGCGTTCCGCCCAATTCCCACTCCGGACTCGGGCGCCAGTCGGCGCGCGCGAACAGGCGCTGGCGCGGCGCCAATCCCGGGTCCTTGCCCGTCATCTCGTCGAGGCTGTGCTGCACCGACCAGCTGCCGCTCACGCGCACGGCGCGGCCCGCGTCCCACTGCCCCTCCAGCTCGAATCCGCGTCCGCTCTGGTCGGCCGTGTTGCGGAACGTCTTGCCGGTGCTCGGATCGGGATTGGCCGTGGCGGCGATGATATCGCGCATGCGGTGGCGGTACAGGGTCAGGCCGGTCTGCACGCTGTCGGCCGCCTTCCACAAGAACGCGAGCTCGCTCGTGGCGATGGTCTCGGGGCGGATCGCGGGGTTGCCGATGTTGACCGGGTTGTTGATCGTGTACTGCTCGGTCAGCGCCGGCGCCCGGAAGGCGCGCCCGTGCATCGCCTTGACCACCACGTTGAAGGCCGCGTCCCAGACCAGCGCCAGCCGCGGATTGGTGGTCGAGCCGAAGTCCGAATAGGCGTCGTGGCGCACGCCGGAGGTGAGCGACCAATCCGGCGCCAGCGCCCATTCGTCCTGCAAAAACACGTAGCTGAGCCGGCGCTTGTGCGGGGTCAGGTAGCCCAGTTCCGGCACATGGGTGGCGTCGACGACGCTCCCGAGCGGCTCGAACACGGGGCCGACCCCGGGAACGACCACCAGGTTGAAGTTTTTGAATTCGGGCGCGCCATACAGGTCGGCGATGCGGTGGCCCACGCCGATGCGCACGCGGTGCCGCGCCAGGCCCGTGTACACGGCCGACGCCGTGAGCGAGGTGTTGCGCTCGTAGTGGCCCGGGTTGCCGATCACGCCGTCGGGGAAGGCACCGCCAAAGGCGCCCGCCGGGAACAGGCGGAATGCGGGCTCGCCTGGCGCCTCGCGTAAATCGTAGTAGCCCAGCACCACGCTGGCGTCCCAGTGTGGCAGCACGCCGGCATGCTCGTACGAGAGGTCGGTGTAAAAACGCGTCTCGGGAATGCGGCCAAAGGGGTCGACGCTTTCGGCGACGCCGGCGCCGACGCCGACATCGCGCTTTTGATAGGCCGAGCGCCAGCGCCATTTGCCGTAGGCGAGGTCGGCGCGCACGTCGATCGCCTCGCGCCCCACGTTCAGCGGCCCCGGCGCGAGCGAGGCGCTGGTGCCAAAAATGGCGTCGAGCCGGGTCTGGGAATCCTCCTCGATGATGCGGCGCGCGCCGTCGCTGCTGCCGGCGCGCAGGTAGAACGCGGCGCTCAGCGCGCCGAGCCTGCCGCCGTATTGCAGCCACGCGTCGCGCGACTTGAAGCTGCCCACGCGCGCCCCCGCCTCGAGGCCGTCTATGTCGGCGGCCCGCTTGGTGATGACGTTGATCACGCCGGCGTAGGCGTCGGCGCCGTACAGGGCCGAGCCGGGGCCGCGGATGACCTCGACGCGCGCGATGTTCTCGACCGGCATGCCGCCCCAGGCGAAGCTGCGGTTGCCGGCGAAGATATTCGTGATCGGCAGACCGTTGACCAGCATGAGCACCTGCGGATTGAAGTTGGTGAAGCTGCCGCGCAGGCTGTAGATGGGGGCGTAGGCCAGGTGCGAGACCGACACATGCAGGCCCGGCACGCTCTCGAGCACCTGGTCCAGGTCGGTCGCGCCCATGGCCTTGATTTCGCGCGCGGTGATCACGGTGGCCGTCGCGGGCGCGTGGCTGACCGCCTGCGCGCTGCCGGTGGCGATGCTCACTTGGGTGTTGTCGCCGTAGCTTAGCGCCAGTTCGTCCTCGTCGAGGGGCTGCGCGATTGCACCCGCGCCAGCGAGCAGCAATGCTGCCGGCAGCAGGGACTTAAGCCACGTAGAGTGCGTATGCAAATCGCCCATCCAATGTGAGTGTTACATGGATGTCAATTTAACGCATATCCGCGCGACTTGGAAGCCGGCGCTTAAAAAATATCAGCAGGTCCCGGGGGACCACGGCCGGCCGGGGTCGAAGGGGGGCGTCTTGAGCATGCGCGTGAAGCACTCCGACGGCGCGGCCGCGGAGAACAGAAAACCCTGCGCGTAGTCGCATTCCATCGCCCTGAGCCAGTCGCGCTGCTCGACCGTCTCGCCCCCCTCGGCGATGACCTTGAGCCCGAGCTTGTGGGCCATCACGATGATGGTTTCGGCAAAGACGCCGCTGTCGTTGCTTTGCATCATGTCCTTGACGAAGGACTGGTCGATCTTCAGGAAGTCGACCTTGAATTTTTTAAGGTAGGACATCGACGAATAGCCGATCCCGAAGTCGTCGATCGTGAACTGCACGCCGGCCTGCTGCAGCTTGGCGAGCCGCTCGCGCACGGCGCGCGAGTCGTTGAGCAAAATGCCCTCGGTGATCTCGACGGCGATCTGGTCGCGCGCCCGTCCCAGCACGGCCAGGTCGCTGTCCCAGCTTTTCATCATGGCCACGCTCATGAATTCGACCGGCGACTTGTTCACGCTGATCTGGAACGGGTGGCCAAGCATCGCGCTCCACTGGCGCGCGTGCTCGATCGCCTCGCCCAGCACCCACGAGCCGATTTCGCCGATCAAGCCGGTCTGCTCGGCCAGCCCGATGAATTCGTCGGGGAGAACCAGCCTGCCCTGCGGATGGTGCCAGCGCACCAGCGCCTCGGCCTCGACGATCTCGCCGCTGGCCAGGTCGACGATCGGCTGGTAGTACACCACCAACTGGCGCTGCACCAGCGCCTGACGCAGCTCGTCGATGGTCTTGAGGCGCGCCCACGCCGAGTCGCGCATGCCGGAGGTGAAAAAACTGAAGCGGTTGCGGCCCGCCTGCTTGGCCACGTACATCGCCTGGTCGGCGTTGCGCAGCAGCTCCTCGGGCGTGCAGCCGTCCTGCGGGCACAGGGTGATGCCCATGCTGCCCTAGACGTAATAGCTGGCCGCGCCGATCACGAACGGCTTGGCCAGCTCGTCGAGGATGGACTTGGCCAGGATTTCAACGTGCAGGATGTCGTTCACCTCGCTCAGGATCACGGTGAATTCGTCGCCGCCGATGCGGGCCACGGTGTCGGTGCCGCGCACGCAGCCGCCGATCCGGCGCGCGCACTCCTTGAGCAGCTCGTCGCCGGCGGCGTGGCCGGAGCGGTCGTTGACCTCCTTGAAGCCGTCGAGGTCGATGAATATCAGCGCCAGCGCGTGGCCCGTGCGCGCGGCATGCTTGACGTTCTGCTCGAGGCGGTCCTGGAACAGCGCGCGGTTGGGCAGCCCGGTCAGGCTGTCGTAGTAGGCGTTGCGGTGGATTTTCTCCTCGTACGCCTTGATCTCGGAGATGTTGCGCGCCGTGCCCGAGACCGAGTCGACCCGCCCGTCGTCGCCCAGCACCGGCAGGAACACATAGCGGTAGGTGACCTCAGCCCCGTCCGACCCCGGCCGGCGCATCTCGGCGCGCAGCGGTTCGCCCGTCTCGGTCACCTGGCGCAGGTCGCGCCGGAAGCGCGGCACCAGTTCGGGGCACAGGTCGTCGATGTTCCGGCCCGGGACCAGGTGCTGCGGGATGCCCAGCAGATTGCTCAGCGCGTGGTTCGCGTAGAGCAGGCGTCCGTCGACGCCGACGATGTAGTGCAGGTCGGGCGAGGACGACAGCAGCGTGTCGAGGCGGCGCGTGTATTCGTCCTTCTCGATGGCGAAGCGTGCGACCGAATCGGCCAGCGCCTGGTCGACCGCCTCGTTGAAGCGGGTCAGCTTCTCGCCCGCGCTCGACAGCGCGGCCTTGTTGGCCTCGCCCCAGAGCTGGAGCACGCTGGCGCGCAGGGCGCGGAATTCGGCGATCGCGTCGTTGACGCTGAAGCCCAGGCCGACCCGCTCGGCGCCGTGGAGCTCGGCCTGGGTGCTGCCGACAAGGCGAGGCGCGCGCCCCTTGGATTTCTCGGACTGCTCGAGCGGCGTTTGCGCGGCGCGCAGGTCGGCTGCGATCGTCGCCAGCATGCCGGCCGCGTGGTCGCGCAGCGCCGAGTGGTCGAGATGGCGCGCCGCTGGAATGCCCCTGGCGAAGCGCTCCCAACGTTTGAAAATCGCCTCCTCGTTGCCGTCGATAAATGCGGCGAGGCTCAGGTCCGCCTCCGGCTTGGGTTCCATGTCGGCCTCCGGCCATCCAAACCTAGTAAGATCGGAAAAGCGGAAATTGGTTCGGCGCACCGGCGCCCGTGGCGCCTAGGCGGACATGGCCTTTGGCACCGCGCACTCACCGTCGAGGAATGTGCTGTGCCCGGGAAACGTCATGCGCAGGATGCGCAGCACGGTGGTGCCGAACTGGCGCGTGAGCGAACCGGTGTTGTACGGCAGGCGGTAGCGCACGCACAGGGCGCGCACGCGCGGCGCCACCTCGGGATAGCGGTTGCTCGGCATGTCCGGGAATAAATGATGCTCGATCTGGTGGCTCAGGTTGCCGCTCATGATGTGGAACAGTTTGCCGCCACCGATGTTGCACGAGCCCAGCAGCTGGCGCACATACCAGCGCGGCCGGGTTTCGTTCTCGACCTCGTCTTTGGTGAACACGTGCACGCCCATCGGGAAATGCCCGCAAAAAATGATCAGGTAGGTCCACAGGTTGCGGATCACGTTGGCCACGGCGTTGGCGCCGCACACGATCAGGAAGAACGGCCCGGCCAGCAGCGGAAACAGGATGTAGTCCTTGAGGATCTGGCGCGCCATTTTGGCGCGCGTTTTCTCCCACAGGCCGCGGATGCTCTCGAAGCTCTGGCGCCCGCTCCAGATGCGGCCCAGCTCGAGCTCCTGGATCGCGATGCCCCACTCGAACAGCAGCGCCAGCACCAGGGCGTACACCGGATTGCCCAGGTTGAAGGGCCTCCAGCGCTGCGCCGAGAAAAGGCGCAGCAGGCCATAGCCGCCGACGTCGGCGTCCTTGCCGAACACATTGGTCCAAGTGTGGTGTTTGACGTTGTGCGAATGCTTCCACTGGTCGGACGGGCACACATGGTCCCACTCCCAGCTGCCCGACTGGATCGCCGGGTCGCGCAGCCAGTCCCACTGGGCGTGCGAGATGTTGTGGCCGATCTCCATGTTCTCGAGGATCTTGGCGCAGCCGAGCATCAGCGTGCCGAGCGCGATCACGGGCCAGAACAGGTGCGGGCCGGCCAGCGCGTGGCTCCACTGCGGCAAAAAGGCCAGGCTGGCGTAGATGACCAGGCGCCCGCCCAGCGCCAGGCTGCGCTGCACCTTGATCAGGCGGTGGATGTAGCGCGCGTCGCTCTCGCCGCGGCTGTCCATGACTTCGGTGCGGACCGCTTCGATCTCGCGGCCGAATTCTTCGATCTCGGCGTGCGTCAGGTGGGAGGGCATCGACATGGTGGGTTCCTGTGAGTGTGGGTTCAGAACGGGTTCAGAGCGGGTTCAGAGCGGGTTCAGAGCGCCAGTTCGGCGTCGCCGACGGCGGCGCAGACGCACACTTGCACCGTGTCGCCGGGTTCGTTGATGAGGGCGCCGGTGCGCAGGTCGCGCACGCAGCCGCTCACGAGCTTCGTGTCGCAGCCGTGGCAGATGCCCATGCGGCAGCCGTGCGCCGGATTGAGTCCGGCGTCCTCGGCCACGCGCAACAAATTGGTGCTGCCGTCGGAGGCCGCCGCGACCTGGCTCACGGCGAACAACACGCGCCCTTTGGCGCCCGCCGCCGGCGTGGCGGCCAGCTTGGCGCGGAAGCGCTCCACGTGCAGCTGGCGCGACAGGCCGGCCCGCGCCCAATGCGCCTCGAGCGCGTCGAGCAGGCTGGCCGGGCCGCAGGCCCACACTTCGCGCTCGCGCCAGTCGGGGCAGGCCAGTTCGAGTTGTTTGGCGCTGAAGTGGGCGTCGCCGCCGCCGCCGCGCGTGTAGAAAGGGTGCAGCCGGTAGTGCGGCTGGCCCGCCTCGAGCTTGCGCAGCTCGGCGCCGAATATCACGTCGAGCGCGTGCGGGGCGTAGTGCATGTGCGCGATGTCGGGCAGGACCTCGTACTCCATGACATAGCCGCGCAACATGCTCATGACCGGGGTGATGCCGCTGCCGGCCGTGATGAACAGGGGATGCACCGGCATCGAGTCGGGCAGCACGAACTCGCCCTGCGGCTCGCCCAGCGGCAGGTAGTCGCCGACCTTGACGCGGCGCGCCAGGTGCTGCGACACGCGCCCGCCCTTGATCGCCTTGATGGTGACGGTGATGCAGCCGTCGGTGCGCGCCGGCGCCGACGATATCGAATAGGTGCGCGTGTGGCGCATGCCGTCGATCGGCACGCCGAGCCGCACAAACTGGCCGGGGCGGTGGCTGCGCCAGCCGCGGCCCGGGCGCAATGTGAGCGTGCGGGTGTCGGCGGTGTCGTCCCAGACGCCCACCACGCGCGCCTTGAGCACGTGCTGCGTCCACAGCGGGTTGACCAGCTCGAGGTAGTGCGAGTGGCGCAGTGGATAGGTGAACATGTCGAGCAGATTGCCAAAACCGGCGCTGATGGAAGCCATTGAAGTCGTCCCTGAAAAGGAGTGTCATGACGCGTCCGCCGGAATGGCAGCACATCTCAACAGCGTGCATTGTGTACACCTGTACACCGAGCGTCAAGAATTTGGCCGGGATTTAGAGGAGTTCCTCGCATTTACAAAGGTTACTTGCGGGTGGAATCGCGGTTTTTCGCGTGTAGAATGCGAACACACCCGTACACAAACAAGGCGCAGATGGCTGACCACGAACTTGAACCGGCCCGCGCCGACGCGCCGAGCCGCAGCGAACGCAAGGCCGCGACCCGGCGCGTGCTGCTCGACGCCGCGCTCACGCTGGTCGGCGAGGGGCGCAGTTTCACCAGCCTCGCGCTGCGCGAGATAGCGCGCCAGGCGGGGATGGTGCCGAACGCGTTCTACCGGCACTTCCGCAGCACCGACGAACTCGGACTCGAACTGGTCGAGGAGGTCGGGATCACGCTGCGCCGTCTGCTGCGCGAGGCGCGCCAGGTGGAGCTGGCGCAGGGCGACATCCTGCGCCGCTCGGTGCGGGTGTACCAGGCCTACGTGAAGGCGAACCGGCTGCAGTTTTTGTTCATTTCAAGCGAGCGTTCGGGCGGCAGCCGGGTGCTGCGGCTGGCGATCCGCAACGACGTGACGCATTTCACCAACGAGATGGCGCAGGATTTCCGCACTTTGGGGCTGTACCGGGAACTGCCGACGGCGCGCCTGCAGATGGTGTGCGGGCTGATCGTGATGACCATGCTGGCGGCGGCCACCGACATCCTCGACCTGCCGCCGGAGCAGCCCTTGCTGGAGCACGAGATGGCGGAGAACTTCGTGCGCCAGTTGCAGATCATTTTGCTCGGCGCGGGCCAGTGGAAAGAGCGTCCGGCCAGCCACCGTCCTTAGCCCCCACCCACCGTCATCCCCGCCCCCCACCGTCCTCCCCGCGAAGGCGGGGACCCATCATGAGCTTGCAGTTCTGCGCCGTCCAAAAATCCAGCCCACAGCGCCCGGGCCTAAAGGTACCCACTGCACGTTGGGACAAGCTCCGTATGGGTCCCCGCTTGCGCGGGGAGTCATTTCTGCCAATGGCAGGAATGACGGTGGGGGAGTACCGCGGCGGCATTGGTGTTGGCCGGCCGTTGTCAGATTACGCGCTGCGCTGCCAGCGCGGCGACGTCCTGCGCGCTCCAGCCCCAATCGGCCAAAATCTGCGCGCTGTGCTGGCCGGCGCTCGCCGGCCCCGAAGACACCTCGGGCACCGTGCGGCTGAAATGCGGCGCCGGCGCCGGCTGCACCACGCCATCGACCTCGATAAACGCCGCGCGCGCCACATTGTGCGGATGCCCCGGCGCCTCGGCCATGTCGAGCACCGGCGCGAAACACACGTCGGCCCCCTCCAACAGTTCGCACCACTGCGCGCGTGTGCGACCTGCGAAAATGGCTTCGAAGCGCGCCTTGAGTCCCGGCCAGCCGCCGGCCTCCATCTGCGCCTCGAACGCGGCGTCGGTCGCTCCAATCAGCTTGAGCAGCAAGGCGTAAAACTGCGGCTCGAGCGAACCGACCGTGATGAACTTGCCGTCGGCGCAGGCATAGCTGGCGTAGAACGGCGCGCCGCCATCGAGCAGGTCGGCCCCGCGCGCGTCGCTCCACGAACCGTGCGCGCGCAGGCCGTACATCATCGCGCCGAGCAATGCCGCGCCGTCGGTCATGGCCGCGTCGACCACCTGCCCCCTGCCCGAAGCGCGCGCCTCGAGCACGGCGCAGACCACGCCGAACGCCATCATCATGGCGCCGCCGCCAAAGTCGCCCACCAAATTCAACGGTGGCGCCGGCGGCTCGCCCGCGCGGCCCATCGCATGCAGCATGCCGGTCAGCGCGATGTAATTGAGATCGTGTCCGGCCGCCTGCGCCAGCGGGCCGTGCTGGCCCCAGCCCGTGACGCGCCCATAGACCAGCTTTGGATTGCGCGCGTGGCACACATCGGGCCCAAAACCGAGCCGCTCCATCACACCCGGGCGGAAGCCCTCAAGCAGCACGTCGGCCTTGCCGAGCAATCGCAGCAGCACCCCGCGCGCGCCGGCCTGCTTGAGGTCCAGCGCCAGCGAGCGCCGCCCGCGCGCCATCACGTCGTGCCTGGTGCCCAAAAACGAGAACGCGCCGGCCGCGCCGGCCGCGCCATGGCGGTCGATCCGGATCACCTCCGCGCCCATGTCGGCCAACATCATGGCGGCGAACGGACACGGTCCCAAGCCCACCATTTCAACAACGCGAACGCCTGCCAGCGGTCCGGCCATGCGGGTGCTCCCTACAGTGAACGTGCGATGATTTCTTTCATGATCTCGTTGGCGCCGCCGTAGATGCGCTGCACCCGCGCGTCCACATACATCTGGGCGATCGGGTACTCGAGCATGTAGCCGTAGCCGCCAAACAGCTGCACGCACTGGTCGATGACCTTGCACTGCAAGTCCGAAATCCAGTACTTGGCCATCGATGCGCGCACCGCGTCCATGCGGCCGGCGATCATGTCCTCGATGCAGCGGTCGATGAAGATGCGCGCGATGGTGGCCTCGGTCTTGATCTCGGCCAGCACGAAGCGCGTGTTCTGCATCTCGATCAGGGCCTGCCCGAAGGCCTTGCGTTCGCGCGTGTGCTCGATCGTCAGCTGCAGCGCACGCTCGATCGCGGCCACGCCGGCGACGCCGAGGATGGTGCGCTCGTAGGGCAGCTCGGTCATGAGCTGCGAGAAGCCCCTGCCCTCGACGCCGCCAAGCACGTTGTCGAGCGCCACATGGGCGTCGTCGAAGAACAGCTCGCAGGTGTCCTGCCCCTTCTGCCCGACTTTTTCGAGGATGCGTCCGACCCGGAAACCCGGGTTGTCGCGCGTCTCGAGCAGCAGCAGCGACACGCCCTTGTGGCCGGCGTCGGCGTCGGTCTTGACCACCACCACGATCAAATCGGCGAGGTAGCCGTTCGAGATGAAGGTCTTGGAGCCGTTGACGCGGTAGCCGTCGGCGCCCGCCACCGCCGTGGTGCGGATGCCTTTGAGGTCGGATCCGGCGCCCGGTTCCGACATCGCGATCGCGGCCACCATCTCGCCGCTGGCCAGCCTGGGCAGGTACTTGAGTTTTTGCGCCTCGGTGCCCTGGTTCAGGATGTAATGCGCGACGATCGCGTGCACGTGGATGCCGAACGCCATGTCGCCCGCGTAGCCGAGCTCCTCGAACACCACCGCCTGGTGCGCGAAGGTGCCGCCGGAGCCGCCGTACTGCTCGGGGATGTCGGCCAGCAGGATGCCCATCTCGCCGCCCTTGTTCCACAGCTCGCGGTCGACGTGCTGCTGCTTACGCCAGCGCTCCTGGTGCGGCGTGACTTCGCTCGCGACGAAACGGCGCGTGGCGTCGCGCAAGCCTTCGAGTTCTGCGTCCATCCAGGGTGAGGTGGTGTCCATGGCGTCCACCTTATGCGGCTTGGTACAGGGTGACCACGCAGGCGCCACCGAGGCCGAGGTTGTGCTGCAGCGCGACCCGCGCGCCCGCCACCTGGCGCTCGCCGGCGGTGGCGCGCAGCTGGTGCGTCAGTTCGTAGCACTGGGCCAGGCCGGTCGCGCCCAGCGGGTGCCCCTTCGAGAGCAGCCCGCCCGATGGATTGGTGACCACCCTGCCGCCGTAGGTGTTGTCGCCGTCGTCGATGAACTTGGCGGAGCCGCCCTCGGGGCACAGCCGCAGGCCTTCGTAGGTGATCAGTTCGTTCTGGGCGAAGCAGTCGTGCAGCTCGACGACGTCGATGTCGTCGGGGCCGATGCCGGCCTGCGCGTAGACCTTGTCGGCCGCCTCGCGCGTCATGTCGTAGCCGACCAGGCGCATCATGTCGCCCGAGTCGAAGGTGCCGGGGCGGTCGGTCGTCATGGCCTGGCCGGCGATGAACACGTCGGCTTTCAGGCCGTGCCTGCGCGCGAACGCCTCCGACACCAGCACGGCGGCGGCGGCGCCGCAGGTCGGCGGGCAGGCCATCAGGCGCGTCATCACGCCCGGCCACAGCGGCGGCGACTCGAGCACGTCCTCGGGCGTGACCACCTTGCGCAACAAGGCCAGCGGATTGTTCGCGGCGTGGCGGCTGGCCTTGGCGCGGATCTTGGCGAAGGCGCTCAAAGGGGTGCCGTACTTTTGCATGTGGGCCTGGCCGGCGCCGCCGAAGTAGCGCAGCGCGAGCGGTATCTCGGGCATGCCGATCAGCTTGTCGGTGACGGCGTCGAACGGCGCGAACGGGCTCGGACGGTCCTTGAACACCGAGCCGAGCGCGCCCGCGCCCATCTGCTCGAAGCCGAGCACCAGCACGCACTCGGCGGCGCCGCTCTCGATCGCCTGGCGCCCCAGGAACAGGGCGGTCGAGCCGGTCGAGCAGTTGTTGTTGACGTTGAACACCGGGATCCCGGTCATGCCGAGCTGGTACAGCGCCATCTGGCCGCAGGTCGAGTCGCCGTAGACGTAGCCGGCGTAGGCCTGCTCGACCTTGTCGTAGGCGATGCCGGCGTCGCCCAACGCCTGCCGCCCGGCCAGCGCGCCCATCTGGTCGTACGACGCGCTCGCGCCCGGCTTGGCGAACGGGATCATGCCCACGCCGGTGACATAGACTTTACGGCTCATAGCTGGCTCCTGGATGCAAAAATTGAAATGGGTCGTACGACCTATAAATTCGATTATAGGTCAACCGTACTATTTCGCAAAGCGCAGTTTAAATCGAGATGCCGCCGCCGCAGGTGACGGTCTGGCCGCTGATGTAGTCGGCCTCGGGGGTGCACAGCAGGTAGACGGCGTTGGCGGCCTCCTCCGGGGTGCCGGCGCGGCCCAGCGGGATCGAGCGCTCCATCATCGACATCAGCTCGGGGTTGACGCCGACCTTGATGTCGCGCCCGGCGATGCTCACGCTGGTGTTGCCGGCGGCGCTGGCCTCGGTCAGGCGGGTCTTGATCAGGCCGAAGGCGACGCAGTTGACGTTGACCTTCATGCGGCCCCATTCCTTGGCCAGCGCCAGGGTCATGCCGACGATGCCGGCCTTGGCCGCCGAGTAGTTGACCTGCCCGGCGTTGCCGCCGAGCCCGGCGACCGAGGAGATGTTGACCACCTTGCGGAACACCTCGCGCCCCGCCTCCTGCTCGGCCTTGCTGAAGGCGCGCAGGAAGGGCTGGGCCGCGCGCAGGATGCGGAACGGCGCCGTCAGGTGCACGTCCATGATCGCGTACCACTGCTCGTCGCTCATTTTCTGGATCACATTGTCCCAGGTGTAGCCGGCGTTGTTGACGATGATGTCGAGGCCGTTGAAGTTCTCCAGCGCGCACTGGACGAAGCGCTCGCCGAAGTCGGCGTCGGTGACGTTGCCGACGCAGGCGACGGCCTCGCCGCCGAGGGCGCGGATCTCGGCGACGACCGCGGTGGCCGGTTCGGCGTCGAGGTCGTTGATGACGAGGCGCGCGCCCTCGCCGGCCAGTTTGAGCGCGATGGCGCGGCCGATGCCGCGGCCCGAGCCTGATACGAGTGCGACTTTTCCTGCGAGTTTGGACATGGGATACCCTTTCGATGGTTGCGAAAATTATAGGCCATGCGCGTCGCAACCGCGGGGACCGCGCAACCAAAAGGTCAGGCGACCTATTTTAAACGCCCCCATGCGATAATCGCCGCATGCCGACCACCCTTCCCAGCGCCAACAAAACCAAGCCCTCCGCGACCACCGGGAAAGGCCTCGGGCGCGTGGCCGACATTTTGCACGCCGCGAGGAGCATCCTCGCCGCCGAGGGCTACGCCGGCCTGTCGATGCGCCGCGTGGCAAACGAGGTCGGCATGAGCCTGTCGAACGTGCAGCACTATTACGGCAGCAAGGACGCCCTGCTCGAAGCCGTATTGCTGTACACGATGGATGTCTTCCAGGCCAACATCGACGGCATCTCCGCGGCCATGACCAGCGCCTCGCGCATGGAGCGCTTCTTGTCGACGACAGATATGTTCCTCGACGAGATCACCGATCCCGTCACGCACGCGACCTTCTTCGAGATCTGGGCGCTGGCCTCGCGCAACGCCTTCGCCTCGGCGCTGATGGACAAGATGCTCGCGCGCGAACGCAAGACCATCTACCACCTGATCCGCGGACTCAATCCCGATATTTCGGATGAGGAAACCATGCAGCGCGCCATCCTGATGGTGGCCCAGGTCGAGGGGCTGATGCTGTTCCGCCTCGACAAGCACGCACGCCGCGGGGAATTCATGGCCGTGCGCGCCAGCCTGCGCAAGGTGCTCGTCGCGCTCGCCACCATGCCCTAGGCGCTTCAGGTTTTCTCGTCGGTGCCGGTGTCGGTGCCGATGTCGGTGTCCTCGTCGAGCGCGAACTCGCCGCGCTCGAAGGCGGCGATGATCTGCAACGATTCCTGCACATGGCATTGCGGCACGCGGATGCGCACGCCACCGAGCGCGTTGGCCCACAAAAAATGCGCCTGCACCAGGTTGGCGTCGGCCACGACCGCTGGAATGCCGGCCGCGACCAGGCACCCCTGCACGATCAGGGCCTGGGTCGGCTCGAAGTAGCCGGCGACCGTGAACAGATCGCGCCCGGGCAACAGCTCCCCCTGCTCCGGGTGCTCGCTGTCGAGGAAGGTGAATCGGTTGGCGGTGGAAGGATCGATGTGCATGGCGGACCTTTCTGGTGAACTATCGGCAGGACGCAAGTTGCGCTTTAATACTACTCCTATTGCCGCCAAGCGAATACAGGCGGCTGTATACTGTGCGCACCCATCAACAGCGAGGAGCGGCCGCGCATGCCACACAACATCAGCCTGATCACGACCATCGCGGCCGCGCTCGGCTTCGGCCTGATATTCGGCATGCTCGCCGCGCGCCTGAAGCTGCCGCCGCTGGTCGGCTACCTGGCCGCCGGCATCATGATCGGGCCGGCCACGCCCGGTTTCGTGGCCGACGTCGCGCTGGCCGGCCAGCTCGCCGAGATCGGCGTCATGCTGCTCATGTTCGGGGTCGGGCTGCACTTCTCGCTCAAAGACCTGCTCGAGGTGCGCCGCATCGCCCTGCCCGGCGCCGTGCTCCAGATCGTCGTCGCCACCGCCATGGGCATCGGCCTGTCGGCGATGTGGGGCTGGAGCATCGGCGGCGGCCTGGTGTTCGGCCTGGCGCTGTCGGTGGCGAGCACCGTGGTGTTGCTGCGCGCGCTAGAGGACCGCGGCATCCTCGGCTCGCTCAACGGACGCATCGCGGTCGGCTGGCTGGTGGTCGAGGACCTCGTCACGGTGCTGGTGCTGGTGTTGCTGCCGGCCCTGTCGGGATTCCTCGGAGGCACCCCGGCGGCGCCCGGCAGCAGCCTCGGCGCCACGCTCGCGGTCACGCTCGGCCAGGTCGCCACCTTCGTCGCCCTGATGCTGGTCGTGGGGCGCAAATTGTTTCCATGGTTCCTGTGGCGGGTCGCGCGCACCGGCTCGCGCGAGCTGTTCACGCTGGCCGTGGTCGCCACCGCGGTCGGCATCGCCTACGGCTCGTCGGCGCTGTTCGGGGTCTCGTTCGCGCTGGGCGCGTTCTTCGCGGGCATGGTCCTGCGCGAATCCGAACTGAGCCACGAGCTCGTCGAACTGTTGCGCAAGCGCGGGTTCGCGGCGGTGGCCGGCGACGCCGCCGAGCCCGCCGTGCTGATCCAGGCCCATATCGCCCGCGCCGCCGTGCTCGTCATCGCCACGCGCGACACCTTCCATGTGCGCGCGATGATCGAGGTCGCGCGCGCCCTCAATCCGGCGATCGCCTGCGTGGTGCGCACCCACAGCGAGGAGGAGGCGCAACTGTTGCGCGAGGATACGAACGCCGTGATCGTCAACGACGAACGCGAACTGGCCCACAGCATGGCGCAGCACGCGGCCGCGGCGTTCGGCAAGGCGGCCGCGCCGCACTGAGGGGGCGCCGCACTGAGGGGGCGGGCGGGAACTGCTGCTTAGGCGCCGGCGCCCTCGGCGCACAGTTTGAGGCCGGCGCCGCGCGCGCTCGCCAGCGAGCCCGTGAGCAGCTCGTGGCGCTCCTCGAGCAGGGCGAACACGGCATCCTTCGACAACACATACTGGTCGAGCAAGATGTCCTTGATCGATTCGATGACCGCCTTGTAGTCGCGGATCGCGCCCAGCGTGTAGCTGTAGAGCTCGTCGGACTTCTCCTCGACCTGGCGCACCGTGTGCTCGCCGCTGCCCTCGTTGCGCAACTGCGTGTAGTCGAGCTTGGAGCGCGAATACATCGACAGGCGGTTGACCATCAGGTTGAGCATCTTGGTGGCCTTCTCGATGTCGTTCTGGCTGCCCACCGAAATGCCGCGCGCGCCATAGAAAAGTTCCTCGGCGGCGACGCCGCCATAGAGCTGGATCACATCCTGCTCGAGTTCCTCTAGGGTGCGCAGCGACACGTCGTCGCCCGACTGCAGGACATAGCCGAGCGCGCCGAGCTTGGAGACGGACTCGGTGCTGATCTTGAGCAGGTGCGACTTCTGCTTGACCTGCTCGAGCGACATGCCGGCCCGCAGGTGCGGGTCGATCTGCATGAAGAAATGGCCCAGCTCGTGCAGGGCGACGCGCTCGCGCTGCTTGTCCTTCTCGGCCGTGGTGGCGCGGTCGGTCAGGCCGATCGTGGCGCGCTCGTAGGCGCGGAACATGAGGTCGGTGTTGATGATCGACTTTTCCTGGATCGAGATCATGCTGGCGCGCTCGACGACGGTCTCGAGCAGCGCCGGGCTCAGGTTGGCGGTCATCTCGGCCACCTGCCCGAGGTCGAGGTCGGCCCAGTCGACCAGCCCCTCCTTCTTGCGCGACAGAAAGCTCTTGAGCAGTTCGACGCGCTCGCCCTTGTTGGGCAGGCGGAAATTGATTTTCACGGAGAAGCGGCGCAGCATCGCCTCGTCCATGTCGGACGAGGCGTCGTCGAAGTTCGAGGCCACCACCCAGATCACGCCGGCGCCCTTGTCGCTCTTGACGCCGTCGAGCAGGCCGAGCAGGGTGTTGGCGGTGTCGTCGTCATACTTCCTCTCGCTGCGCCCGCGGGGCATGAACAGCGATTGCGCCTCGTCAAGGAAAATGATGCAACTGCCGCGCGCGCAAGCCTTGCGGTAGAGCGCGTTGAGCGCCTTCGAGCCGCCGCCCACATAACCCGATTCGAGCGCCGAGCCGGAGGCCTGGATCAGCGGCACATTGAGCTTTTTGGCAAGATAGCCGACCAGCTTGGTCTTGCCCGTGCCGGCCGGGCCCGTCAGCATGACGTTGAAGGGCTTGTCGATGTTGTGCGACTTGTATTCGCCGCGGTTGCGGATCATGTCCTCGAGGTGCAGCACCTCCTGCTTGATGTCTTCCATGCCGATCAGGTCGTCCATGCTGCCGCGCAGCTTGTCGGGCGTGATGACGGCCGAGTTCGTGCCGGTGCCTGGAATGCCGAACTTGATCGCGTACACGACCAGGCAGATCAGGAGGATGTTGAAGGCGTGCAGCTTGAGGAACCCCAGGGTCTGGACCATCAGGCCCTCCTGGCCCTCGTCGACGAGCACCGCCTTGTGCGAGGCGAGGTAGTCGTTCTTGGCGATCGAATAGGGAATCGCGTTCTTGAGCAGGATTTCACGCTCGAGGCTCAGGTGCGAGGTGCTTGGCACCTTGACCACATTGATCTGCGGCGCGTCCTTGAACTTGAAGATGTAGCGCGGCGAATCGGACAGGGGCTTGGCCACCATCAGGTATTCGAGGCGCGCCCGCTGCGCGACCAGCCCGGTGATGGCGGAAATGTTTTGCGAATGGACGACCGGCGCGGGGTCTTGCGCGACGTCGGACTTGTAGATCGTCAGGCCGATGGCCAAGACCACCAGCAGCGCGGTGAAAAGCCGCACATAGGCATTCTTGAAGGCGATCTGAAGTTTGGCGAGATTGGGCATGTTGAAAAACTCAAAATAGTGGGCGCTGCAGAAGGTGCGAACATCGTCGTGCATGGCGCGGGGCGGGCCGGTTGCGGCCGAGCGCAATGTGCGTACCCTGTAATTCCCGAATGCCAAGGCAGCAATCGTCGTCACCGCTAGTTCGTGCCGCACCGCCGATGGTGTGGCCGGAGGTGACCATTTACCATTATTTTAGTGCTTGAAGACAATAGGGATATGGAGACTATACCGTCAAAAAAAAGGCAGGTATACCCATCAATGTCGAAAAAATTTTGCGCCGCAACAGCTTTTGATCAAGTGGCAACTGGATGACGTATTGGGCTGGCAAGAAAGGTTGGCGGCCTGCTACGACGGGCGCGCTTTCCGATGCGTCTGGTGCGGGTTTGTGATTTTTTCGACGTGACTCGTAACAGTTCGTATCAGCACTTGGCGTTTTGGCATGCCAGAGTCATCATTGCTTCAAACTCAACAAGGACCGTCCGATGAAACGCCTCGCCACCTATTTGCAGCGCCTGTTCTCCACTTCGGCCGTCGACGTGGAGGACGAGCTGATGGGGGCGGTCGACCTGTCCGATTCGGCCTACTGCCTCGGCTTGTTGGCGCAAAACAGCAAGAGCTGAGCACCGCTTGCGGCGCGCAGGGGCCTATGGGGGCGCCGGCACGCGCGTCTGACTGCGCCAAAGCAATAGCGCCCGCAAAAAGCCGCGTTTCAATCGAAACGGGGCAGCGCCGGACGGCCGTCCATGATTAAATAGTCAGGCAGATGGCGCGGTTCCGTCCCGGACCGCCGCGCAGCATTTTTGGTGACACGGCAGACCCCTTGCCGGTGACCACTAAGGAGCCAAGGTGAACATTCTCGCATCCACGACGGCACTTGCGGCGGCGCTGGCGCTGGGGGCGGGCATCGCCCACGCCGCGGTGACCGAAGTGTCGGTCGCATCCGCCCACAAGCCAAGCATCGCGGGCGCCTACGCCACCAGGCCCGCGCAAAACCCATCCGTACCGCCCGCGTTCATCCACCACGACTTCTCCACCGTGCCGGAACCACAGGTCTTCGCCATGATGTTGCTCGGCTTGTGCCTGATCGGCTTCCGTGCCAGCCGCATCACCGACGAAAAATTCAAATAAGCAGCCCGCAAGCGTTCGCTTGCGGTTTGCTTGCGGTCCGCCCTTCCCCGCCTTGCCTGCTTTTTTGCCAGGCGCATGCGTAAACCGCGCGCCCAAAACCGGCAGCGCCCGCGCCTAGTACAACATCCCTTAAAT
>NZ_PXWF02000329.1 GCF_003011895.2 Massilia glaciei | reverse complement strand
CACCATTTTTTCCCCGCAACGAATTCGCCTGATAGCGCCAGATTTACGCGGTTTTCCACAGCCGTTCACACGTGCCGCCTAACCAACTTGCATCCGTTATTGAAAAGCTCCGAAAAGGAGTAAATGGTCCTATCAACGCGGCGGACGAAACATCTGAATCGACCGCCGCAAGGAATTTTCTTTTCGAAGCTACAGTGGCGGCAAAAGCACACCGACCTGACCGGGGTGTTGAAGCCATTCTTGATGCAGAGTCAGATACAGGCATTCTGATCAATGGAAAGAGAATATGGGTCGAATGCAAGCGCGTAACAACTGCCGATAAGATCGAACGCAATGCTAGAAAAGCTTCTAGTCAGTTGGATGGACTACTCGCTCGGAAGGTTGGTTCCGGTCATCGCGGAATCGTCGTCATGGATGTATCTAAGATACTAAATCGAGGCAACAATATTTTTGTGGCTCGAAATGACAATGATCTATCGGCATCAGTAGATCGCCAGATGAATCAGTTCATCGAGCAATACTCTCAGGTGTGGGAGCGCATATATGAGAGAAGGCATCGGAAAATAATCGGTACGATAATCAGGTTTTCTTTTATGGCAACTTCAGAGGAACGAAATCTTCTGGTACACGCATCACAGTGGGGGATGAACCCGCGCCTCGGAATAGCTGCAGGTGACGAGCAAATTCAAAGGCAACTCGCCTCGGCGCTTGCGCGCGCACCGTGAAATGAATGCAAATCTTCACCGTCGAGAACAACGCGCTGGGAATCTCGATTCGCTCGCTCGCGCAATCTCACGACCGCCCTGGGCGTTTCGACGCCGCCGTTAATGAAAAGCAAAGGATTGCCGAAGGCAACCTGAGCCCAATGGCGAGGGCGGGGCGGCCCCAGAGGGCTGGGCGAGTCCGGCGAGGGCGTGGCCGGTTTTGGCGGGGCGCGCAGCGCCGCGCTGCCTTTGCA
>NZ_PXWF02000328.1 GCF_003011895.2 Massilia glaciei | reverse complement strand
GCGCAATCTCACGACCGCCCTGGGCGTTTCGACGCCGCCGTTAATGAAAAGCAAAGGATTGCCGAAGGCAACCTGAGCCCAATGGCGAGGGCGGGGCGGCCCCAGAGGGCTGGGCGAGTCCGGCGAGGGCGTGGCCGGTTTTGGCGGGGCGCGCAGCGCCGCGCTGCCTTTGCAACCCTAGCGGCCAAGGGGGTGCTGCACGGGCGGGGGGTATCGCGCACTTGCAGCGATGGCAGGCGTGGCCGGCAGGCTGTTCCGCGAGCCAAGAGTCGACGTCGGCGCCTGGCGCCGTTCCGAGTATGGGATAAGCCTAGCGGCCAAGGGGCCAAGCCCCTTGATGAGCGACCTTCGTTAGAGCACCAGCCCAAGGCTGGCAACTTTAGCGGCTAAAATTCTTCTCGATAAGAAAATGTCGCGGGGGAGGGTGCCGGTCAAGCCATCGGACGCAATTCAGGCCAGCCAGCGGCTGACCTGAACGCTCAACGCGGGCGCAGCTTAAGCCGTTTGATGCACCTCCGGAAGCCATGAGCTTGCGGCAAGTGCGCGCTCGGCAGCCTGCGCGGCGAGTTCCTTTTTCATCGCGCCGAGGGGCGCTGCCGCTTGGGGCGATATCGCTTGACTCACAACGTCGATGACCCGGCTCTTGGAGACGTGGGAAAAATAATTCGCCGCCGTCGGTTTCCACCAGTCGCCCATTTTCAGGTCGACCGCCTTAGCGATTTCCACAAACGCCTGAGAGGGCGACTCGCGCCCTTGCACGGCGTCGAGCGCGTAGGCGGTGCAGAACGCCATCAGTTCCAGCACGAGTGTTTGCGATTGCTGCTGCAGCCAGCAAAACAATAACTCGGCGTCCGCTGGCAGCATTGCCGCCAGTGCCGCGCGCTTGGCCTCGAAGACGGCGCAGGCGGGGCTGTCCTCGATGGTGTCGTCCAGCGTGGGGCCCTTCAAGGCGATCTGCGTGATCGCCTGCGAGTAGCCGCGCGCGAAAAACACATCGCGGACCAGTGCGTGCGTGAGCACCACGAGCGCGACATCGGGCTTGACCATCACCTCCGCTCGCAGCGCGGCGGTGCGGTGGGACGTCATCAGGCGGACGAGCCGTTCCGAGTGAACGGCCTTGGGAGCCTTGGGCTTCTGCGACTCATCGCCGAACGCCTCGGCACCGGCAACCTTTCCCATCTTGGACTTGTCCGCCGCCCGGATAAGATTCCGGTGCACAAAGACCTTGCCTTGACGGTCGATCGTGACGACCGCGCCGGCGAGCGCCACGTCTGCCGGAAGCAATTGGAGCAACGTGTCGGTGATGCCGTTGCGTTGGGCGCGCAGGGCTTGTCGCTTCGCATTCAAGGCACTTGTGTCGCAAGCCTCGCCATCGGGTTCCACGTCGTCGGCATCTTCATCTTCCACATCGTCGTCTGCCGGTTGAAGGCGGGCCATTTCCTCGTTGACCGCCACCAGCTCGACGTCGATCTGGTCGAGCGCCGCCTTCTGGGCAGGGGAGGGCGCGGCCCGTGCCGTGCGGGCCTTGTGATAGTCGGCCAACGCGGCCGAGTCGAACCGAACGCGGATCTCGACCCATGCCGATCCCTGCTTTTCCAGCTTGTTGGCATGGGGTTTGAGCTTCGCCACGGCGAGCGTGTCGAGCAAAACGGGGTCGGTCATGTAACCGGTCATTTCGGTGCTGAAAAGATCGCGGTTGATGACGCCCCCCGCCTTTTCGTAAGCGGCCACGCCGACAAAGCTCGCGACCGGGTCGGTTTCCGTGTTG
>NZ_PXWF02000327.1 GCF_003011895.2 Massilia glaciei | reverse complement strand
AACTCTCAGCCTCTGAGCCCGTCGGCGATGTTGCGCTCGACGTTCTCGACCACCACGATGGCGTCGTCGACCACGATGCCGATCGCCAGCACCAATCCGAACAGCGACAGCGTGTTGATCGAAAAGCCGAAGCCGAGCATGACGGCGAAGGTGCCCACGATCGACACCGGCACCGCCACCAGCGGGATGATCGAGGCGCGCCAGGTTTGCAGGAACACGATCACGACCAGCACCACCAGCGCCACCGCTTCGAGCAGGGTGGCGATGACGGCCTTGATCGATTCGCGCACGAACTGGGTCGGGTCGTACACGACCTTGTATTCGACGCCCTGCGGGAACGATTTTTGCAGCTCGTCCATCTTGGCGCGCACGTCGGCCGACAGCTGCAGCGCGTTGGCGCCGGGCGCCTCGAAAATGGCGACGGCGGCGGCCGACTTGTTGTTTAGGAGCGAGCGCAGCGCATACGAGTTCGAGCCCAGTTCGAGCCGCGCCACGTCCTTGAGCCGCGTGAGCGCGCCGTCCTCGCCGGTGCGCACGATGATAACGCCGAATTCCTCGATCGAGGTCAGGCGCCCCTGGGTGTTGACGGTCAGCTGGAACTCGGCGTCCTTCGAGGGCGAACCGCCGATCACGCCGGCGGCGACCTGCACGTTCTGCTCGCGCACGGCGGCGACGATGTCGCCGGCGGTCATGCCGCGCTGGGCCACCTTTTGCGGGTCGAGCCAGATGCGCATGGCGGAGTCGCCGGCGCCGAACAGCTGCACCTCGCCCATGCCCTGGATCCGCGCCAGCTGGTCCTTGACGTTGAGCACCGCGTAGTTGCGCAGGTAGACGTCGTCGTAGCGGTTGTCGGGCGAGAGCAGGTGCACCACCATGGTCAGGTTGGGCGAGCTTTTGACGGCCGTCACGCCGATCTGGCGCACCTCCTCGGGCAGGCGCGGCAGGGCGCGCTGGATCCGGTTCTGCACCTGCGACTCGGCCTGCTCGACGTCGGTGCCGACCTTGAAGGCGACGGTCAGCGCGAGCGAGCCGTCCGAGGTCGATTGCGACGACATGTACAGCATGTTCTCGGTGCCGTTGATCTGCTCCTCGAGCGGGGCGGCCACGGTTTCGGCGATCACCTTCGGATTGGCGCCCGGGTACTGGGCGCGCACCACCACCGAAGGCGGCACCACGTCGGGGTATTCGGACACCGGCAGCTTGAAGATCGACAGCAGGCCGGCCACGAAGATGATGATCGACAGGACGGCCGCGAAAATGGGCCGGTCGATGAAGAAGCGGGAAAAGTTCATGTTATTGGTCCTTGGTCTTTTTGGCCACGGCCGCCACCTCGACGCCGACCGTCGGCGGCGGCGCCGTGCCGTCGCCCACCATCGGCACCATCGCCACCGTGATCGGGGCGCCCGGACGCACCCGCTGCAGGCCGTTGGCCACGATGTTCTCGCCCGCCTTCAGGCCGTCGCGCACCACGCGCAGTCCCCCGACCGCGGGGCCAAGCTTGACCGGGCGGTATTCGGCCGTGCCGTCGGCCTTGACCACATACACAAACTTGCGGTCCTGGTCGGTGCCGACGGCGAGCTCGTTGATCATCGCCACGCGCGTCCTGGCCGCCGCGCCGCCGCCAAGTTGCACCCGCGCGAACAGGCCCGGCACCAGCAGGTTGTCGGCGTTGTCGAAGGTGGCGCGCAGGCGCACGCTGCCGGTGTCGGCGTCGAGCCGGTTGTCGACGAAATCGAGTTTGCCCTCGTGCGGGAAGCCCGCCTCGTTGGCCAGCCCGATCCTGACGCCGACCACGTCGCCCTTTTGCGCCAGGCGGCCCACCCTCAGGTAGGTCTCCTCGTCGCCGTCGAAGCTGGCGTGGATCGGGTTGTTCGACACCACCGAGGTCAACACCACGGCGCCGTCGATCAGGTTCCCGGTGGTGAATTCGGCCTTAGACACACGCCCGTTGATCGGCCAGAGCACACGCGTGTAGCCCAGGTTGAGCTGGGCCGCGCGGTGGCTGGCCTGGGCCGCGCGCGCGTTGGCGCCGAGCTCTTTGACGCTCGAAGCCTTTTCGTCGTATTCGCGCTGCGGGATCGCCTTGTCGGCCAGCAGCCGTTCGGAGCGGGCCAGTTCGAGGCCGGCCAGTTCGGCCCTGGCGCGCGCCGAGGCGGCGGCCGCGTCGGCGCGGTCGGCTTCGGCCTGGTAGGGGCGCGGGTCGATCACGAACAGGACGTCGCCCTTGGGCACCAGGCCGCCCGGTTTGAAATTGACCGAGGTGATGAAACCGCCCACGCGGGCCCGGATCTCGACCCGTTCGACCGCCTCGAGCCGGCCCGAGAACTCCTGGGTCTCGTTGATCGATCTTTCGATCACGGCGGCGGCGGTGACGGGCGGCCCGGCTTGGGCGGCGTCGGCCGTCTTGCCCGTGGCCGGATCGCAGCCGGTGAGCACAAGGGCGGCCAAGGCGGCAGCGGTGGCCATGATCGCTAATTTATTAGGTGGTTTCATTTTTTTCCTCTTATGGATGAAAATTTTTAATTTAACAGCCGACAGGCGGGCAAACAAGGTGGCAAAGGGGGGAGCAGGTACGCCGCATTGCAAAGCAATGCGCCTGCGGACCGGTGTCCGCGTATTTGCGGACACGCCATCCCCATAGGTACGTAGGGACCTAGGGACGTAGGGTCCCCGGACGCCTTCCGTGTGGAGGCGTCGCAGGGTTGAAAACGGGGGGCGCGGAACGCTAGGAGGCTGGTTATGAGAGGTTGTTATGGCCGTCGATGGCGCGCAAAAAGGCGCTCATCGCGGCCAGCGCCGGGCCTTCGCAGGCGCACTCGTTGCGCGCGTCGGGGTCCTGCGCGGGCACCGGGGCGAGGCGCTTGATGGTCGTGCTCACGCCGCAGCCGGCCAGCTTGGCGCCGTATTGTTCGGCCTCGTCGCGCAGCGGGTCGTCCTCGGCCGACAGGATCAGGGCCGGCGGCAGGTTGCGCAGGCGGCTCGATTGCAGCGGCGAGGCGTACGGGTGGGTGCGGTCGGCGGCGTTGGGCAGGTAGTCGCGATAGCTCGCCGCGCAGGTGTTGGCCATGCCGGCGGTGCCGGCGTCGCACGGCAGCTCGCGCATCGAGCAGCTCGACAAGCCCGGGTCGAGCATCGGCATGACCAGGATCTGGCCGGCCAGCGCCGGGCCGCCGCGGTCGCGTGCCATCAGCGCGGCGACCGCAGCCAGGTTGGCGCCGGCCTCGATGCCTGCCACCACCAGCCGCTTGCCGCTCCAGCCAAGTTTGGCCTTGTTCTTTTTGGCCCAGGCCAGCACCGCGTGCGCGTCTTCGGCCGCGGCCGGAAACGGGCGCACGCCGGCCAGGGTGTAGCGTGAGGCGAGCACCAGGTCGTCGGGGGCGCACGCGACCAGCCGGCGCAGGAAGACGTCGGCGTCGTCAAGGTCGCCGCCGACGAAGCCGCCGCCGTGGAAGAAAACCACGAGGGCGTCCTTTTTGGCGCCGGCGCCGCCGCCCGTACAAGTGTAAAGGCGCGCCGCCAGGGCGTCGGTCTGGCCTCGCACTTCGAGGTTGCGGATCCTGAGCGTGCACGTTCCCTCGGTCACAACGACGCCGTCGCCGTCCTTGGCGCTCATTGGGCCTGCTCCGGGGAGGACCGCTGGCGCTGCGGGGCCGGGGCCGCGCCGCCGAACACGGCATGTGCGAGTGCGTCAAAACCGACGCTTTCGGCGCGCGCGGCCTGCGGGAATTTGTCGGTGACGCCGACCCCGGCGAGCGTGATTGCGCCAAGCAGGATTGCGACCACGGTGACCATTTCGATTTTGATGCGCATTTCACTGCCCTTTTTTTCCGGCCCAAATCGACGTTTTCGATCCAGTACGGCCACTTTAAACTTGATCTACAATCAGATAAAGATGGCAATGGCGAATTGATTGTTCAGAATTTTGAACAATACGGAGATTTATGAATAAATTGCAAGCGATGGAAGTGTTTGTGCAGGTGGTCGACGCGGGCGGCTTCACGCGCGCGGCCGAAAACATGCAACTGCCGAAGGCGACCGTCTCGACCCTGGTGCAGGCGCTCGAACTGGCGCTGACGGTCAAGCTGCTGCACCGCACCACGCGCCAGGTCAGCGTGACGGCCGACGGCGCCGCCTATTACGAGCGCTGCCTGCGCATCCTGTCGGACGTGCGCGAGGCCGAGGAGTCGCTCTCGCGCAACCGCGCCAACCCGGGAGGGCGGCTGCGGGTCGACGTCTCGACCAGCATCGCCAACACCGTCATCATCCCCGCCCTGCCCGATTTCTTCACGCGCTACCCCGACATCCAACTCGAACTCGGTGGCAGCGACCGCCCGGTCGATTTGATCGAGGAAGGCGTCGACTGCGCCGTGCGCGGCGGCGAGCTGGCCGATTCGAGCCTGATCGCGCGCCGCATCGGGGTGCTCCAATTCGTCACCTGCGCCACCCCGGGCTACCTCGCGCTGCATGGCCACCCGAGCCACCCGCGGCAGCTCGCGTCGCACCGCTGCATCAATTTCTTCTCGTCCAAGACGGGCAAGATCCACGACTGGGATTTCGCGCGCGGCGACGAGAGCATCAACATCCCCGTGCCCTCGAGCCTGGCCGTGAACGACTCGACCGCCTACATGTGCGCCGGCCTGGCCGGCCTTGGCATACTGCAGATGTCGAGCTATTTGATCGACCCGCTGATCGCCTCGGGCAAGATGGAACGCGTGCTGGCCGAGTGGACCACCTCGCCGCTGCCGGTGCATGTGGTGTACCCGCAAAACCGCCACCTCTCGGCCAAGGTGCGCGTGTTCGTCGAATGGGTCGCCGACCTGTTTTTGCGGCACCCGGGATTGCAAATGGCGGCGCCGGCGCGCCCGCCCCAAGGCGAAGGAGCCCGAGATGCACAATGAAACGCGCATGGACCAGGAAACGCGCACGGACAATGAAACGCGCATGGACAAGGAAACGAACATGGAAAACACCGCGAGCGGCAGCGTGCCGAAAATCGTCTTCCTCGACCGCGACAGCCTGCTGGCCGAGGTGCGCCGCCCCGCGTTCGCGCACGACTGGGTCGAGCATCCGGCGTCGCACCAGTCCGAGGTGGTCGCCCGCCTGCGCGGCGCCACCGTCGCGATCTCGAACAAGGTGCCGCTGCGCGCGGCCGAACTGGCGCGGCTGCCCGAGCTGCGCATGGTCGCGGTGGCCGCCACCGGCACCGACAATGTCGACCTCGCGGCGTGCCGCGAGCGCGGCATCGTGGTCTCGAACATCCGCGACTATTCGCTCGTGTCGGTGCCCGAGCACTGCTTCGCGCTGATCCTGGCGCTGCGGCGCAACCTGCGCGCCTACATGGCCGACGTCGAGGCCGGGCGCTGGCAGCAGTCGAGCCGCTTCTGCCTGCTCGACCACCCGATCGCCGACCTCGCCGGCAGCACCCTCGGCATCGTCGGCTACGGCGCGCTCGGGCGCCGCGTCGCCCAACTCGGGCGCGCCTTTGGCATGCGGGTGTGCGTGGCCACGCGCGGCGCGGTCGACGAGCCGGGTGTCGAACCGGTGCCGCTGGCCGAACTGCTGCGCCGCGCCGACGTGGTCAGCCTGCACCTGCCGCTCACCGACGCCACCCGCAACCTGATCGGCGCGTCCGAACTGGCGGGCATGAGGCGCGGCGCGCTCTTGATCAACACCGCGCGCGGCGGGCTGGTCGACGAGGGCGCGCTGGCGCGGGCGCTGCGCGAGGGCGCCATTGGCGGCGCCGCCTTCGACGTGCTCAGCGGCGAGCCGCCGGCGCCCGGCAACCCGCTGCTGGCGCTGCGCCTGCCCAACTTCATCCTCACGCCGCACGTCGCGTGGGCCAGCGCGGGCGCGATGCAGACGCTGGCCGACATGCTGGTCGATAACATCGAGGCCTGGGCCGCGGGCGCGCCGCGCAACGTGGTCGGCGCCGGCTAGCGCGCCGCGCGCAAGCCGCGCGCAAGCCGCAAAAGCAGCCCGGGCCGCCCGCCCCCCCCGGCCCGCCCAAGCCGTCTAAGCCGCCGGGTCTGCCGCCGGCACCACCAGCGGCAGGTCGAGGATGAACGCGGTGCCCTTGCCGAGCACGCTCTCGACCCGGATCTGGCCGCCCAGCAGCTGGGTGACGATGTTGTAGGTGATGTTGAGCCCCAGCCCCGAGCCGCCGAAACCGAGTTTGGTCGTGAAGAAGGGGTCGAAGATGCGCGACAGGTTGGCCGGCGCGATCCCGCTGCCGTTGTCGGCCACCTCGATCCAGACCTCCGACGGGTCGGCGCCGCCGCCCGTGCTCACCGTGATGGCGCCGCGCTGCTCGCCCATCGCATGGGCCGCGTTGACGACCAGGTTCATGACCACCTGGTTGATTTGCGAAGGCAGGCACTCGATCTCGGGGATGGCGCCGTAGTGCTTGACGACGTCGGCCTTGTAGCGCACCTCGTTGGCGACGATGTTCAGGGTCGAGTCGATGCCGGTGTGCAGGTTGGCCCAGACCCACTCCTGGTTGCCGTCGGTGCGCGAGAAATCCTTGAGGTCCTGCACGATGTGGCGCACCCGCACGATGCCCTCCTTCGACTCGCGCATCAGGTTGGGGATGTCCTGGCGCAGGAAGTCGAGGTCGATCGCCTCGCGCATGGCGCCCAGCTCGGCCGCGACCTCGGGCGCGGCGCCGGCCTCGGCCTTCTGGTAGGCGTCGAGCATGGTGAACAACTGGCCCAGGTAGCTTTGCAGGCTGCCGAAGTTGGAGAAGATGTAGCCGATCGGGTTGTTGATCTCGTGGGCGACGCCGGCGGCGAGCTGGCCGATCGAGGCGAGCTTGTCGGACTGCACCAGTTGCTGCTGGGTCACCGAGAGCTTGGCGTTCAGTTCGGTCAATTCGAGGTTGCGCTGGCGCAGCTCGGCGTCGGCCGCGCGCCGGCGCCGGATGTCCTCCTCGAGCAGGGCGTTGGCCTCGGCCAGCTCGAAGGTGCGCTTCTCGACCAGGTGCTCCAGGTTGTCGTGGGCGCGCCGCAGCGCGTTCTCGGCGACCCGGCGCTCGGTCACGTCGCGCATCGACTCGATCGCGCCGACCACCACGCCGTCGACGTCGCGCAGCGGGGCGGCCGTGAAATGGAGCCAGTGGCCGCCGGCGCCGATGTTCGGGAAGAAATCCTCGGCCTCGTAGGCGCCCGGGATCACGGCCGAGCGCCGGTGGCGCTCGAGCGCGTCGGCGTCGCCGGCCACGATCAGGTCCGACAGCATCGGCCGCTTGCGCGCGTAAAAGGCCAGCCCCTGGTTGCTGGTGCCGACCATGTCCGACCTGGCCCAGCCCAGCAGGTGCTCGCAGGCCTTGTTCCAGTGGGTGATCACGTGCGCGCGGTCGATCGCGAAGGTGGCCACCGGGTGGCCGTCGAAAAACTCCGACAGCGCGATGTCCGGGGCTTTGGCCTCAGGCAGGGGCGGGGCGGGATTGGGCATGGCGGTTTCCTTTGCCGGCTTGGCCGCGCGCGGCGGCCGGGAGCTGCGGCGGCAGTCCTGGCCGGCGGGCTGGTCGACGGGCTTGACCGAGGGGTTTGATCGACGGGGTTGATTGATTATAGAGCCCAAAGCTTGCCCCGCATCATCGCGGGGAATGTTTTTTTGTGAGCAACACACTTGGTGTGCTGGCGTACAGAGGTTTGGCGCGGCATGGCGCATGCTGGTGTTTTCACGGCGGCGGGCCGGCGCTTCGCGCCCGGGTCCGCCGCCCGTGTCCATCATTTACGGAGGTTGCAGCATGTCGACGATCATCGCGGGTCATTTTCAATTGCAGGAAGAAGTCGAGCGCGCCAAGGAGGAATTGCGCAACGCCGGCTTCGGGCAGGGCCGCATCAGCGCCTTCTTCGTCAACCAGCCGGGCCAGCACGACATGACGCCGATCGGCGGCGACCATGCCATTTCGCCGGGCGCGAGCGAGACGCCCGAAGGCGTGGTCGAGGGCGCCACGACCGGCGGCGCGGTCGGCGTCGCGATCGGCGCGCTGACCTCGCCCTTGTCGGGGCCGGTCGGCCCGATCGTCGGCGGCCTGGTCGGCGCCCACGTCGGCTCGCTGTTCAGCCTGACCAAAATGAAGGAGGCGGGCGAGCCGGAGGAGGGCGGCAAGAACCTGCGCGTGCCGCGCGAGGCCGGCATGATGGTGGCCGTCGCGCTCGACGGCCCGGCCGACGAGAGGCGCGCGCTCGACGTGCTGCGCGACCTTGGCGCCCACCACATCGAACGCGCCGAGGGCACCATCGAGCAAGGCGACTGGCGCGACTTCGACCCCCTGAGCATGCCCGTCGTCATCGCCTAAAAGGCTGTCGGTCCGGCACGTTTTGCGGCCGGCGATCCCGCGTCCGGCGCGACCCTGGGCCCGGGGCCAACGGCCAACGTCATTGTTGGAGGCCGCGAAGGCCGCGTCCGGCGCCGCAATTATTGCGTTGCCTTGCGAATTTTTTTCGGTATGATGGACCCGGTTTCGGCGCCGCACGGGCGGCGCGACGGCAGCCATCTGAGTCTGAGTGCTAACGGGTCTGGCGGGAGGTCGCTTCAATGACGCAAGCATGGGTAACCCTGACCGATGTGGACGGCCGCGAGATCGACGCGCCCACCGAGGACGAGCTGGCCGAGGCGCTGGCGGCCGTCTACGCGACCGCCGACGACGCCAGCGCGGCGTTGCGCTTCGGCTATGACGACGGACTCATGTATGTCGCCGAGGTCAGCGCTGAGGGCCGGATCCGCTTCGAGGAATGGTCCGACCGCGACTGCGAAATGGCGCTCGCGCTCCCGCGCAGCATGCGCGCGAGCCAAAGCGAGGCGCTGGCGCTGTGGCGCTTCATGGCGCGCCGCCAAGTCTCCAAAATCCGCGAACTGGCCTGGGCCTGAGAGGCTGAGAGGCTGAGAGGCTGAGAGGATGAGAGGCTTTCGACCATGCTCGCTCATTCCGCCGGAAGGAGCCCGCTCGTCGTTGCAAAAGCTCGCCATAGCCCGAGCTATGGCTGTGCTTTGCGCTGCCTGACCCCCCGGCCGAAACGGCGCCGCGGGCCGGTTTGCGGCGCCATGGCGCGCGTTTTCAATGCGCCATCCTCGCGAAAATCGCGAGCGCCCTCAGGCGCCCGGCCCATCTTCCAAAGTTTGATTTCAATCAATGTTATCTCAATATGCATGTCTAGACTTGTCCCTCATGCCCTCGACGGCATTAATCGCTCAAGCACTTAAAAAGAACTGGAAGAGACTATGGACAACAAAAAGGTAGCATTGGTGACGGGCGGCATGGGCGGACTCGGCACCGCGATCTGCAGGCGCCTGCATGACGCCGGTTTCAAGGTCGCCGCCACGTATTCGCCGGGCAACAAGCAGCCGGAGGCGTGGCTGGCGGCCCAGCGCGACGAGGGCTACCGCTTTTCCGCGTTCAAGGTCGACGTCGCCGACTACGCCGACAGCGGATGGATGATGCAAAAGCTGCTCGCCGAAATGGGGCGCCTCGATGTGCTGGTCAACAACGCCGGCATCACGCGCGACCAGAGCATGCGCAAAATGGTGCAGCAGGACTGGTCCGACGTCATGCGCGCCAACCTCGACAGCGTGTTCAACATGAGCAAGCAGGCGATCGAGCCGATGCTCGCGCAAAAGTGGGGGCGCATCGTCAACATCTCGTCGGTCAACGGCCAGAAGGGCGCCTTCGGCCAGGCCAACTACGCCGCGGCCAAGGCCGGCATGCACGGCTTCACCAAGTCGCTCGCGCTCGAGATGGCGCGCCACGGCGTCACGGTCAACAC
>NZ_PXWF02000326.1 GCF_003011895.2 Massilia glaciei | reverse complement strand
TCGCTCGCGCTCGAGATGGCGCGCCACGGCGTCACGGTCAACACCGTCTCGCCCGGTTACCTGCGCACCCAGATGGTGATGCAGGTGCCGGCCGACATCATGCGCGAAAAAATCCTGCCGCAAATTCCCATGGGCCGCCTCGGCGAACCGGCCGAGGTCGGCGCGCTGGTCGCGTACCTGTGTTCGGAGGAGGCGGGCTTTATGACTGGCGCCAACCTGGCCATCAATGGCGGCCAGCACATGTCCTAGTACAACATCCCTTAAATACA
>NZ_PXWF02000325.1 GCF_003011895.2 Massilia glaciei | reverse complement strand
CGTTAAGTCCGGTGGATTGGGTCTGACCCCCACTTATGTACACGATCAATATTCCGCAAACGGGGTCTGACCCCACTTATGAAATAAGTTGCGCCAAACCGGCCCTGCTCGCGCTGAACGCCGGGCTGTCGCGCTTTTTTTGCCTGAAACGTTTCGCTATCGGGGTCTGACCCCGGTAGCGAAATTGATTTGGTTTGGCAATCGTTTTTGCGGGGGGCGCTGCAGAAATTATTGGGATCAGGCATACTAGTTGGCTAAGCTTGTTGTTTTCCACCATATTCACAGGAGTCTTGAATGACCATCAAAATCGGCGAGCGTCTGCCAGAAGGCGCACTTTCGGAATTCATCGAGACCGAATCGGCAGGTTGTTCCCTCGGCCCAAACACGTTCCAGGTCGCCGATTTGGTCAAGGGCAAGAAGATCGCGATCTTTGGCCTGCCAGGCGCATACACCCCGACCTGCTCCGCGCAGCACGTGCCGGGCTATGTCAAACATGCCGACGAACTCAAGGCCAAGGGCGTTGACGAAATCTGGTGCATCTCCGTCAATGACGCTTTCGTCATGGGCGCCTGGGGCCGCGACCAGAAGTCGACCGGCATCGTGCGCATGATGGCCGACGGTAACGCCGCCTACAGCAAGGCCCTCGGCCTCGACGCCGATTTCTCCAAGTTCGGCATGGGCACGCGCTCCCAGCGCTACTCGCTGCTGGTCGACGACGGCGTCGTCACCGAGCTCAACGTCGAGCAGGGCGGCGCCTTCGAAGTGTCGAACGCCGAAACCATGCTCAAGCAACTGGGCTGATCCCGCCGCCGCACCACCCGAAGACGGCGCCGCGGCGCCGTTTTTGTTTTTGCCGGCTATGCGCCTTCTTTGCGCCCGCTTTGTGCCCGCTTTGTGCCCATTCTTTAACCGCTCGACGAGGAAGCTGCCGTGACCGCGCGCTCCAATAAATTACGCAGCATCTACGCGATGCTGCTGGCCGTGGCCATGTTCTCGCTGATGGACACGGCCATGAAGCTGCTCTCGGCCCACTACCCGGCGATGCAGGTCGCCGCCCTGCGCGCGCTCACGTCGCTGCCGCTGGTGTGCGCCTACCTGGCCTGGCGCGGCGCCTTCGCCGGCATCCTCAAGGTGCGCTGGGCGCTGCACCTGAGCCGCGCCGTGATCGGCGTGGCGATGCTCTCGCTGTTCGCCTTCGGCCTCAAAAAACTCTCGCTGGCCGAGGCGTATTCGATCTTTTTCATCGCGCCGGCCCTGATCACGGCGCTCTCGGTCGTGCTGCTCAAGGAGCGCGTCGACGCCGCGCGCTGGAGCGCGATCGCGATCGGCCTGCTCGGCGTGCTGGTGGTGCTGCGCCCCGACGGCGCCGGCTTCCTGACTATCGGCGGCCTCGCGATCCTGGGCGCCGCCGTCTGCTATGCGGTCTCGGCGATCATCGGGCGCATCATGAGCGCCACCGAGCGCAGTGAACACATGGTGTTCTGGCTGATGCTGCTGATGGCCATCGGCGGCTCGGTGCTGGCCGCGCCCAACTGGGTCGCGCTGCGCGCCGGCGACATCGCGCTGCTGTGCGCGCTGGCGGTCACCGGTTTCATCGGGCAGCTGGCCATCACCGAGGCGTTCCGGCTGGGCGAGGCCTCGAGCGTGGCGCCGTTCGAGTATTCGGCGCTGGCCTGGGGCGTGGCGCTCGACTGGCTGCTGTGGCACACGCTGCCCGACCAATACACCCTGCTGGGCGCGGCCATCATCATCGGCAGCGGGATTTACCTGGTCCGCCACGAACGGGTGCACGCGGCGGCTGAACACCCCTGAGGCCGGCGCCGCCGTTCACGAATTTTTCCGTCGGTCGGGGTACGATTTTGCGAACAAAAAAAACCCGCCCCGACGAAGGGGCGGGCCGGTGGTCGCATACAAGCACAGCCCGCAGTTCAAGGTGGCGGCCGGGCCAGCGATCCGGAGCGGGGTCGGGGGTGATGATGGTGGCCGCGCCGCTCGATCTGCTCAATAAATAGTGGAATCGAAGGCGCGCGGTTTTCCAGCGGTGAGGCGTAACTGTTTGATTTTTTGGTAATAATTGCGCTGGAGGCGTCAGCGCCAACTTTCCAAGTTGGATATAATCGGCGGATGCTAAAACAAAGAACAGTCAAACAGTTGATCCGCACCACCGGCGTCGGCCTGCACTCGGGCACCAAGGTCGAGCTGACCCTGCACCCGGCCGCGCCCGACACCGGCATCGTGTTCCGGCGCGTCGACCTCGATCCGGTGGTGTCGTTCCCGGCCAGCGCCGGCATCGTCGGCGACACCCGCATGGCCTCGGTGCTGGTGCGCGACGGCGCGCGCGTGTCGACGGTCGAGCACCTGATGTCGGCTTGCGCCGGCCTCGGCATCGACAACCTCGTGGTCGACATCTCGGCCGAGGAAATCCCCATCATGGACGGCTCGGCCTCGTCCTTCGTGTTCCTGCTGCAGCAGGCGGGCGTGCAGGAGCAGGACGCGGCCAAGAAGTTCATCCGCGTGCTCAAGGACGTCGAGGTGCGCCAGGGCACCGGCAACGCCGAGAAATGGGCGCGCCTGTCGCCGTTCGACGGCTTCAAGCTCGATTTCTTCATCGAATTCAACCATCCCGCGGTCGACGGCACGATGCAAAGCGCGGCGGTCGACTTCGGCAGCGTGTCGTACGTGCACGAGGTCGCGCGCGCGCGCACCTTCGGTTTCATGCAGGACGTCGAAAGCCTGCGCGGCATGGGCCTGGCGCGCGGCGGCTCGCTCGAGAACGCGATCGTGATGGACGAATACAGGATCCTCAATTCGGACGGCTTGCGCTACGACGACGAGTTCGTGCGCCACAAGATCCTCGACGCCATCGGCGACCTGTACCTGGTCGGCCACCCGCTGTTGGCGAGCTACCACGCGCACAAGTCGGGCCACGCGCTCAACAACCTGCTGCTGCTCGAATTGCTCAAGGATCCGAGCGCCTATGAGATCGTCGCGTTCACCGCGCCCGGCTCGGCGCCGGCGTCGTACGTGCGCCAGATGGCGCGCGAGTGGGCGCTCACATAGTTTGCATGGGATTGGCGGCGGGCTTTGGCGCGGCGCTCTTCAGCGGCGGCGCGCGGCCATCGCCCTGACGGCGGCGATCAGGGTCTTGTTTTGTTCGGTCTCGGGCAGCGCGTCGCCCAGTTCGGCGAAGGCGTTGACTGCCTGCGCCGGCAGCACCAGTTGCTGCGTGTGCACCACCGGGGCGATGCTGCGCGTGACCTGCACCTTGAGGCGGATCGCGTTGATCTGCCAGCCCTTGGCGCGCAGCGCGGTCTGCAGCTTCGGGATCTGCTGCTTGAGCTTGGCCGCGACCGCCGAACTCGGCGTGGCCAGCACCAGCTGGGTGTCCTCGAAGGAGAGGATGTCGCAGTTGTCGAACATGGCGGGCAGGGCGGCCGCGCAATCTTTCTGCAGACTGGCCATGCGCATCACGGTCGGCAGCAGGCTGGCCATGCGGTCATTTCTTTGAAGGAAAGCCGTGGCGTCGAGCGTGGTCCTTGGCGCCTTGGTGCCAAAGATGTGGGTCGGGCGTTGGTTGGTGGAAGTAAACCGCATGAGGCGCAACATATCACAGCTGGACCCGGCGTGGTGAAGCGCGGGCGCGGGCTCCCGCTTGCACGCCCGAAACAGATTGTTTTGGGCGCGCCACTTGTTATCCGGGCCAATATCCCCAATTGTGGCCGGACCGCATGATAAAATCACAGTCTTTTTGCCATAGTCGGCCTGCGAGCGATATGTTTTTGATATCATCCTGGCTTCTTTTTGCGGCGTTTTTTTCAAGAATTCAAGCATGTCATTACTGACCCAGATTTTCGGCAGCCGCAACCAGCGTCTGCTCAAGCAATATCAAAAGACCGTGCGCGAGATCAATGCGCTCGAGCCGCAGATCGAAAAGCTGACGGATGACGAGCTCAAGGCCAAGACGCCGGAATTCAAGAACCGCGTCGCCAAGGGCGAGAGCCTCGACGACCTGTTGCCTGAGGCGTTCGCGGTCTGCCGCGAGGCCGCCAAGCGCGTGCTCAAGATGCGCCACTTCGATGTGCAGCTGATCGGCGGCATGGTCCTGCACCAGGGCAAGATCGCGGAGATGGGGACGGGCGAGGGCAAGACGCTGATGGCGACGCTGCCGACCTACCTCAACGCGCTGGCCGACAAGGGCGTGCACGTGATCACGGTCAACGACTACCTCGCGCAGCGCGACGCCGAGTGGATGGGCCGCCTGTACGGCTGGCTCGGCCTGACGACCGGCGTGAACCTGTCGCAGATGGCGCACGACGACAAGCAGGCCGCGTACGCGTCCGACATCACCTACGGCACCAACAACGAATTCGGCTTCGACTACCTGCGCGACAACATGGTCTACGAGTCGAGCGAGCGGGTCCAGCGCGGCCTGAACTTCGCCGTCGTCGACGAGGTCGACTCGATCCTCATCGACGAGGCGCGCACGCCCCTGATCATCTCCGGCCAGGCCGAGAACCACACCGAGCTGTACCACAAGATCAACACCGTGCCGGGCATGCTGGTCAAGCAAATCGGCGAAGAAACGCCGGACGGCAAGGGCGTCATCGAGGTGCCGGGCGACTACCTCAAGGACGAGAAGGCGCACACCGTGCTGCTGACCGAGGCCGGCCACGAGAACGCCGAGGCGATCCTGACCAAAATGGGCCTGCTGCCGGAGGGCGCGTCCCTGTACGACGCGGCCAACATCACCCTGATCCACCACCTGTACGCCGCCCTGCGCGCGCACGTGCTGTATCACAAGGACCAGCATTACGTGGTGCAAAACAACGAAGTCGTCATCGTCGACGAATTCACCGGCCGCATGATGACCGGCCGGCGCTGGTCCGATGGCCTGCACCAGGCGGTCGAGGCCAAGGAGGGTGTGCGCATCCAGAACGAGAACCAGACCCTGGCCTCGATCACCTTCCAGAACTATTTCCGCATGTACACCAAGCTCGCGGGCATGACCGGCACCGCCGACACCGAGGCGTACGAATTCCAGGAAATCTACGGCCTCGAGACCGTCGTGATCCCGCCGAACCGTCCGTCGCAGCGCAAGGACCGCCAGGACCAGGTCTACAAGTCGTCGGAAGAGAAATACAACGCGATGCTGATCGACATCCGCGACTGCTACGAGCGCGGCCAGCCGGTGCTCGTGGGCACGACCTCGATTGAAAACTCGGAGCTGTTGTCGGGCATCCTGGCCAAGGCCAAGCTGCCACACAACGTGCTCAACGCCAAGCAGCATGCGCGCGAGGCCGAGATCATCGCCCAGGCCGGACGTCCGAAGATGATCACGATCGCCACCAACATGGCCGGCCGCGGCACCGACATCGTATTGGGCGGCAACGTCGAGAAGCAGATCCAGATCATCGAGGCCAACGCCGAAATGGTCGAGGCCGCAAAAATCGCGCAATCGAACATCCTGCGCAACGAATGGAAGTCGCTGCACGCCCACGTGGTCGAGGCCGGCGGCCTGCACATCATCGGCACCGAGCGCCACGAATCGCGCCGCGTAGACAACCAGTTGCGCGGCCGTTCGGCGCGCCAGGGCGATCCCGGTTCGTCGCGTTTCTACCTCTCGCTCGACGACGCGCTGCTGCGCATCTTCGCGGGCGACCGGGTGCGCGCGATCATGGACCGCCTCAAGATGCCCGAGGGCGAGCCGATCGAGGCGGGCATCGTGTCGCGTTCGATCGAGTCGGCCCAGCGCAAGGTCGAGGCGCGCAACTTTGACGTGCGCAAGCAATTGCTTGAGTACGACGACGTCGCCAACGACCAGCGCAAGGTGATCTACACGCAGCGTAACGAATTGCTCGAAACGACGGACATGTCCGAGATGATCAACTCCCTGCGCGCCGGCGTGTTCACCGACATGGTGCACAGCTTCGTGCCGCAGGAGTCGCTCGAGGAGCAATGGGACGTCAAGGGCCTGCAAGACACGCTGGCCAACGAGTGGCAACTGCCGGTGCCGCTCGAGAGCATGCTGGCGAGCGAAGCCAACCTCACCGACGAGGACATCCTCGAGCGCGTGATGACGGCGGCCGACGATTCGTACAACGACAAGGTGGCCATTGTCGGCAAGGAATCGTTCAGCGGTTTCGAGCGCAACGTGATGCTGCAAAGCGTGGACAGCCACTGGCGCGAGCACCTCGCCGCGCTCGACCATCTGCGCCAGGGCATCCACCTGCGCGGCTACGCGCAAAAAAATCCGAAGCAGGAATACAAGCGCGAAGCCTTCGAACTGTTCGGCACGATGCTCGACCTGATCAAGAACGACGTCACGCGCATGGTCATGACGGTGCGCATCCAGTCGCGCGAGGAAATCGACGCGGCCGAATTGGCGATGCAGCAGTCGGCCCTGGCGAATGTGCACTACCAGCACGCCGACTTCAATCCGGACGCCTCGCCCGAAGAGTTGCTGGCGCCGTCCTCGCGCCAGGGCGACGACCAGGGCCCGAAGGTCGGCCGCAACGACCCTTGCCCTTGCGGCAGCGGTAAGAAGTTCAAGGCTTGCCACGGCCGCCTCGCGTAACAGCGTGCGTGCAGGCGGTGCGTAAAAAAGAGGCGGAGACACTTCCCGCCTCTTTTTTTACGCCTTTTTCCCGGTTTTTTGACCCCCTCAGAGCATTTTTCATGAACAAAAAACGATTGGCCCTGCTTGCCTTGGCGCTCGTGGTGGTCGGCCTCGGCCTGTTTATCCGTCACAAGGCCAAGGGCGGCGACCCGTTCTGGATCGCCGCCGGCTGGCTGCTGACCGCGGTCGTCGTGCTGCGCGTGGGGCTGGCCCTGCGCCGGGGCTTGAAGCTGTTCCGCGCGCAAACGGCGGCCGAGGGCGTCACCTTGCAGGGCATCGACAAACTGACCACGTCCGCCATGCCACCCTGGATGCGAAGCTACTACACGATAGAGAAAAAGGTCTATGGTGGCTTCTGGCGCGCGTTGACGCGCAAACCGCTGGCCGCGGCGCCGGGATTCACGGTCGCCAACGGGCCCAGGGGGACGCTGGTGCGTGTCGGCTTGCTGCTAGGCATAGCGGTGCTTCTGTGCGCGCCGTCCGGATTCGGTCATCTGGTGCCGGAAACGCGGCTCGGGCTGCTCGCCGGCGTGTTGTATTACGGCCCGGTGCTGTACGCGCTGGTCTGGGTGATCGGCATGCGCCGCGTGCTGCGCGAGAGCGCGCACCGGGTCACCGCCGACGCGGTCGAACTCGACCTCGGCGTGCGCGCCAGCGCGACCGTCGCGGCCGCGCGCATCGTCCGCTGCGGCGCGCTGCTGGTGCCGTTGGCGCAATACCGCGCGATGCACCAGATCGACTCCAACCAGGTCTGGACCGTGGCGCCGCTCGAGAAGGCCAATGTGCTGATCTCGCTCGACGCGGTGGCGGCGCTCGAGACGGTCTGGTTCGGCTATCCCAAAACCGTCAACACGCAACACATCGCGCTGTATGTCGACGAGCCGCACGCCTTCGTCGACGCGCTGTCGGCGCTGATCCCGGCCGGCGCCGACGAGCGCGGTATGCAAAATTGCATGGACTTCGGCCCGGCTCTGCATATTTGAATAGTGCGCCGGGGGCGGGAAGGGCCCGCGCGGCCGCCGCCTCGTTTGTTTGCCATGTTCCTCGTTCGGTCTCGCGGCGGAACTTTCCTCGGCGTCGTTTTCATAGGGAAGGCGGACGAGGATCGCGCAAAGCGGCGAGACAAAACGAGGATTCGCGCGGCGAAACGAGGCGTCGGTCCCGGCGCGGGTGTCCGGCCCCGCGCGTTCGCGCGCGTTTGTTGCCTCAAGCGTTACAATAGCGGCTCCCCATTTACCCGCTAGAGAACCCGCCATGGCCGTTAATTCCCCCTTGCCCGTTGCCGCCGACCTGAAACCGGTCAACGGTATCGAAATCGGCTTTGCCCAAGCCGGCATCAAAAAGCCCAACCGCAAGGACTTGCTCGTCATGAAGCTGGCGCCCGGCGCCACCGTGGCCGGCGTGTTCACCAAAAACCGCTTCTGCGCCGCGCCCGTGCAGGTCAGCAAGGCCAACCTGGCGGCGGTCGCCGACGGCGGCGCGCCGATCGTCGCGCTGGTGGTCAACACCGGCAACGCCAACGCCGGCACCGGCGAGAGCGGCCTGGCCAACGCCAACCAGACCTGCGCCGCGCTGGCCGCGTTGCTCGGCTGCGGGGCGCAGCAGATCCTGCCGTTTTCGACCGGCGTGATCCTCGAGCCGCTGCCGGTCGATCGCATCGTGGCCGGCCTGCCCGCCGCGGTCGCGAATCTGACGCTTGATAACTGGTTCAACGCGGCCGAAGCGATCATGACCACCGACACCCAACCGAAAGCGGCCTCGCGCACGGTCGTCATCGACGGCCACAGCGTGACCATGACCGGCATCAGCAAGGGCGCCGGCATGATCAAGCCGAACATGGCGACCATGCTCGGCTACCTCGCGTTCGACGCCAAGGTGGCGCAACCGGTGCTCGACCAGCTGGTGCGGCACGCGGCCGACCACTCGTTCAACTGCATCACGATCGACGGCGACACCTCGACCAACGACTCCTTCATGCTGATCGCCACCGGCGCCGGCTCCCTCGAGATCGCCGACATCGACAGCCCGCACTACGAGGCGCTGCGCGACGCCGTGACCGACCTCGCGCGCGGCCTGGCGCAGATGATCATCCGCGACGGCGAGGGCGCCACCAAGTTCATCACGATCACCATCGAGCAGGGCGGCAGTGTCGAGGAGTGCCGCAAGATCGCCTATTCGATCGCCCATTCGCCGCTGGTCAAGACCGCCTTCTTCGCCTCGGACCCGAACCTTGGGCGGATCCTGGCCGCGATCGGCTACGCCGGCGTCGACGACCTCGACGTGACCAAGCTCGACATGTACCTCGACGACGTCTGGGTGGCCCAGAGCGGCGGGCGCAATCCCGACTACCAGGAGGCGGACGGCCAGCGCGTCATGCAACAAAGTGAAATCACGGTGCGCGTCACGCTCGGCCGCGGCAACGCCAGCGCCACGGTGTGGACCTGCGACCTGTCGCACGAGTACGTGACCATCAACGCCGACTACCGCTCGTAGGCCCGCGATGACGCCCCTGGAGCAGTTCCTGCTGCGGGTCGAGGCGCTGCTGCAGCGCGTCGAGGCGGTGTTGCCGCCGGCGGTGGCGCGCGAGCCCGACTGGCGGCTCGGGCCGGCCTTCCGATGGCGCAAGCGCGCCAGCGGCGGCGGCAGCTATCTGCAGCCGGTCGCGCACGTCTCGAGCATCCGGCTCGAAGACCTGCGCCACGTCGAGGTCCAGAAAAACCAGATCGAACGCAACACGCGCCAGTTCGTGCAGCGCCGTCCCGCCAACAACGTGTTGCTGACGGGTGCGCGCGGCACCGGCAAGTCGTCGCTGATCAAGGCCTGCCTGAACCGGTTCGCGGCCGACGGCCTGCGCCTGATCGAGGTCGACAAGGCCGACCTGTGCGAGCTGGCCGACATCGTCGACCTGGTCGCGGGCCGGCCCGAGCGCTTCATCATTTTTTGCGACGACCTCTCGTTCGAGGCCGGCGAGGGCGGCTACAAGGCGCTCAAGGTGGCGCTCGACGGTTCGATCTCGGCGCAGTCCGACAACGTGCTCATCTACGCGACCTCGAACCGGCGCCACCTGATGCCCGAGCGCCTCTCCGACAACGCCGCCGCCACCCACGACGGCGACGGCGACCTGCATCCGGGCGAGACGGTCGAGGAAAAAATCTCGCTGTCGGAGCGCTTCGGCCTGTGGCTCTCGTTCTACCCGTTCAAGCAGGACGACTACTTGGCGATCGTGGCGCACTGGCTGGCCAGCTACGGCTGCGACGCGGCGCAGATCGCGGCGGCGCGCGGCGACGCCCTGCGCTGGGCCCTGCAGCGCGGCTCGCGCTCGGGCCGGGTGGCGTGGCAGTTCGCCAAAGACCATGTGGGGCAACTGCCGCCACTGGAGGCCCCATGAACGCGGCGGCGGCGTGCCCGATCGACGTCGCGGTCGGCATCCTGATGCGCCCGAACGGCGACGTGCTGCTGGGGCAGCGCCCGGCCGGCAAGCCGTACGCGGGGTATTGGGAGTTCCCGGGAGGGAAGGTCGAAGCGGGCGAGGCGATCTTCGACGCGCTCAAGCGCGAGTTCGTCGAGGAGCTCGGGATCGAGATTCGCAGCGCCGAGGCGTGGTGCGGGGTCGAGCACGTGTACGAACACGCGCACGTGCGCCTGCATTTTTACATCAGCCGGGAATGGCGCGGCGAGCCGCAGTCGCTCGAGGGGCAGGCGTTCGCCTGGCAGGGCGCGGTCGGGGTGGCGCCGCTGCTGCCGGCGACGATCCCGCTGCTGCACTGGCTTGACCTGCTGCGTTACGACGGCAACGACACCATTTGATCAGATAGCAACGTCGTCCTCGGGCCCGCCGCCCCACCTTGGCGGGGACGACGTTGTTCAAGTTTTGGCTTTGCGATTCTTGCGGCGGCTACCGCGGCAGATTGTCGTCATCCAACAAAGGATCCGACGGCGCGGCGCCGGGGATCGTGTATTTCTCCTCGGCCCAGGCGCCCAGGTCGATCTGCTTGCAGCGTTCCGAGCAAAACGGGCGGTACTTGTTGGCCTCGGTCCATTCGACTTTTTTGGCGCAGGTGGGGCAGCTTACAACGGTCATGGCGTTCACTTACAGTATTAAAAATTGCACAGCGTGAGTTCGAACGGGACGTCCTCTTCGAGCGGCTTTGGCTTGAGGTCGCCCCCCTGGCGCGTGAAGCGCACCCACAGCATGTACTTGTTGGCTGAAATTTCGGGGATCGCGCCCAGGGTCTCGTCCAGGTTCAGGCGCAACATCTGGTAGACCTTGCCCTGCAGCATTTGCTGGTAGCTGCCGGCGCCGGCGATCATTTTGACCGGCCCGCCCGAGTCGCGCAGCAGGCGCAGCACCAGCGCGAGCGCGTCGAACAGCGGCGCGAGCGGCGCGAACCAGTGCATGATGTCGGTGTGGCGCTGTCCGGCGCTGCGCATCTGCCAGGCGTGGTACGAGGGCAGGTCGAATTCGCAGGCGCCGCCGGGGATGATGGTGCGCCCCCGGATGCTCATGAGCCATTCGTTGTCGCGCACGTTCTGGCCCGTCTTGCCCTGCGCCGCCACCAGCGCGTGGCTTACCTTTTCGAGCTCGCCCAGCACGGAATCGAGCATCTCGGCGGCCACGTTCGGGTTCGAGCGGTACGCCATCAGGCTTTGCTTTTGCCGCTCGAGCTCTTGCAGCAGGTCGGACTTGAGGTCGGCGCGGCCGGCCACTTCGAGCATGTCGAAGATGGTCGCCAGCGCCACGTGGTGCTGCATGGGATGTTCTTGCTGGACAAAGAATTTGAACTTCTCGTACAGGTCTTCCAGCCGTAACAACGTGCGTATGCGCTCGTTGAAAGGGTATTCGTAGACGATCAAAATGACATCCCTTTATAGGTGGGCGCGTGAATCTAGGCTCAATCCCCGTGATTTTGAACCAAGCGGCGCAAAATTACAAACGCTCGATTGAGTTTGCGTCCGGTGCCGCGTCCGTCGCGCCGAAAAAGCGCAGGTAGAACTGGTGCAGGCGCTCGACCTGCGGCGCCAGCGCGGCCAAGCCGTCGTCGTTGTCGATGACGTCGTCGGCCGCGGCCAGTCTGGTCTGGCGCGGCACCTGCGCCGCCATGATGGCCCTTACCTGCGATTCCTGCAAGCCGTTGCGCGCCATCACGCGCGCGATCTGGGTGCTCTCCTGGCAGTCGATCACGAGCACGCGCGCGACCCGCTCGCGCCAGTTGCCCGACTCGACCAGCAGCGGCACCACGAAGATCGTGTACGGCCCTTGCGCGGCCAGCGCGGCCGCCTCGGCGGCGGCCCTGATGCGCGGGTGCAAAATGGCTTCGAGCCGGGCCCGGGCCCGCTCGTCGCCGAACACGCGCGCGCGCATCGCGGCGCGGTCGAGCGCGCCGTCGGCGCTGGCGCAGCCGGGGCCGAATTCGGCCACCAGCGCGGCCATCGCCGCCCCGTGCGGGCCGGTCAGCTCGTGGGCGATCAGGTCGGTGTCGACCAGCGTCGCGCCGCGCGCGGCGAACAGGTCGGCCACCGTGCTCTTGCCGCAGCCGATGCCGCCGGTCAGGCCGATGCTGCGCGCGGCGCGCTCCATCAGGAAAGTGTGGTCTGGATGAGGGTCGACACCTGCTCGCCGTAGAACATGGCTATCAGGCCGGCGCCGGCCAGGTAGGGGCCGAACGGGATCGGCACTTCGCGTTTGTGTTTGCGAAACACGATCAGGCCGATGCCGACGGTCGCGCCGACCACCGACGACAGCAAGATGATGGGCACCAGCATGTTATAGCCCATCCAGGCGCCGAGCGCGGCGAGCAGTTTGAAGTCGCCGTAGCCCATGCCCTCCTTGCCGGTGGCCAGCTTGAACAGCCAGTACACCGACCACAGGGCCAGGTAGCCGGCGGCGGCGCCGATGACGGCCTCGTGCAGCGGCACGAAGGTGCCGTTCAGGTTCATCAGCAGGCCGGCCCACAGCAGCGGCAGGGTCAGGTCGTCGGGCAGCATCTGGGTGTCGAGGTCGATGAAGGTCATCGCGATCAGCAGGAAGCCGAACAGCAGCGTCGCAAGCCCGGCCCAGCCGCTGCCGAAATGCCAGACCAGCGCGGCCGACAACAGGCCCGTGAACGCCTCGACCAGCGGATAGCGCGCCGAGATCGGCGCCTTGCAGGCGCTGCACTTGCCACGCAGGGCGAGCCAGCCCAGCACCGGCACGTTCTCGTACGATTTGATCTGGTGGCCGCAGTGCGGGCAGCCCGAGCGCGGCACCATCAGGTTGAATTTGTCGGGGTGGGGCGAGGGCTTGCCGGCCTCCTCGGCGCAATAGCAGTCGGACTCGCGCTGCATCATGATCGGCAGGCGGTAGACCACGACGTTCAGGAAGCTGCCGATGAGCAGGCCGAACACGCCGGCGACGATGGCGGGGAGGAGGGTGCCCGGCGGGGCGAACAGCAGTGTTTCCAGCATGGTCGGATGGGCGGGCTAAGCCGCCACGGTAAGTGGGTGGGTCGGACAAGCGTAGGCGAGCCCGGGGCAAGCCGGGGACAAGACCGGCGGGGGTCAGCTTACAGGCCAGGCGCGGGCGGGGGCGCACCCCCGCCCGCGCCGGCCCGGCCGCGGCGTCAGACCACTGCGCCGAGCTTGAAAATCGGCAGGTACATGGCGATCACGAGGCCGCCGATCAGGATGCCCAGCACGGCCATGATGATCGGCTCCATCAGCGAGGCCAGGCCGGCCACGGCCTCGTCGACCTCGTCCTCGAAGAAGTCGGCCACCTTGCCCAGCATGGCGTCGAGCGCGCCGGACTCCTCGCCGATCGAGACCATCTGGGTGACCATGCTCGGGAACACGTTGGAGTTGACCATCGCCGCCGTCAGGCTGGTGCCGGTGCTGACCTCGTTCTGGATTTTTTTGGTCGCGTCGAAGTAGATCGCGTTGCCGGCCGCGCCGCCGACCGAGTCGAGCGCCTCGACCAGCGGCACGCCGGCGGCGAACATGGTCGCCAGCGTGCGCGTCCAGCGCGCGATCGTCGCCTTGCGGATCACGGGGCCGAAAATCGGCGCCTTGAGCAGCGTCACGTCCATGAAGCGCTGCACCTTGGCCGAGCGCTGCCAGGCCCGCATGAAGAAGTAGATCGCGCCGCCGATGCTGCCGAAGATGGCCCACCACCACTGGACGAAGTATTCCGAGATCGCCATCACGACCAGGGTCGGGGTCGGCAGGTTGGCGCCGAAGCTGGCGAACACCGATTTGAACGCCGGCACCACGAAGATCATGATGACCGCGGTGACCACGAAGGCGATCACGAGGATCGAGATCGGGTACATCAAGGCCGACTTGATCTTGGCCTTGATGGCGATCGTCTTCTCCTTGTAGATCGCCAGGCGCGTGAGCAGGTCCTCGAGGATGCCGGCCTGCTCGCCGGCGCCGACCAGGTTGCAAAACAGCGGGTCGAAGTACAGCGGATACTTGCGGAATGCGTTGTTGAGGCTGGTGCCGGTCTCGATGTCGCCGCGCAGGTCCATGATCAGCTTGGCCATCGACGGGTTGGCGTGGCCCTTGCCGACGATGTCGAACGACTGCAGCAGCGGCACCCCGGCCTTCATCATCGTGGCCAGCTGGCGCGTGAACAGCGACAAATCCTTGTCGGTGATCTTCTTGCCGCTGCGCAGCGTCTTCTTCTTGACCTTGGTGACCATCACGCCCTGGCGCCGCATGGTGGTCTTGACGATGGCCTCGCCGCCGGCGCGCAGCTCGCCGCGCACGGTCTTGCCGGCCTTGTCCTTGCCCTCCCAGGCGTACATGGTTTCCTTGAGCGCGCCCGCGCCCCCGGCTTTCATCGGTGGTGAAGTGGCCATACAGTTCCTATTCGTTGGTGCATCCGAGCACTTCTTCAAGGCTCGTCAATCCCTGTTTCACTTTCATCAGGCCGGAGCGGCGCAAGGACTTGACGCCCTCGAGTTCTGACTGGGCGGCGATTTCCATCGAGTTCCCATGCGCCAGGATGATTTTTTCGATGGCGGAGGTGATCGGCATGATCTGGTAGATGCCGACCCGGCCCTTGTAGCCGCCCTGCATGCAGCGTTCGCAGCCGACCGGTCCGTACGGCTTCCAGCCGCCCTCGAGCTCCTCCTCGAGGAAGCCGGCCCCGAGCAGCACCTCGCGCGCGATCTCGACCGGCTTCTTGCAGGTGCACAGGCGGCGCGTGAGGCGCTGCGCGGTGATCATGATGACCGAGGAGGCGATGTTGAACGGGGCCACGCCCATGTTCATCAGGCGCGTCAAGGTCGACGGCGCGTCGTTCGTGTGCAGGGTCGAGAACACCATGTGGCCGGTCTGCGCGGCCTTGATCGCGATGTCGGCCGTCTCGAGGTCGCGGATCTCGCCGACCATGATGATGTCCGGGTCCTGGCGCAGGAACGACTTGAGCGCGACCGGGAAGGTCAGCCCGGCGCGGTCGTTGATGTTGACCTGGTTCACGCCCGGCAGGTTGATCTCGGCCGGGTCCTCGGCGGTCGAGATGTTGATGCCCGGCTTGTTGATCACGTTCAGGCAGGTGTACAGCGAGACGGTCTTGCCGGACCCGGTCGGGCCGGTCACGAGCACCATGCCGTACGGGCGCTGGATGGCGTCGAGCAGCAACTCCTTCTGGTCCGGGTCGTAGCCGAGCGCGTCGATGCCCATCTGGGCCTGGGTCGCGTCGAGGATCCGCATTACGGTCTTCTCGCCGAACAGGGTCGGGCAGGTGCTGACCCGGAAGTCGATCGCCTTGGTCGCGGTCAGGATCAGGCGCATGCGCCCGTCCTGCGGGATGCGCTTTTCGGAGATGTCGAGTTTGGACAGCACCTTGATGCGCGAGACCAGCTTGTCGCGCACCGACACCGGCGGCTGGGCGTGCTCGCGCAGCACGCCGTCGACGCGCAGCCGGATCCGGTAGAATTTCTCGAACGGCTCGAAGTGGATGTCGGAGGCGCCCAGGTTGACCGCGTCCATCAGGATCTTGTTGAGGAACTTGACGATCGGCGCGTCCTCGATCTCGTTGGCGCCGGTGTCGACCACGGCCTCGGTGGTCGGGCCGTCGTCGAACTGGATGTCCTCGTCGTCGCCGACGAGGTCGCTGATCTTCTGTTCGGTGCTCTTGCTCAGGTTCGCCAGCAGCGCCAGCAGCACGTCGTGCGCGACGATCACCGGCTCGACCGACGATTCGCTCTGGAACTTGATCTGGTCGAGCGCCTGGGTGTTGGTCGGGTCCGAGATCGCGACCGACATCTTGTTGCCGCGCTTGGCCAGCGCGATCACCCGCTGCGACTGCATCAGCCTGGCGTCGATCACCCCGGCCGGCAGCTGGTCGACGCTGAACGCGGCCATGTCCATGATCGGATAGCCGAACGTGTCCGAGCAGAAGGTGGCGAGCGCCGCGCCGCTGAGCGTGCCGCTGCTGATGAGCGTGTCGATGAACTGGAGCTTCTCGGTCGAGGCCTTCTTCTGCAGTTGTTCGGCCTGGACCGATGTGATCTTGCCAGCCTGAATCAGCGCGCGCGCGAGCCCGGAGATGGCCTGGCCTGAAACGGGGGTGGGAAGAACTGCTGCCATAGGTTGCTTACGCTCGGTATGTGTTTAGTTTATTAACTGCCAATTAACTTGTCAAACGAACGACGACGGCGCCGGCCCATTGGAAACTGTCTCGACGAACTGTTGTCGATCATGCCTCCGGGCATCACATTTGTAAAGAGTTTGTCGCAGGTAAGAGGCGTCCATACCACGGGCGGACCCGGCCGGCGCGCGGGCGCCGCGCTCAGCGCCGTTGTTTCGCCCCGTGCCGGGCCAGCTTGCACACCTTGATCGACTGGTTCTGCACCTGGATCACCTCGATCACGCAGGCGCCGATGCGCAGGCTGATCGGGGCGTCGGGGATCTCCTGCAATTGTTCGAGCATCAGGCCGTTGAGCGTCTTGGGGCCATCGAGCGGGAAGTCGAGCCCGAGTTGCTTGTTGATGTCGCGCAGCGGCGTGCCGCCCTCGAGCAGGCATTCGCCGTTGGCGTCCCAGCCGAAGGTCTCGCTGCGCGCCGCGCCCGGCACCGAGGTCGTGAACTCGCCGATCATCTCCTCGATGATGTCGTCGAGCGTGACCAGGCCCTGCACCTCGCCGTACTCGTCGACGATGATGCCGAGCCGCTCGCGGTTCTCCTGGAAGTACTGCAGCTGGGCGAACACGCCCGTGTCCTGGGGGATGAAATACGGCTCGCTGAGCAGTTCCCGGAAATGCCCGGCCGTGAGCGGCTCCTGCGCGTTGAGCAGGGCCACCGCCTTGCGCACGTGCAAAATGCCGACGATGCGGTTGATCTCGCCCTCGTACACGGGCAGCTTGTTGTGGTAGCAGGTGGTGAGCTGCTGCAGGATCTGCCCGGCCGGCACGGCCAGGTCGAGCGCCTCGATCTGGGCCCGCGGCGTCATGATGTCCTCGACCGAGATCGTCTCGAGGTCGAACAGGTTGAGCAGGATGCTCTTGTGCTTTTGCGGCACGAAGTTGCCGCCCTCGAGCACGATCGAGCGCAGTTCCTCGAGCGAGACGCGCTGCTGTTCGATCTGGCCGGCCAGCTTGACGTGGAACACGCGCAGCACCAGAGCGGCGAACAGGTTGACGAACCAGATCACCGGCTTGGCCACGCCGATCATCGCCTTGAGCGCGAGCGCCGAGCGCAGCGAGATGGTGTCGGGGTAGGTGGCGCCGACCACCTTGGGCGAGATCTCGGCGAACACGATCAGCACGAAGGCCAGCGCGGCGGTGGCGAGCAGGATCACGCTCATGTCCTGGCCAAAATACATGATCGCCACCGCCGTCACCAGCGCCGTCGCCAGCGCGTTGACCAGGGTGTTGGCGATCAGGATCAGCGAGAGCAGCTTGTCGGTGCGCTCGAGCAGCCACAGCGTGGTGGCGGCGCGCGCGCTGCCGCGCTTGGCGCGCTGGCGCAGGCGGTATTTGTTGGCCGCCATCAGGGCCGTTTCGGCCATCGCGAAAAAGCCCGAGCACAGCACCAGGATGACGAGGCCGAGCACCAGGGCCCAGGGTTCGATGATGTCCACGCTCAGGCGGCGGCGCCGGGCGGCCGGGCAGGCATCGGGGCGCGGGTCGGGGCGGAAATCGGAGCGGAAATCGGGGCGGAAATCGGGGCGCGGCGGTGGTGACGGCGACGTGGTGGCATGGCAAGCGGGCCGGGCCCAGGAGTCCGGCCGGATGCCGGCCGCAAGGCTTTGAATTCTAAGCCATGCCCCCGGTCATTGCAAGTTTGTCTATCGTGCGGGCGGCTCAGAGGCTGAGAGTTTTTCGGACGTGGCCGAGCAGCGCGCCAGAAGGTGGCCGATCGAGGCGCAAAGCACAGCCATAGCTCGGGCTATGGCGAGCATTTGCAACGACGAGCGGGCGCTTTCCGGCGTGCAGAGCGGGCATGGTCGAAAGACTCTCAGCCTCTCAGCCGCTGGGGCCGTTCCACCAGTGCGAGGTCGCGCCGTGGCTCGGGATGCGGGCCTGGACCGCCTGTTCGATGATGCCCGCGTCGAGCGCCTGGGCGGCGTCGTAGATGCGCGCGGTGCCCTTGAGGTGGGAGCGGATGTCGTCCGGGTGCGCGCCGCCGGCGGTGGCCTCCTCGAAGATGCGCACGTAGCGCTCGGCGTCGAAATCGAGGCAGTCGCGCCACTCGCTCACGCGCGAATGGTCGGCCGCGACAAGCTCGCCGAAGCCCCAGTTCAGGGGATGGACCAGGAAGCGCGTGCCTGGGCAGGCGTAGCGCCTGGTGCCGGCCAGGAAAATGACGACGCCGACCGATTCGACGCTGCCGATGTTGTGGGTGGTCAGCGGCAAAGGCAGCGACTTGAGGAAGAAGTACAGCGCGAAGCCGGCCGTCATGTTGCCGCCCTCGGTCGACATGTGCAGCTCGATCTCGGTGGCCCCGCTTTGCAGCGCCTGCAGGCACAGGTTGCGGATGGTGCAGACCGCGCTGTGGTTGATCGGCCCGATGAAATGAACGATGTGCAAGGCCATGGCGTCTCCTGTTGGCCGGCGTGCCCGGCCGCCCTCCAGGAGGGGTGGCGGGTGCCCGATGCCCAAGGATAGCAACTTTCGTCGCCGGGCACGTTTTTCAGGAAGATTGCCGTGCGGCCACGGCCGAAAGATCCGAGCCTTTCAGCTGCCCCGGTAGGTCGAGTACGACCACGGCGTGACCACCAGCGGCACGTGGTAGTTCTGGTCGGCATGGGCGATGCCGAAGGCGATCGTGACCCGGTCGACGAAGCGCGGCGCCGGCAGCGCCAGCCCCTGCGCGGCGAAATAGTCGCCCGCGCAAAACACGAGCTCGTATTTGCCGGGCCGCATGGCGTCGCCCTCGAGCAGCGGCGCGTCGCAGCGCCCGTCGGCGTTGGTGGTGGCGCGGTGAAGCAGGGTGCGCGCCGCGCCGTCGAGCGCGTACAGCTCGATCTCGACGCCGGCGCCGGGCCTGCCCTGCGTGGTGTCGAGCACGTGGGTGCTAAGTTTCGCCATCGGGTTTCCTATCGGGTTGCGTATATCTGCGCGGGGGGCGCGCGTATGGCGCAGATCATATACCGGTTGCGCGCGACGCAATATATGATGGCGCATATACTTCCGATCACGGGGCCACCGCATGCACACAAATCCATCCTATCCGCGCGACCTGGTCGGCTACGGCCCGACCCCGCCGCACGCGCAGTGGCCGGGGCGCTCCCGCATCGCGCTCCAGTTCGTGCTCAACTACGAGGAGGGCGGCGAGAACTGCGTGCTGCACGGCGACCCCGCCTCCGAGACCTTCCTGTCCGAGATCATCGGCGCGCAGGCGTTCCCGATGCGCCACATGAGCATGGAGTCGCTCTACGAGTACGGCTCGCGCGCCGGCCTGTGGCGCGTGCTGCGCCTGTTCGAGCAGCGCCGGCTGCCGCTGACCGTGTTCGGCGTGGCCAGCGCGCTCGCGCGCAACCCCGAGGCGGTGGCCGCGTTCGCCGAGCTCGGGCACGAAATCGCCTGCCACGGCCTCAAGTGGATCTCGTACCAGCACGCCGACGCCGCCACCGAGCGCGCCCACATGGCCGAGGCGGTGCGGATCATGCGCGAACTGACGGGCGCCGCGCCGCGGGGCTGGTACACCGGGCGCGACTCGCCCAACACGCGCCGCCTCGTCGTCGAGCACGGCGGCTTCGCCTACGACGCCGACCACTACGGCGACGACCTGCCGTTCTGGCAGCAGGTGAGCCACTGCGACGCCGACGGCCACGCGGCCGTCGCGCCGCACCTGGTGGTGCCGTACACGCTCGACACCAACGACATGCGCTTCGCGGCCGCGCAGGGGTTCAACTCGGGCACCCAGTTCTTCGACTATCTCAAGGACGCGTTCGACGTGCTCTACGCCGAGGGCGACCCGGACGGGCTGGACCGGCCGAAGATGCTGTCGGTCGGCCTGCACTGCCGCATCGTCGGGCGCCCGGGCCGGGCCGCCGCGCTGGCGCGCTTCCTCGACTACGTGCAGGGGCACGACAAGGTCTGGATCACGCGCCGCATCGACATCGCCGACCATTGGCGCGCGACGCACCCGTTTACGATCTGAATACGATCCCTGAATACGATCTGAATACGATCTGAACCGATACCGCAAGCCTCCTCACCGTCATTTCCGCCATTGGCGGACATGACTTTCCGCGCTCGGCGCCCCCCTTGTCGGCAACCCATACTGAGCGGGCATGCACCTTCAGTATGGGTTCACGCTTTCGCGGAAATGACGTGGAGGAGGTGGTGGTGGCGCGCTCGCTGTCGGCCGTGGACCCCCACCGTCATTTCCGCCATTGGACATGACTTCCCGGGCTCGGCGCCCCCCCTTGGCGGGAACCCATACTGAGCGGGCATGCACCTTCAGCATGGGTTCCCGCTTTCGCGGGAATGACGTGGAGGAGGTGGTGGAGGAGGTGGTGGTGGTGGTGCGTTCGCTGTCGGCCATGGGCTCCCCGCCGTCATTTCCGCCAGGGTCGGGAACCCATACTGAGCGGTCATGCACCTTCAGCATGGGTTTCCGCTTTCGCGGGAAGGACGTTGATTTTGATATTCAAAGGCGCTTGGTATGGGATGTCGCTGATAAGTGACATCGTCAATTTTATATAATCGTGGGCGCCGCCGGATGTTAGTCTGGCATGCTGGGATTCCACCGCCTGAGGCATGCATGTCAACACCGATCCGTTTCTACCATCAAGGCGCCGTGCGCGAGGTGGCCAATGTGGCCACCACGCAGACCGTGCTGCAGCACCTGCGCGGCGACCTGCACTGCAGCGGCACCAAGGAAGGCTGCGCCGAAGGCGATTGCGGCGCCTGCACCGTGGTGATCGGTTCGCTGGTCGGCGGCAGGCTCGAGCTGAAGGCAGTCAACAGTTGCATCCAGCTCACCCCCACGCTTGACGGCAAGGCCCTGTTCTCGGTCGAGGACCTGCAGCAGGCCGACGGCGCGCTCCATCCGGTGCAGCAGGCGATGGTCGAATGCCATGGCTCGCAGTGCGGCTTTTGCACGCCCGGCTTCGTGATGTCGTTGTGGGGCATGTACCTCGAACAGGAAGGCCGGGCCGAACGCCAGCCGAGCCGCCGCCGGATCGACGACGCCCTCTCGGGCAACCTGTGCCGCTGCACCGGCTACAAGCCGATCATCGAGGCCGCGCGCCGCATGGGCGAACTGCCGGCGGTAGGCTTCGACCGCGACGCCCTCGCGGCTCGGCTGCGACCGCTCCAGCGCGACACGCTGGCCACCTACAGCCATGGCGGCCGGCGGTTCCACGCGCCGCGCACCATCGACGAGCTGGTGCAACTGCGCGCGGCCCATCCCGACGCCTGCCTGCTGGCCGGCTCGACCGACGTCGGCCTGCGGGTCACCAAGCAGCTGCGCGATCTGGGCGACATCATCTACCTCGGCCAGGTCGACGCGCTCAGGGGCGTCGCCGAGGCCGGCGGCATGCTCGAGATCGGCGCCGGCGTCACGCTCGAGGACGCCTACGCGGCCCTGTGCCGGCACTACCCGGAGCAACTGTCCGAGATGCGCCAGCGCTTCGCCTCGCTGCCAATCCGCAACGCCGGCACGCTTGGCGGCAACGTCGCCAACGGCTCGCCGATCGGCGACTCGATGCCGTGGATGATCGCGCTCGGCAGCGAGGTGGTGCTGCGCGGCGCGCAAGGCGAGCGCTCGCTCGCGCTCGAGGATTTCTACCTCGGCTACCAGAAAAAGGACCTGCGGCCCGGCGAATTCGTGCGGGCCGTGCGCGTGCCGCTGCCGCGCGGGGGCGTGCAGTTCCGCACCTACAAGCTGGCCAAGCGCTTCGACCAGGACATCTCGGCCGTGTGCGCCGCGTTCGCCTTCAGCTTCGACGGCGGGCGCGTCGCGCAGGCGCGGATCGCCTTCGGCGGCATGGCAGCCACCCCCAAACGCGCCGCCAGGACCGAGGCGTTGCTGCTCGGGCAACCGTGGAGCGAGGCGGTGCTGGCCGAGGCCATGGCGATGCTGGCGCAGGACTACGCGCCGCTGTCGGACATGCGCGCATCTAGCGGCTACCGCATGAAGGCGGCGCAAAACCTGCTGCGCCGCTTCTGGTTCGAAACCCGCCCCGACGCGCCGCTGCCGGCGGCCGCGCTCAACGCCTTTGCCGCGCCCGCCTGAGGTGAGCCCGATGAACCTGAGGAGAATCCGATGAACCATCCAGGCACGCCTGTCCTAAAGGCCGTCCCGTGGGCCCAGGTCGGCAAACCCCTGCCGCACGAGTCGGCCCGGCTGCACGTGCTCGGGCAGGCCACCTACACCGACGACATCCCCGAGGTGCAGGGCACCCTGCACGCCGCGCTCGGGCTCTCAAGCAAACCGCACGCGAAAATCGTCGTGCTCGACCTGGCCGCGGTGCGCGCCAGCGCCGGCGTGGTCGCGGTGCTCACCGTCGACGACATCCCGGGCACCAACGACTGCGGCCCGATCATCCACGACGACCCGATCCTGGCCGACGCCCTGGTGATGTACGTCGGCCAGCCGATCTTTATCGTGGTGGCCGACACCCACGACAACGCGCGCCGCGCCGCGCGCCTCGGCGCCGTGACCTACGACGAGCTGCCCGCGATCCTCACGCCGCAGGCGGCCAAGGCCGCCAATTCCTATGTGCTGCCGCCGATGCGGCTCGCCCGCGGCGACTACCAGGGCGCGTTCGAGCGCGCCCCGCGCAAGGTCGAGGGCCAGTTGTACGTGGGAGGGCAGGAGCAGTTCTACCTCGAGGGCCAGATCTCGTATGCGATCCCGAAGGAGGACAGCGGCATGCTGGTGCTGTGCTCGACCCAGCACCCGAGCGAGATGCAGCACGTGGTCGCGCACGCGCTCGGGCGCCATTCGCACCACATCGTGGTCGAATGCCGGCGCATGGGCGGCGGCTTCGGCGGCAAGGAGTCGCAATCGGCGTTGTGGGCGGCCGCCTCGGCGATCGCAGCGGCCCACCTCAAGCGCCCGGTCAAGCTGCGCGCCGACCGCGACGACGACATGCTCGTCACCGGCAAGCGCCACTGCTTCCATTACGAGTACGCGGTCGGCTACGACGACGAGGGCAAGATCCTCGCCGCCAAGGTCGACATGGTCACGCGCGCCGGCTATTCGGCCGACCTGTCTGGACCGGTCGCGACGCGCGCCGTGTGCCATTTCGACAACACCTATTACCTGTCCGACGTCGACATCCGCGCCGCCTGCGGCAAGACCAACACCCAGTCCAACACCGCCTTCCGCGGCTTTGGCGGGCCGCAGGGCGCGATCGCGATCGAGTACATCATCGACGAGATCGCGCGCGCGCTCGGGCGCGACGCGCTCGACATCCGGCGCCTCAATTTCTACGGCGCCGGCGGGACCGACGTCACGCCGTACGGCCAGGTGGTGGTCGACAACGTGATCCACGAACTGGTGGCCGAACTCGAACAGAGCAGCGATTACCGCGCGCGGCGCGACGCCATCGCGCGGTTCAACCGCGACAGCCCGGTGCTCAAGAGGGGGCTCGCGCTCACGCCGGTCAAGTTCGGCATCGCCTTCAATGTCACGCACCTGAACCAGGCCGGCGCGCTGGTGCATGTGTACGTCGACGGCTCGATCCTGGTCAACCATGGCGGCACCGAGATGGGGCAGGGCATCAACACCAAGGTCATGCAGGTGGTCGCGCACGAGCTGGGAGTGGACCTGGCCCATGTGCGCGCCAGCGCCACCGACACCAGCAAGGTCGCCAACACCTCGGCCACGGCCGCCTCCACCGGCGCCGACCTCAACGGCAAGGCGGCGCAGGACGCGGCGCGCCAGATCCGCGAGCGGCTCGCCGCCTACGCCGCCAGGCAGTACGGCGGCGCCGCCGCGCTGGTGCGCTTTTCCAACAACACGGTGTTCGCCAACGGCCACGAGGTGGCGTTTTGCGACCTTGTGCAAAAGGCCTACCTGGCGCGCGTGCAACTGTGGTCCGACGGCTTCTACGCGACCCCGGGCCTGCACTGGGACCCCAAAACCATGAGCGGCCATCCGTTCTCGTACTACGCCTACGGCGCGGCGGTGGCCGAGGTCGTGGTCGACACCCTGACCGGCGAATGGAAGCTGGCGCGCGCCGACGTGCTGTATGACGCCGGCCAGTCGCTCAATCCGGCGATCGACATCGGCCAGGTCGAGGGCGCCTTCATCCAGGGCATGGGCTGGCTCACCACCGAGGAGCTGTGGTGGAACCCGGGCGGCAAGCTGATGACGCACGCGCCGTCGACCTACAAGATCCCCGGCGTGTCCGATTGTCCCGAGGACTTCCGGGTGCGCCTGTTCGAGAACCGTAACGTCGAGGACAGCATCCACCGCTCCAAGGCGGTCGGCGAGCCGCCCCTGCTGCTGCCGTTCTCGGTGTTTTTCGCGATCCGCGACGCCATCTCGGCGCTCGGCGGCCACCGGGTCGACCCGCCGCTCAACGCGCCGGCCACCAGCGAGGAAATCCTCAGGGCGGTCGCCGCGGTCGAGGCGGCGCTGCCGGGGGCGGCCTGATGGACGACTGGCGCGCAGCGGTGCAGGGGCCGGCGGTGCTGGTCACCGTGGCCGTCGTCGAGGGCTCGGGCCCGCGCGAGCCGGGCGCGCGCATGCTGGTCGGCGCCTCCGCGACGTTCGACACCATCGGCGGCGGCCACCTCGAACTGCGCGCGCTGGAGATCGCGCGCGCGATGCTGGCCGGCGGCAGTGGCGCGGCCGCGCGCCGCCTCGAGCGCTTCGCGCTCGGCCCCAGCCTGGGCCAATGCTGCGGCGGCGTGGTGCACCTGGCGTTCGAACTGTTCGATCCGGCCGCGGCCGCGCTGCTGCGCCGGCGCCGCAATGAGGACAGCTTCCGCGTCGTCGCGCTCGACGGCGCGCTCGACGCCGGCCTGTTCGACGCCAACGGCGCGCTGCTCGCCGGCGCCGCCACCGCCGCCTTCGCGCGCGCGCGCGGCACCCATGTGATGCGGGACCGCGACGGGCGGCGCTGGCTGGTCGACGCGGTGCCGGCGCCGCGCGCCCACCTGGTCCTGTTTGGCGCCGGCCACGTCGGCGCGGCGATCGTGCGCGCGCTGGCCGAGCTGCCGTGCACAGTGACCTGGGTCGACGAGCGCGACCACATGTTCCCGCCCATCGTGCCCGGCAATGTCAGGGTCGAGGCCAGCGACACCCCCGAGGCGCTGGTGGCCGCGGCGCCGCCGGGCGCGAGCTTTCTGGTCATGACCCACAGCCACGCGCTCGACCAGCGCCTGGCCGAGGCGATCATGGCGCGCCCCGACGCCGGCTGGTTCGGCCTGATCGGTTCGCTCACCAAGCGGCGCCAGTTCGAGCACCGGCTGCGCGCGCGCGGCGTGCCCGAGGCGCGCATCGGCGCCATGGTGTGCCCGGTCGGCATCGCCGGCATCGCCAACAAGGCGCCGGCCGTGATCGCCGCGTCGGTGTGTGCCCAGCTGCTCATGGTGTGGGAGGCGGCCGAGGCCGCCGGCGCCGCGCGCGAGGCGATCGCCGCGCCGCTGCGGCTGGTCGCGCACCGCTGACACCCACGCTGACACGCCCCCGCTGACACCCCCCCGCTGACACCCCCAATATCAAGAATAACAAAGAATCACAAGGAAACAGATGTCGATCGCCCCCAGCCCCACCTTGCAGGCCTACCGCGCTAGCGTGCTGCACTTCCACGCCGACCCGGCCTTCAGCGATCAGGCCTTCGACTGGTTCGAGGACGGCCTGCTGCTGGTCGACGGCGGCAAGGTCGTCGCCGCCGGCGACTTCGCCAAGCTGGCGCCGGCGCTGCCCGGGGGACTGGCGGTGCTTGACTATCGCGGCAAGCTGATCATGCCCGGCTTCATCGACACCCACCTGCATTTCCCGCAGACCGACATGATCGCCTCGCCCGCGCCGGGCCTGCTGCCCTGGCTCGAGACCTACACCTTCCCGACCGAGCGCCGGTTCGGCGACCCGGCCCACGCGCGCGGGGTGGCCGAGTTCTTCCTCGACGAGCTGCTGCGCTGCGGCACCACCACCGCGATGGTCTACTGCACCGTGCACAGGGAATCGGTCGACGCCTTCTTCGAGGCGAGCGCTGCGCGCAACCTGCGCATGGTCGCCGGCAAGGTCCTGATGGACCGCAACTGCCCCGGATTTTTGCGCGACACGGCCGAGGGCGGCGTGCGCGACAGCGAGGAGCTGATCAACAAGTGGCACAAGCGCGGGCGCGCGCTGTATGCGATCACGCCGCGCTTCGCCCCGACCTCGAGCCCGGCCCAGCTGCAGCTGGCGGGCGAGCTGGCGCGCGCCCATCCGGACACCTTCATCCAGACCCACGTGTCCGAGAGCGACGCCGAGTGCGCCTGGGTCAAGGACCTGTTCCCCGGGGCGCGCAGCTACCTCGACGTCTACGACGGGTTCGGATTGATGCGCCCGCGCGCGGTGTTTGGCCATTGCATCTGGCTCGACGGGCCCGACTTCGCGCGCATGGCCGAGACCGGCTCGGCGGCGGCGGTGTGCCCGACCTCGAATCTGTTCCTCGGCAGCGGCCTGTTCGACTTCGACCGCGCCGACGCGGCCGGCGTGCCGCTGTCGCTGGCGACCGACGTCGGCGCCGGGACCTCGTTCTCGATGTTGCAAACTATGAATGAAGCCTATAAAGTAGCGCGGTTGAAAGGCAGCTACCTGCCCGCCGTGCGCATGTTCTATCTGGCCACGCTGGGCGCTGCGCGCAGCATGCAACTCGAAGGCACCATCGGCAATTTCGCGCCGGGCGCCGAGGCGGACTTCATCGTGCTCGACCCGCAGGCGACGCCCTTGCTGGCGCGCCGCGCGCAGCGCTGCGCCAAGCTCGAGGAACTGCTGTTTGCGCTGGCACTGCTGGGCGACGACCGCGCCGTCTTGGCGACCTACAGCGCCGGCGTGAAGGTGCACCAGCGCCGCTAGCGCCTAGCTTGCGTGGGGCGGTAGCTTGCGGCCGTCTTGAGCGTTTTGCAGTCCCTACCGAGAGAAGATCCGATGCACATGAAACTGAGTTGCCTGATGATCGCGCTGGCCTTCGCGGGCGCCGCCCAAGCGGGCACGCCGCGCCAGAACGAGGCCGCCACCGCGCGCCACCTTGCCGCGCTGACCGCCGGCGCCAAGCCGCAATTGTCGGCGCTGACGCTGTTCTTCTCGCGCATGCCCAAGGGCGGCGACCTGCACCACCACTATTCGGGCTCGGTCTACGCCGAGCACTACCTGCCATGGATCGACCAGCAGGGCTGGTGCGTCGACAAGCAAAGCTACCGGATCACCACCGACCAGGCGGTCGCGGCGAGCCAGCGCGCGCTGGCGCCGCCCGCGCGCACCTGCCTCTCGAGCGCCGAGGTGCTGGCCGACGACTTCACCTACCGCGAGCTGCTGCAGCGCTGGTCGAGCAAGGATTTCGACAACCACGGCGCGATCCAGCCGCCGCCGGACCGCCAGTTCTTCCAGACCTTCGGCTACTTCGGCCCGGTCTCGAACGTCAATTTCAACACCGGCCTGCTGCAGCTCAAGGCGCGCGCCGTGGCCGAGAACGTCGGCTACATCGAGACCATGTTCAAGATGGCGCCGCCGTTCAAGAACGACGCCCTCGACGCCGCCTTCGCGACGACGGCCGGCAACGACGCCGCGCTGACGGCGCAGCTGCGCGCGGCGGTGGCCGCGCTCGAGCGGGACCCGGCCTTCGGCGCCGGCCTGGCCGATTACGTGGGCAAGATCGAGGCGGCCGCCGCCGGCGTGGACGACGCCGACTTCACGATGCGCTACCAGGTCTACGTGCTGCGCCTGCTGCAGCCGTCGCAGGTGTTTTCGTCGATGCTGGCCGGCTTCAAGGCGGCGTCGATGAATCCGCTGATCGTCGGCGTCAACATCGTCGGCCAGGAAAGCAACCACGTATCGATGCGCGACTACAGCCTGCACATGAAGATGTTCCAGTTCCTCAAGGCGGTGTATCCGGACGTCAAGCTCGCGCTGCACGCGGGCGAGCTGGCGCTGGGCGACGTGCCGCCCGAGGGCATGGCCTTCCATATCGACGAGGCGCTCAGGCTGGCCGGCGCCGACCGCATCGGCCACGGCCTCGACCTCGCGCACGAGTCGAACGCGCTGGGCATCATGAAGTCGATGCGCGAGCGCGGGGTGCCGGTCGAAGTCAATTTGACGAGCAACGCCTTCATTTCGGGGATCCGGGACGAGAACCATCCGGTCACGCTGTACCGCAAGTATGGCGTGCCGATGGTCATTTCGACCGACGACGCCGGCGTCACGCGCCACAACCTGTCGCGGGAATACGTGTTGTTCGCCAGCCGCTACAAGCCCGCCTACGCCGAGATCAAGAAGATCTCGTACAACAGCCTGCGCTACGCCTTTCTGGACGAGGCGAACCGCAAGCGCCTGATCCGGCAACTCGACGCGCGCTACGCGAAGTTCGAAGCCGAGATGGCGGCGCTGCGGCCGGTCAGGCAATAAAGGGGGCGGGGCGGGGGGGAGGGGCGGCGCGGCGACGCCGCCCGGGGCCGGGCCGACGCTATGGGAAGGTATGGGCAGGTATAGGCAGGCACGGGCCAAGCGGGCGCGCGCGCCGGCGGCGGGCTCCGGGGCGTGCGCGCGCGGCTGCCCGAGGCTTACTCGAGGCTGTTGATCAGCCCGATGAGGGCGTCGTGGTCGAGCGGCTTCTTGAGGAAGGCGGTCGCGCCCTGGCGCAGGGCCCAGATGCGGTCCGAATCCATGTCTTTGCTGGTGAGCAGGATCACCGGGATGTGCCAGGTGGTCTCGTCGTTGGTGATCGCGCGCGTGGCCTGGAAGCCGTTCAGGCCGGGCATGATGATGTCCATGATGATCAGGTCGGGCAGTTCGGCCTTCGCCTTGACCACCGCCTCCTCGCCATCGTTGGCCATGATCACCGTGTGGCCGAGCTGGGTCAGCAGCGCGGACAGGACCAGGCGCTGCGACATGGAATCGTCAACTACAAGTATTTTTTGGTTTGCCATGGTGCGTGCTTTTAGGATGCTGAAACCGTGGGAGCCGAGGAATCATCCGCTGCTTTCTCTTCGGGCAGGTAGCGCCAGTAAAAGGCGTGCGGGTGCAGCCCGAATTCCTGGTGTAGTTCTTTGCAAATCATTTGTTCGGCCAGGTACAGCGCCTTCAGGTTGGTCGTGCGGCTCAGCGTGACATAGGCGCGCAGCGTCTTGGTCAGCGACGAATTGTGCAATTCAAGGTCGGTGACGTCGATCTCCATGGCTTTCAATTTTTTCCGGATGTGGCGGGCCACGTCCTTGCGGACCGTATTGAAGAGCTCAGGACTGAGGACCTTGACAATCGACATGTCTGTTACCTAAAAAATGAAAGTTGCTGAATGCGAAAAAGAGGCGCCACAGCGCACTTGCATTCAGTAGATATTATTTGTTGTAGTTCGTCAACCCGTTGCGACAACGGAGGCGGGCATTGACGCAACACAGAAGGGAAACTCGTCGCTGGCGCGACATAAATGCGCACGGCAGGCAGTATCGCCTCCCGCCGCCTTCCCGTCAACCAAAAACTTGCTTTGCGTAAACATTTGCTGTCTTTTTCGCCAAACGCCGCCGGGCGGGCCCGTTTTCGGGGAACTCCTATATGATTGGGCAACTAAACCAGCCACCGTCCCCATCCGTGCACATGCTGCAATCCTTGCTCCGCTTCGTGGTCCGGCATGTTCTCATGTTCGTGCTGGTGGTGCTCGTCCTGCTGGCCGGCGGTTGGGCGCTGGCGCAATGGTCGGCCCACCGCGCCGGGGCCGCCGGGCTCGCCACGCTAGAGCGCGGCGACGCCGAGCTCGGCGCGCACCGGGCCCGCCTCGGCGCCGAGCTGGGCGCGCGCATGGCGGCCATGCAAAAAGCCTCGCTGGGCACGATCGACGCGCGCATCGTCGCCGTCAGCGCCCTGATCGGGGCCAGGGCCGGCGCGCCGGGCGCGCCGCTGCTGGTGTTTCCGCTGCCGGCCGGCGGCGCGCTCGCGCAGGCGGCCCTCGGGCACGCGCGCGGCGCGCTCGAACTGGCCCTGCTGCGCCAGGAGCGCGACTACCTGGTGGCGCTGCGCGCCGCCGTCAGCGCCGGCCTCGACCTGGACGGCGCGCGCGCGCAACTGGCGCGCCTGCACGCGGCCCATGTGGCGGCCTACGCGGCGGTGGTCGACAACGTGCACGGGCAGCGGCGGCTGCGGCGCGACCATCCGCTCGCGAGCTGGCTGCCCGGCACGCCCGAATACGGCCGCTTTTCGGCCCTCAAGGACCAATACCTCGTGCTGCGCGCGGCCAACGGGCGCGCCGCCGAGGCCTACCTCGCGCACAAGGCGCTGCTCGGGCGCATGCTCGCGCTGAGCGCGCCGGGCCGCTTCGCGATCGCCGAGCCGGCCGTCGACGCCGCCCTGCTGCCGCTGCGCGCCGGGATCGCCGACGGCCGGCGCGCCGTGCGCGAGAACTGGGTCGCCCGCGCCGCCGGACCGGTGCGCGAGGTGGCCCCGGCCGCGGCCGTCCTGGTGCTGTTGATCATCCTCACGCCGGTCGCGGTCAAGGCGCTGTTCTATTTCGTGCTCGCGCCGCTGGCCGCGCGGCGCCCGCCGATCATCCTCGACCCCGGCGCCAGCGGCGCCTGCGAGCCGCCGGCCGGGGCCCGCTCGCGGGTGGCGCAGTCGCTCACCATCGGCAGCGGCGAGCAATTGCTGATCCATTCCGACTACATCCAGAGCTCCTCGATCCGGGGCGAAAAGGCGACCCAGTGGCTGCTCAGCTGGTCCTGCCCCTTCACCAGCATCGCCGCCGGGCTGGTCGCGCTCACGCGCGTGCGCACCGGCGCCACCGAGTCGATCGTGGTCTCGGCCAGCGACGACCCGTTCAGCGAGGTCGTGCTGCTGACCCTACCCAAGGGGGCGGCCATGGTGTTCCAGCCGCGCGCGCTGGTCGGCGTGGTGGTCGCCGACGACGCGCCCCTCGTGATCGACCGTTGCTGGCGCCTGGGCAGCCTGCACGCCTGGCTCAGCCTGCAGCTGCGCTACCTGGTGTTCCGCGGGCCCGTCACGCTGGTGGTGCGCGGCTGCCGCGGCGTGCGCAGCGAGGCCGCCGGCGGCGGGCGGCGCATCAGCCAGTTCGCCACGCTCGGCTTTTCGGCCAACCTGGCCTATTCGACGATGCGCTGCGAAACCTTCTTCCCCTACCTGCGCGGGCGCGAGTCGCTGTTCCACGACCGCTTCGAGGGCGGGCCCGGCCAGTTCATCTACGAGGAGACGCCGCGCGCCGGCGTCGGCGGCGGCGCGGCCAGGCGCGGGCTCGAGGGCGTGGCGGACGCGCTGCTCAAGGTGTTCGGGATCTGAACGGGAGCCGGACGGGCGCTTAAGCTTGCCACTTCGACAGGATGGCGCGCCCGGTATGTGGCCTTCTCGCTACACAATTGGGACCGACGTCGTCCAATTCCAAAAAACTAGGCGAAACAATTTCAGGCGGGAATGGCCCATTTTATAATCGGGGCACTCGCCTCCCCCGTGCGGGCGCGGGTTTTAGGTAAATATTCACCCTTCTTCCAAGCTATTTATATCTTCAACATCTAAATTGCTAAGCGAAAACGTATTTGCCATCGCAGTAACGTTACTGCATAGTGAATTGAGAATGGGCGGCAACGCGTTGCACGGCGTGTCATGAGCCTGTCGTAAAAATCATGCAATATGGTAAGAGATGGGACGCATGCCCGCGCCCGATGATGGGTGCAGGCAAGAAATGCCTACATAAAATTAGTCTTCTTTGGGGTTACACAATGATCATTCAGAAACAGATTCGGCTCACAAAGCTGGCGCTGGCCTTGTCCGTCGCACTGGCGGTTTCGCCCACGTTCGCACAGAACACCACCTCCGCGGTCGGCGGCCGCGTCTCGGGCGCCGACGGCAGCCCTGCCAGCGGCGCGACGGTGTCCATCGTCCACGCCGAGTCTGGTTCGGTCAGCCGCGTCACGGCAGGCGCCGACGGCCGTTACAGCGCGCGCGGCTTGCGCGTCGGTGGTCCGTACACGATCACGATCGAAAAGGGCGGCGTCGTCGAGAAGGTCGACAACGTCTACCTGACCCTGGCCGAGACGGCCACCGTCGACGCCACGCTTGGCGCGCCGGCCATGCAGGTCGTCACCGTCACCGGCCAGGCCCAGTCGGCCAAATTCAACAAGTCGAACATGGGCGCCGGCACCAACATCGGCCGCGCCGAGATCGACAACCTGGGCTCGATCGACCGCAGCCTGGCCGACTATGCGCGCAAGGACCCGCGCCTGTCGCAGACCGACAAGGACCGCGGCGAAATCTCGGCCGCGGGCCAGAACTCGCGCTTCAACTCGATCACCATCGACGGCGTGAGCATCAGCGACACCTTCGGCCTCGAGGCCAACGGCCTGCCGACCGAGCGCCAGCCGATTTCGATCGACGCGATCCAGTCGGTGCAGGTGAACATCTCGAACTACGATGTCACGCAAAAAGGCTACACGGGCGCCAACATCAACGCGGTGACCAAATCGGGCACCAACACCTGGCACGGCAGCGTCTACTCCGTTTTCCGCGACGAGCAGATGGTCGGCGAACGCTACAGCCCTGGCAACAACACCTATACCCCCGAAGAAGCATTCAAGCAATCGACCACCGGCCTCACCCTGGGCGGGCCCCTGATCAAGGACAAGTTGTTCGTCTTCGCCAGCCACGAGGAGTCGTCGAGCTCGCGCGACGCGCCGCAGTTCGGTCCGATCGGCGGCAGCCTCGACCAGGTGGGCATCACCCAGGACATGATCAGCAAGACGATCGCCGTGGCGCGCGATAAATACGGCATCGACATCGGCGACAGCAACGTCGCCTTCGGCCCGCAGACGACCAAGGAAAGCCTGGTCAAACTGGACTGGAACATCAACGACGACCACCGCGCCAACCTGCGCTGGCAGAAGACTGACCAGGCCGAGCCGAGGTTCACTGGCCTGAGCCGGACCGGACTTTCGCTGAGCTCGTACCATTTCCGCACCACCAGCGTCACCGAATCCGTGGTCGGCCAGTGGTTCGCCGACTGGACGCCGAATTTCTCGACCGAGTTGAAGGTGTCGCGCCGCGATTGGCATAAAGGAAACATCAACAATTCGAATCTGCCGCAGGTCGAACTCGAGTTCACCGGCCCGTTGCCGGCAGGTGCCGACGCGAGCGTGGCGACAGGGGCGCGCCGCCTGCTTTTCGGCACCGAAGGCAGCCGCCATTTCAACGACTTGAGCACCAAGACCGACGACATCTACGCAAGCGGCACCTGGGTGCTCGGAAGCCACGAGATCAAGTTCGGCGGCGATTACGCCAACAACGAGATGTTCAACGCGTTCCTGCAAAACACCAAGGGCAACTACAAAATCGGTTGCACCAACCAAAGCGCCACCTTCCAGTACCAGAACCCGGCCCTCCTCGGTCTCAACTGCAGCACCTCGTCGTCGGAATTGATCACGGCGGCGGTGCTGGAGAACTTCCGCCGCGGCCGCCTCACCTCCTATTCGGCGACCCTGCCGGTGGAAGGCTACACGCTCGACGACAGCGCCGCCAAATGGAGCCTGATGAACGTCGGCCTGTTTGCGCAGGACACCTGGGCCGTCAGCCCGCGTCTGAACCTCACGTACGGCGTGCGGCTCGATCAGGCCAGCACCGGCGAGCGTCCGTCGCGCAACGCCACCGCGGCGCTGGCAAGGATCCCGGCCGGGACCGTCGTCAACGGCGTGGCGACCACGCGTGACACGGGTGGTTTCGGAGTCGACAACACCAACACGGTCAGCGACGAGATCCTGGCCCAGCCACGCCTCGGTTTCAACTACAAACTTGACTGGAAGCGTCCGACCCAGTTGCGCGGCGGCTTCGGCCTGTTCGGCGGCTCGGCCATGAACGTCTGGCTCGGCAACCCGTTCCAGAACTCGGGCGTGGGCGTGTACACCGTCAATTGCGGCGGATCGTCCAACCCTTGCGCCGACGAAGGCATGTTTGAACCGAATCCGGATGCGCAGCGTCCGGCGCGCGACAACACGCGCGCCGCGATTCTCGACGTGATCGCGCCGGGTGTCGGCCAGCCATCGATCTGGAAAGCGAACTTTGCCTTCGACCACGAGTTGCCATGGTACGGCATCGTGTTCGGCGCCGAGTACATGCACACGAAGGCCAACAGCTCCCTGTTCTTCGAGAACATCAACCTTGGCGCCCCGACCCGCACCAACGCCGACGGACGCGAAATGTACTGGACCCCGTCCGGCTACAACGCGAGCTGCTTCAACACATCCAACGGCACCTTCAAATCGGGCGGCGTTTGCGGTACCCACCGGTCCAAAGCGCTCAGCAATGAGAAATTCGGGAATGTGATCCGCATCAGCGAGTCGTCAAAAGGCGGCGGCAACCTGGTGACGCTGTCGCTCACCAGCGGCCGCGGCAAGGAATTGAACTGGGGCGTGGCGTACACCCGCACCGACATGAAAGAGGTCAGCAATCTGGGCTCGTCGACCGCCGCGTCGGTCTGGGCCGCCCGCGCGACCTTCAATCCGAACGAAAACGTCGCCGCCAATTCGGCCTACCTGGTCAAGGACCGTTTGAATGCCAACCTGACCTGGAGCCACCAGTTCTTCGATGGCTACAAGAGCAGCTTCGGCGTGTTCTATGAAGGCCGCTCGGGCAAACCGTACAGCTGGACCTACTTTAACGACATGAACGGTGACGGCCTCACGGGCAACGACCTGATGTACATTCCTAGCAAGTTCGGTTCCGGCGAGGTCATCTTCCTCGGCGACACCCCGACCAACAGGACCAACGAGACCAAGTTCTGGGAACACGTCAACGCCAACCCGTCGCTGCTCAAGAGCGCGGGCAAGACGACCCAACGCGGCGACTCGCTGTCGCAATGGAACAACGGCTTCGATCTGCGCTTCAGCCAGCAAATTCCGGGCTTGTTCAAAGGTAACAAGGGTGTCTTCATCCTCGACATCCAGAACTTCGGCAATATGCTCCACAGGAATTGGGGCCATATCCAGGAAATCAATTTCGACGCCAGCGGCAGCGGCGGCCGGGGCGGCGGAAACGCACGCAGCTTTATGGAATATGCCGGTATGCAAGATGGTAAGTATGTTTACAACTTCAGCAGGGAGCCTGAATTCGTCTCGCACAAGTCGAAATCGCAATGGGCGGTGCAGGTGACCGCGCGTTACGAGTTCTAAGCAGGTCGGACACGTGGCACAAGAACGGTTGGTGGCGACACCAGCCGTTTTTTTTATTCCGGCAATATGGACATCGATATCCATCCAATACACACAGGCAAACTCCGACGCGCATTTGCCGCCCGACCTCGGTTATTCTTAGGCCTATGAAAAACAACCACCTTTCCCTCTGCGCCGCGCTCGCCGCCGCGTGCCTGCTGGCCGGCTGCGCCACGCCGCCGCCGGTCCCGCCGATCGAACTGAACCTGGTCGCCTTCAACGACTTCCACGGCCATCTCGAGGCGACCAAATTCAGCTACACCGACCGCGCCAGCGGCCGGCCGGTGTCGATCCAGGCCGGCGGCATCGCCGCCATCGGCGCCGCGCTCAAGGCGTGGCGGCAGGAGGACAAGGACCTCATTTTCGTCGGCGCGGGCGACCTCGTCGGCGCCAGCCCGGCCATGTCGTCGATGTGGGCCGACGAGCCCTCGATCACGGCGCTGGGCAAGCTCGGCCTCAACGCGAGCTCGGTGGGCAACCACGAATTCGACGCCGGCCGCGCCGAACTGCTGCGCCAGCAATACGGCGGCTGCGCCTCGCCGCGCCCGGCAAAGGCGTGCCAGCTGGCGCCCGGTTTCGCCGGCGCCCCTTTCCGCTACCTGGCCGCCAATGTGCTCGACAGCGCGACCGGCAAACCGATCCTGCCGGCCTACACCATCGTCGAGGCCAAGGGCGTCAAGGTGGCCCTGATCGGCGCCGTGCTCAGGGACACCGCCTCGGTGGTGATGGCCTCGAGCATCGTCGGCCTGTCGTTCACCGACGAGGCCGAGGCGGTCAACCGGGCCGTGCTTGACGCGCGCGCCCAGGGCGCGACCGTGTTCGTGCTGATGATCCACGAGGGCGGGCACACCGTCGAAGCGTTCGACGAACCCAATTGCAAGCAGCTCAAAGGGCCGATCGTCGACATCGCGGGCAAGCTCGATCCGGCGCTGCGCCTGATCGTCAGCGGCCACACCCACAACGGTTACCAGTGCGAGCTGGGCACGCGCGTGATCACCCAGGCCGAGATGGGCGGGCACGCGCTCTCGCGCATCAAGCTCACGCTCGACCCGGCCACCCGCACGCTGCGCCAGATCGCGGTGCGCAACGTCGCCGTCAGGCCGGGCCAGTATCCGGCCGACCCCGCGATCGACGCCTATCTGGCGACCGTCAAGGCGCGCAGCAAGGACGCCTTGACGCGCCCGGTGGCGCGGATCGCGGTGCCCACGGTCGGACGGGTCGCCTCCAAATCGGGAGAGACCGCGCTCGGCGACCTGGTCACCGACGCCTTCCTGGCCGCGACCAGGGCGCAGGGGGTGCAGATCGCCTTCACCAACATGGGCGGCATCCGCAAGGACCTCGACGTCGGCGACGACCTCTCGGCCGAGTACGGCGAGGCCCAGATCGTGCTGCCGTTCGCGAACACGCTGGTGGCCATGGACATGACCGGGGCCGAGCTGCGCGCGCTGCTCGAGCAGCAATGGATGCGCGCCCACGCCGACGCCAAGCACTCGATGCTGCAGGTCTCGCACGGCTTCAGCTACCGCTGGAACCCGGCCGCGCCGGCCGGCAAGCGCCTCGTCGCGGGCAGCGTCAAGCTCAATGGCGAGGCGCTCGACGACAACAAGAGTTACCGCATCACGACCAACAACTTCCTGGCCGACGGCGGCGACGGCTTCCCGCAGTTCGCCAAGGGGCGCAACCGGGTCGACACCCAGATCGTCGACCTCGACGCCTTCGTGGCCCACCTCGCCGAGGCCGAGCGCGCGGGCAAGCCGGCCGGCAGCCACAGCACGGCCGGGCGCATCGAGCAGGGCAAATGAAACCATCGAACCCATCCAAGGAATCCGCCATGAAACCGCAAGCCAGATTGACGTGCAAGGCGCTCGCCTGCGTGCTCGCCGTCGGCGCCGCCTTCGCGGCCCAGCCCGCGCACGCCTGGGGCAACGACGGCCACCGCGCGGTCGGCGCCATGGCCGATAAACTGATCAAGGGCAGCCGCGCCGAAAAGCGCGTCAGGGAGCTGCTGCTGCCGGGCGAGACGCTCGCCTCCGTGGCCAATTGGGCCGACTGCGTCAAGGGCAGCTATTGCGGTCCGCAGACGCCCGAGATGGCCGCCTATGTCGGGGCCAACGCCAAGCACACCGAATACCACTACACCGACATCCCGTTCCAGAACACCGAATACAAGGACGGCGCGGTGGGCGGCTTCGGGCACGACATCGTCAAAACGCTGGAGCAGGCGATCGCGGTATTGCAGGGCAAGACCGATCCTGCCTCGAACCCGCACAAATTCACGCCGCGCCAGGCGCTGCTCCTGATCGCCCACATGGGCGGCGACATCCACCAGCCGCTGCACGTGGGCGCCGCCTTCGTCGGCAGGGACGGCATGTTCATGGTGCCGCACACGCACGCCGAGATCGATGGCGAGAACATCGTCGACTCGCGCGGCGGCAACAGCCTGCTGCTGAGCGACGAGAAGATCGCCAGCACCAGCGCGGCGCTGATCCCGGGCGAGGAGAAGGCGCTGCCGGCCGGCATGACCCGCTCCAAGACCAAACCGTTCCACTCGTACTGGGATAGCACCGTGGTCGATTACGCGATGCGCCGGGTCGGCGCCAAAACGCCCGAGCAGTACGCGCAGATGATGATCGACGCCAAACCCGATGTCGTCATGAACACCGGCGCGCCGGGCGGCTGGCCGGTGCAGTGGGCCAACGACGCGCTGCTCGTGTCCAAGGTCGCTTACATGCACGTCACCCCGGGCGCGCGCACGGCGCAAAAGAACCGCAAGGGAGAGACCTTCTACACCTTCGGCATCGACGTGCCGGACAACTACCCGGTGCCAAGCTCGGCGCTGGCGCGCATCCAATTGACCAAGGGCGGCTACCACTTGGCGGCCCTGCTGCGCGCGATCTGGCCGTAAGCGCGGTCCGCGCCACTCCCCGGGTCGGTCGCCATGGCGCGTCCAGTGCGCCGGGGCAAGGCGCGGCGGGGATCCGGCCATCGGTTTGCAACCGAAAGGTCCGCACGTTTCACAACCGGGGTCTGACCCCGGTTTCGCAATTGATTGCCATCGGTCCACGCCGTAGCCCTTGAAAGGTCCCGGATCGGGCAAAAAACCGCAAAACCGGGGTCAGACCCCGGTTTCGAAAACACGGTCTCGATATCACTTCTTTCGCGCCGGCTGAAATGGGCGAGCCCAAGCGTTCACTCATGCGGATGTCGTATGAACTTCGGCATCCGTGCAAACATGATAGGCTGCCCGGGCACCCGTCATAGCCCACACCGCGCGGGCTGACGCGCCACCGGAGCCCGCCCAAGATGAACCGCCCGCCATTGCTACTCGCCGCCCTGTTTGCAATTGTGCCGGCCACGCCCGCCGCCGCCGCGGCCGCGCCGCCGGTTGAACCCCTGTGGGAGCTCATGCTCGGCGCCGGCGCCGCGTCCACCCCGGCCTATCCGGGCGCGCGCGAGTCCTCCTCGCGCGCGATCCTGGTGCCCCTGCTCATTTACCGCGGCAAGGTTTTCCGCTCCGACGAGACCGGCCTCGGCGCGCGCCTGCTGCGCACCGACCGGTTCGAGCTCGACCTCGGCTTCGCCGGCTCGCTGCCGTCGCGTTCGCGCGACGTCGCCGCGCGCGAGGGCATGCCCGACATCGGCCTTGGGTTTGAAGTCGGCCCGCGCCTGACCTACCGCATCACCAAACCGGCGCCCGACAGCGGCCTGCGGCTCGAGCTGCCGCTGCGCGCGGTGCTCGAGGCGAGCGGCGGCCTGAAACACCGCGGCTGGATCTTCGAGCCCAAGCTGGTGCACGAGCTCCGCCCGGCCGGCGCCGCCTGGAGCGTCGAGACCAGCGCCGGCCTGGCGCTTGGCAACCGCGCCATCAACGCGCATTTCTACGGGGTGCGGCCCGAATTCGCCACGCCAACGCGCCCGGCCTACCGGTCCGACGCCGGCCTGATGTTCGTGCGCGTGGGCCTGTCCGGCAGCTACCGGGTCAACCGCGACCTGCTGGTGTTTGGATTCATGCGCCACGACAGCCTGGCCAACGCGGCCAACCGCGACAGCCCGCTCGTCAAGAGAGGCAGCGGCACCTCGGCCGGGGTCGCGCTGGGATGGACGCTGCGCCGTTCGAGCCGGCCAGCCGAGAATTGATGGCGCCGGCGCCATCGCGGCGCCGGGCCCAGGGATCGATCAGCGCGACTTGACGAACGGTCTGCCGAGCGCCTTGGGCGCGACCGACTTGGCCATGAAGCCGGCCAGCACGATCACCGTGACCACGTACGGCACCATCTGGATCAGCGAGCCCGGGATGCGGCCCACCAGCGGCAGGTCGACCCCTTCGATCTGGATCTGCACCGCCCCGAAGAAGCCGAACATGATGCAGCCGAGCACCGTGTAGATCGGACGCCAGTTGCCGAACACGAGCGCGGTCAGCGCCAGGTAGCCGGCGCCGGCCGACATGTCGCGCAAAAAGAAGCCGCTCTGGACGATCGCCAGGTAGGCGCCCGAGAACGAACACAGCACGCCGGCCACCAGCATCGCGATGTAGCGCGTCGCCTCAACGCTGACGCCGGCCGCGTCGGCCGCGTGCGGGTTTTCGCCGCAGGCGCGCAGGCGCAGGCCGAAGCGGCTGTGGTAGAGCGTCCAGTGCACGATCGGCACCAGCAGGAACGCGAGGTACACAAGGATCGAATGGCCGCCGATCACGTGGCCGTAGAACCAGCCGAGGAAGGGGACGCCCTCGAGCGCGGCGGTGCCGGGCAGGACGATGTCGAACAGGCGCGCCTCGCCCAGGTCGGGCGTGCGGCCGCCCTGCTGGAAGAAGAACTGCGCCAGCACGAAGGTCAGGCCGCTCATGGCGATGTTGATGGCGATGCCGCCGACGAGCTGGTTGCCCTTTTGCGTGATGCTCACGAAGCCCTGCAGCAGCGCCAGCGCGGCCGACACGGCCATGCCGGCGGCCACGCCGTACCACGGGTTTTGCGTGACGAAGGCCACCGCCGCCGAGGCGAACGCGCTGGCCAGGATCTTGCCCTCGAGGCCGATGTCGACCACGCCGCTGCGTTCGGCGAACAGGCCGGCCATCGCCGCGAACATGAGCACGGGCGCGTTGCGGATGGTCGAGACCACGATGCTCGATAGTTGGATGTCGTCCATGGCTTATCCCTTGCGCAGGTTGAGCGTTTTGAGGACCGCGGGAGCGTACAGATTCTCCATCGCGCCGCAGAACAGGATGATCAGGCCCTGGATGAAAATGAAGGTCTCTTGCGGGATGTTCGGTTTTTCGAGCGACAGGTCGAAACCGCCCTGGATCAGCGCGCCGAACAGCACCGCCGACAAAAAGATGCCGACCGGGTGCTGGCGTCCCATCAGGGCGATCGCGATCCCGACGAAGCCGGCGCCGGCCGGGAAGTTCAGGCTCAGGTAGTGGGTCGAGCCCATCACCGAGTTGACCGCGGCCAGGCCGGCGAGCGCGCCCGAGATCAGCATGACGACGATGATCATGCGGCTGATCGAGACCCCCGCGTAGTGCGCGGCGTTGTGGTTCAAACCGGTCGCGCGCAGCTTGTAGCCCCACGCCGAGCGCCCCACCATCACGCCGTAGACGGCCAGCGCGGCGATCGCGATCAGGAAGCTGATGTTGAGCGGGGTGTCGCCGAGCGCCGGGAGCCAGGCGTTCAGGCGCGGCATTTCGGCCGCGCTCGAGAACACCCGGCTGGCCGGATTTTGCTCGCCCGCGGGGATCAGGTATTTGACGATGATGAAGTTCATCAGGCTGGCGGCGATGAAGTTGAACATGATCGTCGTCACCACCACGTGGCTGCCGCGGCGCGCCTGCAGGTAGCCCGGCAAAAAGGCCCACAGCGCGCCGAAGGCGGCGCTCGAGACCATCGCGATCGGGATCAGGAGCAGCGCCGGCAGCCTGCTGTCGAGCGTGAGCAGGGCGATCGTCAGGCCCAGGCCGCCGAGGTACATCTGGCCCTCGCTGCCGATGTTGAACAGGCCCGCCTTCATCGCGATCGACACCGACAGGCCGGTGAAGATGAAGGTGCTGGCGTAGAACAGGGTGTAGCTCAGGCCCTCGGGGTTGATGATTGCGCTGTCGACCAAAATTTTGAGCGACTCGAGCGGGTCCTCGCCGAGCAGGTGGATCACGAGCGCGGCCACCAGCAGGGCCGACAGCAGGTTCAGGACGGGCAGGACGAAGGCGCTGGCCCAGCGCGGGAGTTCGGTTGTTTTCATTGTGCCGGTTTCATTTCTTGTGCATCCCGCCCATCAGCAGGCCGATGCGCGTGGTGTCGAATTCTTCAATCTTGAGTCCACCCGTGATGCGCCCGCCGGACATGACGACGATGCGGTCGGCGAGCGCGCGCACCTCCTCGAGTTCGACCGACACGAGCAGGATCGCGACGCCGGCGTCGCGCAGCTTGAGCAGCTCCTTGTGGATGCTTTCGATGGTGCCGATGTCGACCCCGCGGGTCGGCTGCCCGACCAGCAGCAGCGCTGGCTTGGCCATCACCTCGCGCCCGATCACGACCTTTTGCTGGTTGCCGCCCGAGAGCAGGCCGATGCGCATGTCGGGGTCGGCCGGGCGCACGTCGAAGTTCTTGATGAGGGCGCCGCAACGCTGCGCGATGCGCTTGAAGTCGAACAGGCCCCAGCGGTTCGCGACCTTGTCCTGGTAGCCGAACACGCTGTTCTGCATCACCGAGAAGTCCTTGATCACGCCGTCGCGCAGGCGGTCCTCGGGCACGTGCCCGATGCCGAGCTCGCGGAACTGCGCGGGCAGGCCGTCGGCGTCGCGCCGCCTGGCGAACGGCAGCGCGACGCCGTTGAGCGCGACCGTGCCGGACGAGGGCAGGCGCATGCCCGACAAAATTTCGAGCAGTTCGCTCTGGCCGTTGCCCGACACCCCCGCGAGCGCGACGATCTCGCCGGCGTGGATCGTCAGGTCGATCTCGGCCAGGCGCCGCACCTTGTCCTTGTCGTCGAGCTGCAGGCCCCTGACCTCGAGCACCGGCGCGCCCGGCGCGAACGGCGCGCGCGCCAACTCGCTCTCGATCGGGCGCCCGACCATCATGCCGGCCAGCGCCTCCTTCGAGCTCGCCGCGGTGGCGGTGGCGCCGGCCACGCGCCCGCCGCGCATGACCGTGACCTGGTCCGTGATCTCCATGATCTCGCCGAGCTTGTGGGTGATCAGGATGATGGTCTTGCCCTGCGCCTTGAAGGTGCGCAGGATCTCGAACAGCGACGCCGTCTCCTGCGCCGTGAGCACCGCGGTCGGCTCGTCGAGGATCAGGATGTTGGCGCTGCGGTAGATCTGCTTGAGGATCTCGACGCGCTGCTGGGCGCCCACCGACAGGTCGGAGACCACCGCCAGCGGGTCGATCTCGAGCGCGTAGCGCTGGCAGATCTCGCGCAATCTCGCCTCGACCGCGGCGCGCTTGGCGCCGAGCCGGAAGCCGCCCTCGGTGCCGAGCATGACGTTGTCGAGCACGGTGAAATTCTCGACCAGCATGAAGTGCTGGTGGACCATGCCGATCCCGAGCGCGATCGCCTCGTGGCTGCTGCGGATGTCGCGCTGCTGGCCGTCGATCAGGATGTGCCCGCCGCTGGCGCGGTAGTAGCCGTACAAAATGCTCATCAGCGTCGACTTGCCGGCGCCGTTCTCGCCGATCACGCCGTGGATCGAGCCCTTGGCGATGGTGAAGCTGACGTCAACGTTCGCCTGCACCGGCCCGAAGGCCTTGCTGATGTTGCGAAATTCTACGGCTGGCTGCATAGGATCGGACACTTCGGTAGAGAACTGGTAAAGGAATGCATTCAAAAGGGATGCATTCAAAAGCGCGCCGGACCGGTGCTCCGGGGCGGCGCGCTTTTACGTGGGCTGCTGCGTCGAACGGGAAAAAATCAGACCGGGCACTTGCCCGCGACGCGGTAGTCGACCACCTTGGTTTTGCCGCTGATGATCGCTGCCTTGGCGGCGTTGACGGCCTTTTCCATCGCCGGCGAGACCAGCGCGCGGTTGTCCTTGTCGACCACCCAGTCCACGCCGCCCTCTTTCAGGCCGCGGTAGGCGACGCCAGGCTGCCAGGTGCCGGCCTTGACCTGGCTGAAGCTGTCGTAGACGGCGTTGCCGACCTGCTTGACCATCGAGGTCAGCATGGTGCCCGGATGCAGGTAGTTCTGGTTCGAATCGACGCCGATGCCCAGCTTGCCCTTCTCCTTGGCCGTCTGCAAGGTGCCCATGCCGCTGCCGCCGGCCACGGCGAACACGACGTCGACGCCGCGCTCGAACTGCGAGCGCGCCAGCTGGCCGCCCTTGGCCGGGTCGTTCCAGGCGGCCGGGGTGGTGCCGACCATGTTCTGGAACGTCTCGATCTTGGGATGGACGGACTTGGCGCCCTGCACGTAGCCGCACGAGAAGGCGCGGATCAGGGGGATGTCCATGCCGCCGATGAAGCCGATCTTTTTCGATTTCGAGGCCATGGCCGCGGCCACGCCGACCAGGTAGGAGCCCTCCTCCTCGCGGAACATGATCGAATTGACGTTGCCGCCCTTGGCGATGCTGTCGATGAGCACGAAGCGCACCTTGGGGAACTCGGCCGCGACCTTCTGGATCGCCTGGGTCTGCGAGAAGCCGACCCCGACGATGAGGTCGAGTTTTTTGCGCGCCAGTCCGCGCAGCACCTGCTCGGCCTGGGTGTCGCTGCTGGCCTGGGCCTCGATGAATTTGATCCCGGTTTCCTTCTTGAAGCGTTCGGCGCCCTCGAAGGCGGACTGGTTGAACGACTTGTCGAACTTGCCGCCGGCATCGTAGATGATGCCCAGTTTCGGCGCGGCGATGGGCGCCGCGCCGGCACTGGCGGCGACACAGAGGGCGGCGATCGAAAGGCTAAGTTGCTTCAATTTCATGTGTGGCTCCTGGGAATTGCATTATTGTACCCGGCGTGCCCGAGGGAACGGGCCGAACTGCGTAAGCTTAAACGGACACGACAACCAACGCCAGCAAATTGGCATGGGCCTGCTCGAATTGTGTCAGTCCTTTAAGTAATAGGTCGTTACCAATTGTATCGAGGTCGATGCCATGGCGGCCGAGCTGCGCGAGCACCGCCCGCGCCTCGTCGACGCCCTCGCCGAGCGAGGCGCGCGCCTCGCCGTGGTCGCGGAAGGCGGCCAGGGTGGCGTCGGGCACGGTGTTGACGGTGCCCTCGCCGATCAGCTCCTCGACATAGGCGACGTCGCGCATGGCCGGGTCCTTGGTGCCGGTGCTGGCCCACAGCAGGGCTTGCGGCGCGGCGCCGAACGCGGCGAACACGGCGAACGCGGCGTCGTTCTGCCACTCGCGGTAGGCCAGGCGCGCCGCGGCGATCGCGGCCTTGCCGCGCAGGTTGGCCGCGCTCGGCGGCAGCAGGGCGTCGACCACGGCGTCGACCCGGCTGATGAACACGCTCGCGACGCTGGCGATGCGCTGCACCGACAACTTGGCCTCGAGCCGGCGCGCCAACCCGCGGCGGTGCGCCGCGCGCACCGCCAGCACCTGGGCGCGGGTGAACAGCAGCGTCATGTTGACGTTGATGCCCGAGAAAATCGCCTCCTCGAGCGCGGCCACGCCGGCCGCCGTGGCCGGGATCTTGATCATCGCGTTGGGGCGGTCGATCGCGGCCCACAGGCGGCGCGCGGCTTCGACGGTGCCGGCGGCGTCGTGCGCCAGCCGCGGCGAGACCTCGAAGCTGACGAAGCCGGCGCGGCCCGCGCTGGCGGCGTGCACGCCGGCGAGCAGGTCGCAGGCGCGCCGGACGTCGGGCAGCACCAGCGCCTCGAAGCAGGCCTCGGGGTCGGCGTGCAGCAGGCGCAGCGCGGGCAGGGCGGCGCGGTAGGCGGCGTCGGTGCGGATCGCGTTGTAGAAAATGGCGGGGTTCGAGGTGACGCCCTGGATGCCGTCGTCGGCGATCCAGCCCTCCAGTTCGCCGCTGGTGACGAGTTCGCGGTTGAGGTTGTCGAGCCAGACCTGCTGGCCCAGCGATGCGACCGACTTCAGGCGGCTGGTGGTGGCGCTTGTTACGTTCATTAACAGTTTTCCCGTTCAGGCGTGCATCGTGAGGCTGGGCGGCGGCGCCGTCCCCTGGTTTTCCTGCCGGGCGGGACGCGCTTGTCGCATTGCCGCAACATTACCCGGTGGCTGGAGGCGGGCGCAAAGCCGGGGCCGCTGTAGCGGCGCCGGCCTACCGAAGACAAGTGCGTTTCGCCTCCCGTGCGGCGCGCCATTTTTGATGGCGCCGCCCGCGGGATGCCCATTGCCTGCCTCCAAGCGGTACAACTATGCATCAGCGCCGATATGTATGGCAAATACGTTTTTTGTTCGCCATTTATATGATGGAAATATAAATGTCCCCGAACGCCGCCGGCGATCTCGGATTCGCGCGCCGCGCCCGCCCGCCCGGATGCGCGGCGCGCGGGCAATTCTTATTACCTTGGCACAATTGACTGCAGTCTTGCACTTGCTTGGCCGATGCGCCAAAATGAAGCGCGCGGGCGCGCCCCGCCACCGGCCACCGCCGACGCCGCGCAACCTTAGATCGGGAGCACATGAGTACAGAATTCGAATGGCCGATTCCGCCGCATTTTGAGGTCGTCGTCAAACCGATGGTCGCCAACAGCAATTTCGCGCCGGCCGTGGTGGTCATGAACGACGGCCGCCGCCAGGTCGGCAACATGGCCGCGCTCGACCCGGTCGCCGAGATCCTCGAATTCCATCCCGAGCGCGGCGCCTCGAACGTGAGCCTGGGCTTTTCCACCTTCAAGAGCCTGCGCCTGAACGGGGCCGTCGAGCTGCGCCGGCTGGCGCTGCCGCTCGGCGCCGGCAACGTGCAGAGCCAGCCGGCCAACATCAAGCAAAAATGCATCGTCATCTTCAAGGACGGCGAGCAGCTCGTCTCGGAGACGGTAGGCTACGTGCCGCAACGGTACGGGGTGTTCCTGTTCCTGGTCAGCTACGGCGAGAACGTGCTGCGCTGGTTCATCCCGACCGACGCCATCGCCAGCTACCAGATCGGCGACCAGCTCGGAAAATTGCTGATCGACGAGAAGCTCGTCACCGAGGAGCAGGTCAACGCGGGCCTCGAGAAACAGGAGCGGCTGCGCACCCAGAAGCTGGGCGACTACCTGCAGCGCCAGCAGATCGTGAGCCAGAAGCAGGTCGAGTTCGCGCTGATGGGGCAAAGCGGCAAGCCGACCGTCAGGCTGGGCGAGGCGCTGCTGCAGGAGAACCTGATCACCGAGGAGCAGCTGCAGGAGGCGCTACGCATGCAGACGGCCGACCGCAAAATGCCGCTGGGCGACCTGCTCGTCGAGATGAACCTGGTCAGCAAGGAGACCATCAAACGCGTGCTGGCCCAGAAGCTGGGCATCCCGTTCGTCATCCTGAGCAAATTCGAGTTCGAGCCGAACCTGATCAAGGCGGTCTCGGGCGACATCGTGCGCAAGCACATGGTGATGCCGCTGTACCGCACCTCGACCCGCCTGGTGGTGGCGATGGAGAACCCGCTCGCCTTCGAGGCGCTGCAGGAGCTCGCCTTCTTCACCAAGCTCAAGATCGATCCCGTGATGGCCAGCGCCGACGAGCTCGACACGGTCATCAGGCAGTTCTACGGCGCCCCGGGCGCCAGCCAGAACATCGACTCGCTGGTGTCGGAGCTGGGCGCCGGCAAGGAGGCGGTGAGCGTGGCGAGCGCCGAGCTGATCACCGAGTCGGACAACACGCTGGTGCGCCTCGTCAACAAGGTGATCGTCGACGCCTACCGCCAAGGCGTCTCCGACATCCACATCGAGCCTTTGCCGGGCAAGGGCAAGACCGGCATCCGCTTCCGCAAGGACGGCACCCTGGTGCCCTACATCGAGATCCCGGGCAGCTACCGCAACGCGCTGGTGGCGCGCGTCAAGATCATGTGCGACCTCGACATCTCGGAGCGGCGCAAACCCCAGGACGGCAAGATCAAGTTCAAGAAATACGGCCCGCTCGACATCGAGCTGCGGGTCGCGACCATCCCGTCCTCGGGCGGGGTCGAGGACATCGTGATGCGGATCCTGGCCGCCGGCGAGCCGATCCCGCTCGACAAGCTCGGCGTGCTGCCGCACAACCTCGAGCGCCTGCGCGCGGCGATCGAGAAGCCGTACGGCCTGTTCTTCGTGTGCGGCCCGACCGGCTCGGGCAAGACCACCACGCTGCACTCGGTGCTGAGCTACCTGAACACGCCCGAGACCAAGATCTGGACCGCCGAGGACCCGGTCGAGATCACCCAGAAGGGCCTGCGCCAGGTGCAGGTCAACCGCAAGGCCGGGCTCGATTTCGCCACCGTCATGCGGGCATTGCTGCGGGCCGACCCGGACATCATCATGGTCGGCGAGATGCGCGACAAGGAGACCGTCCAGACCGGCATCGAGGCCTCGCTCACGGGCCACCTGGTGTTCGCCACGCTGCACACCAACAGCGCGGCCGGAGTCGATCGTGCGCCTGCTCGACCTCGGGCATGGACCCGTTCAACTTCGCCGACGCCCTGCTCGGCATCCTCGCCCAGCGCCTGGCCAAGCGCCTATGCGGCTCCTGCAAGCTGGCCTACCACCCGGACGACGAAGAGGTCGACCAGCTGCTTAACGAGTTCTGCGAGGAGCTGCTCGCGACCGAGTCGTTCAAGGCCGACGCCGAATTGGCGCGCGCGGCGGTGCTCGACGGCTGGAAGAAGCGCTACGCCAACCCGGCCGGCAAGCTGACCATGTACCGCGCGGTCGGCTGCGCCGAATGCAACAAGGGCTACCGCGGCCGGGTCGGCCTGCACGAGCTGATGATCGGCACCGACAAGGTCAAGAAGCTGCTGCAGGAGCACAGCCGGGTGGCCCAGCTGCTCGCCGCCGCGCTCGAGGACGGCATGCTCACGCTGAAGATGGACGGCATCGAGAAGGTGCTCGTCGGGATCACCGACATGAAGATGGTGCGCGCGGTGTGTATCAAGTAGGCATCAAGTAGGCGTCAAGCAGGCGTCAAGCAGGCATCGAATAGGCATCAGGCAAGCATCGAACAGGCCACAGGCAAGCGGCAGGCAAGCGTCCAGCAAGCATGTTGCGCGCGAGTTGTGTTGCGCGGCTCGGGGCGCGGACGGCACCGCCCCTGCCCGGCCCTCTCTGGCATTCATGCGCATTTCACGTCGCATTCGTGCGCGTTTTGTCTGGTTTGGTCGCGCAGAATTTCCCTCGTGGCAGCAGAGACAAAACGAGAAAAAAAGGGACTGGACGCGCATCCAAAAAGAGCACGAATGCCGGAAGCGCCCGTGCGGCCATGCCGCCCCGCCCCCGGTTCCGCGGGCGCCGGTTGAACCGGGGGAAGGCGGAAGCCCCGTATTGCGTTTATTTGGATGAATATTTCAAGGGGTGCTCAATACCAATTCGGTCAAGCTCGGCTAGTGAGTCGGCACTGGAAACAAACGCCAGCACGTCTTCCGGCACGTGATAGAACCCGCCGGCTCTTACCGAAAATTCATCCGCGGCGGCGACCACCCGTTCCGCTTCCGACCAGACACGCTGCAAATGCGTTAGCAGCAATGGACTCTTGGATATTTTCTCGTGGCCGGCGCGGTCGCTTTCCCTTGCCGCCTTGAGGTAGGCGACAACATACATCATCAAATCAGCCGTGCCGGCGATATTACCATCGAGTAATGTCACCGACTTGCGCAGCTTTGCATAGAGATCGGTCTGCGCAAAATCTATTTCCATCCGCCCGGCCCCGACATGCGCGTTCAATTCATCGAGCAGTATTGAAAAATCGTTTCCAGAAGACGCCTTGCTATTGATGATGTACCTGGTAAATCTCGAGCTGGGATTTCGTATCTTGAACCGTTCGGGGATCGCGGATTCGGCCACGGAATAATTCGCAGTGCTTCCAATTTCGTGCTAGGTTTTCCACACCTGCCCGAAAAAGAAATAGCTCGCCTTGCCGCCACCGCACGCGTCGAGTGCGAAGTCGACCGCATGGTTTGTCTCATGGACGGCGAGGGTCAGGGCTATGGCATGGTTAGTATGTTTTAGCGGTTCATCCACCACATTATCTGACCCGGAACTGCGGCGAACAATTTGGCCGGGTGCTTCGAGGCCAGTTTCTCCAAATCGGTGCGAACTTCCTCTGCTTCCTTGCTAGGCTTCTCATCGGAGCCATCGCGCATCAGCGAAATTAGTTCTGAACATGGAATTTTGCCCAGGTCAGGCCGCGGTGTGAATGGCGTTGGCAGAACCGGACGATTGGCGGCCTTTGATTGGGAAACCGGCCCGGCATTCGCGGCCGGCTGAGCGGTCGTGCAGGCCGATAGGGTAATTGCGCCCACCAGCGCAAGCCCGCGAATGAAAACCGAATTCATAAATTTGCATCCCTTGGTATAGGTACTTCAGCGACCTTAAGCCACCGCTTTTTGCAGCGTCAATCCAACTTCCGCTTCTGGTTTGCGGCCATTATAATATACATTTTGACAATCTTTCAAAGCCCCCCCCCCCGCTCCGCGTTCGCCATTGATGCAAAAACAAAAAAGGCCGGGCGGCGACGCATTGCGCGTCGCGGCCCGGCCCCTTGCGGCGCTTGCGCGCCCGCATGCCTCTTACATGATTAGGGTGCCGATCCACCAGGCGATCGCGGCCATGAAGGCCGAGGCCGGGATCGTGAAGACCCACGCCCACACGATGTTGCCGGCCACGCCCCAGCGCACCGCCGACATCTTCTGCGACGCGCCCACGCCGACGATGGCGCCGGTGATGGTGTGCGTGGTCGAGACCGGGATGCCCATCGCGGTGGCCACGAACAGCGTGATGGCGCCGCCCGTCTCGGCGCAAAAGCCGCCCACCGGTTTGAGCTTGGTGATCTTCTGGCCCATGGTCTTGACGATGCGCCAGCCGCCGAACAGGGTGCCCAGGCTGATGGTCGCGTAGCACGAGACGATGACCCACATCGGCGGCGCCTTGTCGCCCGAGGCGGTCACGCCGGCCACGATCAGGAGCATCCAGATGATGCCGATGGTCTTTTGCGCGTCGTTGCCGCCGTGCCCGAGGCTGTAGGCGGCGGCCGAGGCCAGCTGCATGCGGCGGAACCAGGTGTCGACCTTGCGCGGGGTCGATTTGACGAACGCCCACGACACGATGAGCATGATGATCGAGCCTAGCAAAAAGCCCATCAGCGGCGATATGACGATGAACATGACGGTCTTGAGCAGGCCGCCGCCGACCAGCGCCCCGGTGCCCGACTTGGCCACCGCCGCGCCGACCAGGCCGCCGACCAGCGCGTGCGAGGACGACGACGGGATCCCGTAGTACCAGGTGATCAGGTTCCAGACGATGGCGCCGACCAGCGCGCCGAAGATGACGTACTGGTCGACCACGGTCGGGTCGATGGTGCCCTTGCCGACCACCGCCGCCACCTTCAAGCCCACCACGAAGATGGCGATGAAGTTGAACACGGCGGCCATCGCCACCGCGGTCTGCGGCTTGAGCACGCCGGTCGAGACCACCGTCGCGATCGCGTTGGCGGCGTCGTGGAAGCCGTTCATGAAATCGAATACGAGTGCCAGCGCGATGAGCCCGACCAGCACATAGATACTCATTGTAAGATTTTCCATGGAGCGCTTTCGCCTACGCGTTTTCGACGATGATGCCTTCGATGATGTTGGCAACATCCTCGCAGCGGTCGGTCACGGTTTCGAGGATCTCGTAGATGGCCTTGAGCTTGATGAGGTTGCGCACGTCCGGCTCGTCGCGGAACAGCTTGGACATTGCGGCGCGCATGACATGGTCGGCGTCGGACTCGAGGCGGTCGATCTCTTCGCAGATGGCGACGATCTTGCGCGAGTTGTCCATGTTGTGCAGCAGGCCGACGGCCGCCTGCACCTTCTCGCAGCAGGCCAGGCACAGCTCGGCGAGCCGCTTGGCCTCTGGCGTGACGGCCTTGAGGTCGTACAGCGAGACGGTCTGGGCGGCGTCCTCCATCAGGTCGAGGATGTCGTCCATGCGCGTGATGAGTTTGTGGATGTCGTCGCGGTCGATCGGCGTGATGAAGGTCTTGTGCAGCATGTCGACGCACGCGTAGGTGATCTTGTCGGCTTGCTTCTCCAGGCTCTCGATGGCGTGGGTGCGGTTCTCGAGGTCGTCGAAATTGGTCATCAGGCCGACCATCTCGTGCGCGCCCTTGACGCACAGCGCGGCGTGCTGGTTAAACAAATCAAAGAATTTGCCCTCGGTGGGCATCAAGCGTCCAAACATGGTTCTCTCCGTTAAATCGTAGTGGTGCTGCAGAAGGCTGCGGGTGGCGCCTTGCTCTTCGTACTAAAAAATGACAATGAAACCGGGTGCAAAAACTGGCCTGCGAAAACCGGGCGGAAGATCGGGGCGCAAAACAAGCGGATCATTCGCCCTGGGGGTCAACCGCCCTGGGGATCAATCACCCTGATACAGGGCCAGTCCACCGCTGTAGTTGCCGAACTTGGTGTACTGCCCGATCCAGGTCAGCCGGATGGCGCCGATCGGACCGTTACGCTGCTTGCCGATGATGATCTCGGCGGTGCCCTTGTCGGGCGAATCGGCGTTGTAGACCTCGTCGCGGTACAGGAAGATGATGACGTCGGCGTCCTGCTCGATCGCGCCCGACTCGCGCAGGTCGGACATGATGGGGCGCTTGTTGGGGCGCTGCTCGAGCGAGCGGTTCAGCTGCGACAGCGCGATCACGGGGCAGTGCAGCTCCTTGGCCAGTCCCTTGAGGCCGCGCGAGATCTCCGAGATCTCGGAGGCCCGGTTGTCGCCGGGCTGGTTGCCGGTCATCAGCTGCAGGTAGTCGACGATGATCAGGCCGAGCTTGCCGCACTGGCGCGACAGCCGGCGCGAGCGCGCGCGCAGCTCGATCGAGTTGAGCGCGGGCGTCTCGTCGATGTAGAGCTGGGCGTCGTTCATCTTCTGGATCGCGTGGGTCAGGCGCGGCCAGTCCTCGTCGTTGAGGCGGCCGGTGCGCAGGCGGTGCTGGTCGAGCTGGCCGACCGAGCCGAGCATACGCATGGCCAGCTGGGCGCCGCCCATCTCCATCGAGAACACGGCCACCGGCAGGCCCGAGTCGATCGCCACGTTCTCGCCGATGTTGATCGAGAACGCGGTCTTGCCCATCGACGGGCGGCCGGCGACGATCACCAGGTCGCCCGGCTGCAGGCCCGACGTCATGCGGTCGAGGTCGATGAAGCCGGTCGGCACGCCGGTGATCTCGCTCTGGTTCTCACGGCTGTAGAGCTCGTCGATGCGCTCGACCACCTGCGTGAGCAGCGGCTGCACCGCGACCCAGCCCTGGGCCCCGCGCGAACCCTCCTCGGCGATCGCGAAGATCTTCGACTCGGCCTCGTCGAGCATCTGCTTGACCTCCTTGCCCTGCGGGTTGAACGCGTTGCCCGAGATTTCGTCTGCCACGGTGATCAGTTTGCGCAGGATGCCGCGGTCGCGCACGATCTCGGCGTAGCGCCGGATGTTGGCCGCCGACGGCGTGTTTTGCGCCATCGCGTTCAGGTATTGCAGGCCGCCGACGTCGTCGGCCTTGCCCAGGTTGGTGAGCGCCTCGAACACGGTGATGACGTCGGCCGGGCGCGCCATGTTGATCAGTTTGACGAGCTGCTCGAAGATGATGCGGTGGTCGTAGCGGTAGAAATCGTCCGCGTGCATGAAGTCGGCGATGCGGTCCCAGGCGGCGTTGTCGCGCAGCAGGCCGCCGATGACGGACTGTTCTGCTTCGATGGAGTGCGGCGGGATGCGGAGTGCGTCGAGTTGCGGATCTGAGGGGACGTTCATGGCGCGAATTATACCCGTTATGGGTGGACAGCTTGTGACTTTGAGGGAATAAAAACCGCCCGAAGCGGCCAAAAAAGACATAAAAAAAACCCGGGCGGACCCGGGTTTCTTGTGCTCCTTCCAGCGCGCCCGCCCGGCTTGCGGGGGGGCGCGCTAAAGGGTGGCTTCTTAGGCTGCTTCGCCCACGACGGCGATCGTGATGTCCACGACAACGTCGGTGTGCAGGGCGACGGCGACGGCGTGCTCGCCGGTCGTCTTGAGCGGGCCGTTAGGCATGCGCACGTTGGCTTTTTCGACGGCGAAACCGACTTTCGACAGCGCTTCGGCGATGTCGAAGTTGGTCACGGAACCGAACAGACGGCCATCGACGCCCGCTTTTTGGGCGATCGTGACGGTCATGCCGGCCAGCTTCTCGCCTTGCGCCTGGGAGGCTGCCAGCTTTTCGGCGGCCGCTTTTTCCAGTTCTGCGCGCTTGACTTCGAACTCGGCCACGGCCGAGGTCGTGGCACGGCGTGCCTTGCGTTGCGGGATCAGGAAGTTACGTGCGTAACCGTCCTTGACTTTGACCACATCGCCCAGGTTGCCGACGTTTACAACTTTTTCTAACAAAATGATTTGCATATTTCTCTCCAGGATGTTCTGACTGTCTTAGATCGTCTTTGGGACGATTTAAGCGTGGTGCAGATCGGTGTATGGCAACAGCGCGAGGTAGCGTGCGCGCTTGATGGCGGTGTCAACCTGGCGCTGGTAGTGCGCCTTGGTACCGGTCAGGCGTGCTGGCATGATCTTGCCGTTTTCCTGGACGAAGTCTTTCAGGGTGTCGACGTCTTTGTAGTCGACTTGCTCCACGTTTGCCGCGGTGAAGCGGCAGAATTTCTTACGCTTGAACAATGGGTTCTGTTGTTTGCGCTTTTCTTTAAGCTTGAGCTTGTTCTTGTCGAATTTTTTACCGAATGCCATTTGAGGCTCCTGTATCTAAAATGTGCGTCCGCTTCACGCGGCGGCACTGAAATCAATGATGTGAAACACCAGGGCTTTGCTTTTGCGGTTCTTCTTGGCCAAAAATCCCGTGAACTGGTGCGCAGCCCCCAACTCCGCCCGTCCGAACCGGCCCGAAATCTCGCCCGCGGCCAGCGCGGTGATTTCGAACTCGACCAAACGGTCCACGCCTGCTTCCATCTGGCGCGAACTGTGCGTCAGGATGGCCGATACGATGGGTATCCCCGCCGGCGTGTAGCGCAACACATCGCGCTCCGAGATAAAAGCTGCGAACTGGAGCTGATTCACCGAAGTGGACCGGCCGTGTTCACGAATACTGAGGCCGCGAAATTACGCAGCTGCTGGCGCCGGTGCCGGTGCTGCCGCTGGAGCCGGGGCTTCCGAACGGTGGCTCTTGGCTGCGTCTTCGCGTTGTACCGATTTCATCATCGGCGACGGCGCGGTTTCAGCCTTCTTCATCTTAACGGTCAGATGACGCAGCACGGCATCATTGAATTTGAATGCGGTCTCGAGCTCAACGAGGGTGTCGTTGTCGCATTCGATGTTCATGCAAATGTAGTGTGCTTTTGGCAGCTTCTGGATCGAGTAAGCCATCTGGCGACGGCCCCAGTCTTCGACTCGGTGGACCGAACCGCCGCGCGTGGACACGCTGGCTTTGTAGCGTTCGATCATCGCCGGGACTTGCTCGCTTTGGTCCGGGTGGACGATAAAAACGATTTCATAATGACGCATGCATAACTCCTTAGGGACGTTTAAACAAGTGCCCACCTCGGCGTCAAGACGAGTGTGGGAAGGGAAAGCCGGCAATTATAGCGCGGAACGGGGCACCCTGGCAATGATGTTCGGCGTCCGCCCCACGGTGAATT
>NZ_PXWF02000324.1 GCF_003011895.2 Massilia glaciei | reverse complement strand
AAAATCTGAATTGAGAATTGCTGCGACCATGCCCAAACGGGAGCCGCTTATGGCGCCCCATCGCGCCGGTACAATTCCAGCACGCGCGGCACGTAGCGCCGCGTCTCGGCATAAGGCGGCACCGCGCGCCGGCTGCGCACTACCGCGGCCGGGCCGGCATTGTAGGCGGCCAGGGCCAGGGTAAGATCGGCGTCGAACAGTGTGAGCAGCTTCTTGAGATAACGCGCCCCAGCGAGCACGTTGGCGGCCGGATCGCGCGCATCGAGGGCGCCGTAGCGACGCGCGGTTTCCGGCATCAGCTGCATCAGACCGACTGCGCCTCTGGGTGAAACCGCGTTCGCATTGTAGTTTGACTCGGCCTTGATCACTGCATGCAGCAGGCTCTCCGGAAGCCCGGTGTCCGCCGCAGCGTGCGAAACCACCAGCGCGTGGCGCTCACGGCCGCGGTCGCGGTCACGGCGCGCACTCGACACGATCGGCGGCGCTGTTCTGGATTCGCTTGCTGTGAGCGCGAGCTGGTAGCCTGAGTCGCTCGGCACATTGGTGAAATACTGCACGCCTTCCGGATCGGTACGCATGTAGATATTATCGGCGCATGCGGGCGGTGCAACTCCAAGCGAGCCGACGCCGTACGCAGTGCACAGCGTGACAATGGCAAGGCGACCGATCCTTCCGGGGCGAAACGTGATCTTTGTCTTCATAGGAATAGAGGCAATGGTGGATCCGGCCAAAGCACGGCAACTCGCCGCCCGCATATGATCCACCGGCGTTGGCGTTACCGTTAGAGAAATGTCAATGTCTTGATGTTTGGCGAGCATCAACGCATGCCGCTGCGAAGGCGGTAGCATTGCTTCTATGAATGTCAACGCTTTTTCGGCTCATTGCCAGCGCGCGAGGGCGTCGTGCGCTTCCATATAAAGGCAGTGCGCAAGCCGGCCGGCATTGTCGAGGCGGTACTCGACGCGCCGAGTCAGGCCGATGCGATGCGGATCGCGCGCGCGCAGGGCATGCATGTGCTCTCCATCGCCGCGCAACAAAACTGGCTCCCCGCGCGGCATCGGCGCGAGCCGGCTTTTCCGCTGCTGCTGTTTACCCAGGAATTGGCGACCTTGCTGCGGGCAGGCTTGTCTCTGATCGACACGCTCGAGAGCCTGGCCGACAAGGAACAGCAGCCCCAGCACAAGAGGGTGCTGGACGACATCAAGCGCGCCCTGCATGAAGGGCGCTCGTTTTCCCAGGCCCTGGGTCAGGCGCCCTCGGCCTTCCCCAATCTCTACGTCGCGCTGGTGCGCTCGAGCGAACGCACCGGCGAGCTGGCCGAGACGCTATCGCGCTTTATCGCCTACCAGGTGCAGATCGACCAGGTTAAAAAGAGCATCGCCAGCGCCTCGATCTACCCGGCCTTGCTGCTGACCGTGGGAACGGCGGTCATGCTGTTTCTGCTCGGTTACGTGGTGCCGAAATTTAGCGTGGTCTACGAAGGAATCGAGCGCCCGCTGCCTTGGTTGTCGCAGATGCTGATGTTGTGGGGCCGATTTCTGGCCGCGCACCAAGCAGCGCTTGCCATCGGCGCATGCGGCGCGATCGCGCTGTGCTGGTTCGCGTTGCGACAGCCAGGCCTGCGCGAGCAACTGGGCCGGACGCTGGCGCGCCTGCCGGGCATCCGCGAGCGCATCTTCCTGTATCAGCTGGCGCGCTTTTATCGTTCGCTGGGAATGACGCTGCAGGGCGGCATACCCATCATCGCTGCGCTGGACATGGTGCAAGGGTTGCTGAAAGGGGCCATGCGCGAGCGCCTGCGGCAAGTGTCGGTGCACGTGAGCGAAGGCCATTCTCTCTCGCACGCGCTGGAAGAGAGCAATCTGACCACGCCGATTGCCTTGAAATTGCTGCGCGCCGGCGAGCGCTCCGGGAATTTGGGACAGATGCTGGAACGGGCCGCCGATTTCTATGATGAAGAAATGGCGCGCTGGGTCGATTGGTTCGTCAAGTTGTTTGAGCCGATCCTGATGACGGTCATTGGCGTGCTCATCGGCATCATCGTGGTGCTCATGTATCTGCCGATCTTTGAGCTTGCCGGCAGTATCCAGTAAACGCCATGCTTGCAGTCCGGCCGAACCCTATGAAACTGCAATTGAAGTCAAGCCCCGTCATTGTGGCTTGTACACAAACTTCCAGTCTGCGTACGTGGCGGCACCCTCGAACGCCTGGTCGGGAGGCTGGAAATTGGCCGTCTTCAGGGGCGCCTCATCCGACAGACTGTAGACGCCGATGATGGCCGTCGCGTCTGGCGTTTTCACCAATCCCCACTCCTTGTTCCAGGTCACCGGGTCGACAAATATCTTGCGCAAGTGCCGCTTTACCCCCGGAAAACGCGGGTCGAGCAACAGTTCGTCGAGCGTTTTGGGAAGCTGGCCCTTGATTCCCGGGCCGCTTTGGGCATACGAGCGAATCGCGCGCCGGAATTGGTCACCGATGAATAGCAGCTGGCGCTCCTTCTCGCGCTTTTGCGCGGTGTGCCAGACTGAACCGGCCGCCGCCAACAGCGCGCCATGCAGCGCGATCACCAGTAGCAGCGCGATATAGGTCAGGCCGCGCTGGCGCCCAATCGGATCAACAGGCAATCGGATGCTTACCATGTGCGGTACTCTTCGCCGGTGAGAGAGGTGCCGGGCGCGCCGCTTTGCACGTCGAACATGCCGCCCTGTCCCGGGCGCTCGGGAGCGATCGGGATCCAGGTGCTTGCGCTCTCGGTCAACGGATCTTCCGGCAGCTTGCGCAAGTAGCGCTTGGCAACCAGTACTTCCATGCTGGCCGGATAGGCGCCCGTGTCGGCATAGTGCTTGTCGAGCGCATCGCGAATCAGCGCCAGATTTTCCTTGAGCACCGCTTCCTTGGCCCGGGTCACGCTGTGAAAATAGCGCGGCACCGCCAGCGCCAGTAGCAGCGCGATGATGCTCATGACCACCAGCAGCTCGATCAGTGTGAAACCGAACCCACGCTTGTTTTTCGTCCCTGAATCCATCGCTCACCACTCGTTGTAAGGGACGCCATTGAGACCGGCGCCCGGTGCGAGCGAATACACGTCATACACGTCGGTGCCCTCGCGCGGCGCGTCGGGCGGGCTCGCATAGCTGCGTTTCCCCCAGGTGTCGGCGGCAGGCGCCTGGGCGTCCGGATACAGGGGATCCCTCGGCAAGCGGCGCAGGAAGTACATCTTTGCGCGCTCCGGGCTGCGCGCGTCGTCCACCCCGCCTTCCAGCGCGTCGAGCGAATCCGGGTAGCCGGATTGGTCCGCGCGCTTGCGGATCGCCCCCTGATCGCCGGCCAGTTTATAGGTATCGATGGCGCTGCGGATCTGGCGCAGGGCGGCGTGCAGGGCCTGTTCTTTTTGGCGCCTGACGGCCAGCTCGGCGAGCGGCAGCGCGATGCTGGCGAGCACCGCCACGATCGTTACCGTGACCAATAGCTCCACCAGCATGAAGCCGCGCACGGCCCGGAGCAGCGCGCGACCGGCGCCAACGCAGTTTCCTGCGTACGACTGGCGGGCGCTGGTCAAACGGAAGGTCAGCGGGAAGCTCGGGCTTGTCATGGCTGCAACGCAATCGATAGCGGGCCGGTCACGCTGAACACGATAGGCACGTCGCTCGGGCCCAATGGCGACATGCTGTTCAACATGATCTGCGATGCCGGGGATGCAGCCTTGACCCGGAAGGTGACGTTGAACAAGCGCCCCTGCCCCTGCACGCCTTCCAGTCCCGGGTGGGCGATCCCCAGCGCCAACCGGCCGCCCATCGCATCGATCGTGTGGTTAAAGCGGGTCTCAGCATTGGCTCGCTTGAGCAAGTCGCCCTCCTCCACTTTCACCACCTCCAGCGCCGCCGGGTCGAATTTGAGCGCCAGCGCCGCGCTGACCAGCGGCGATGGCGCAAGCGCGATCATTGCCACCAAAAATTGCTCGTCCACGCGCGCACTGGGTGGGGCCTGCCAGCTCAGTTGGAGTGGCTGGACCGGGCCCAGCGCTGGCGCTGGCGCCGGCGCTACGGGCGCGAGGGCCGCCGACTGCGCCGCGTATTGGGCGGGCACCGGATCTTGCGCAAGTGCCGGCGCCTGCGGCGCCGTCCCAGCGCCAGTGGCAGTGGCAGTGGCAGTGGCAGCCACGCTTTGCAGGACCGGCCGCCTGGCCTTCATGCTGATGTCGGTCCCGGACCAGAATTGCATCTCGTGCGCATCAGGCCGTATCAGGTTGCGCACGATGCGCGGCGTAATCGACAGCACGATCTCGGTTTTCTGCTTTTCGTTTCTCGGAAGAGAAAACAAACGCCCCAGCACCGGCAGATCCATCAATCCCGGCACGCCGCTCGCGGTATTGCGCTCCTCGTCCCGGATCAGTCCCATCAAGACCTGGGTTTCGCCATCCTTCAAGCGCAACGAGGTGGCAATGGTGCGGGTCCCGACCCGGTAGGCGAGCGAACCGGAACGGGTCGTCACCGAGTCGCCGAGCGTGCTCACTTCGAGCGTTACCTTGATCGACACATCGTCGTCGAGCAGGATGACCGGCTCGGCTTCCAGCTTCAAACCCACATCCAGATAGGAAATGCTCTCGGTGGTGACTGGGTTGGTCGCGCCGGGCGTGACGGTGGCCGTGATGATCGGCACCCGGTCGCCGACCAGGATTTTCGCCTTGTCGCGATTCTTGACCCGGATGCGCGGATTCGAAATCACGTTGGCGATGCTGCTGTCTTGCCGCATTCTCAACAGCACGCTGGCATTGGCGCCGATCCGGGCCCCGCTGGTATGCTGGCGAAACGGCAGGTCATTGAGCGTGATGCCGTTCACGCCCGGCACCAGCCAGGTGAATGTGTCGGGCCAGCTCACCCCCAGTTCCAGAGCCCGGGTGCGGTTAATCTCAAGCACCTCCATCTCGAGCACCACTTCCGGATCGGCCAGATCGTGGGTCCTGATCAGTTTTTCGGCCAGGCGGATGGTGTCGGGCGTATCGCGCATGGAAATCAGGTTCAGGCGCTCGTCGACGTGCATGTCCTTGATCTTGAGAAGGTCCTTGAGCACGCTAGCGGTCTGTTTGGCATCGCTGTTGACAAGATAGAAGCTGCGAATGATGAGGTCCTGATATTCGCGCACCTTTTGCGGGGTATTCGGGTAAATCAGCACGGAATTATCCGACAACACTTTTTTCTCGAGCTGGCTCTGGACCAGCGTCAGGTCGATCGCATCTTCCACCGCCACATTGCGCACATAGATCGTGATTTTGGTATCGCTCCTGATCTCTTTGTCGAGAATGAAATTGATGCCACTGGCGCGGGAAAGGACATCGAACACCATCTTTAGGTTGGCATCGCGAAATTCCAGACTCACCGGCTTGGTGAGGCGCGATTTGAGCTGCGGCGGAATCACGCTGTCGGTGGCGCGCGCCCGCTCGACTTGGGCCCGTATGTCTTGCGCGAGCCGGTGCGTAGGATTGACCGTCAAAACCTTCAAGGCCATGCTTTCGGCCTGCTCCAGGTCTCCGTTCTTGAGCGCAGCGTGGGCCTGGAGCGCCATCTCGCCGTGCAGGTCGCGCTTTTCAAGCAGACGCAAACCCTCGACGGCCCGCGGATCGCCGGGGGCGATCGCCAGAGCACTGCGGTAGCTGGCCTCGGCCTCGGGCAGATTGCTGGCCGCGCGCGCGCTGTCGGCCCCGGCCAGAATCTGCGCCAGCACGCGCTCGCGGTTGTTGAGCAGGCTCATCTTGAGACGAAGGTCGCCCGCATCCATTTTTGCCGCTTGCTCGAGCTTCTTCAAGCCCTGCTCATAGCTTCCTTGCTCGATCAGCGCCAAGCCCTCGCGGTTCAACGCTTGGCCGGCGCACGCGCCAAGCAAGAGCGTCGCCGCGACCGCGCAGCAGCGCAATGCACATCGCACCGTCCTCCCGCACTTCATTGAGATTCTCCCACGACGAGCGTATGGACCGTTTTGAGCGGAAGATAGAGCAGCGTCAATCGCCCCGGTTCGATTTTTTCCAATTTATATGTGTCGTCGATAACGTCGCCCTCCGATGCCATGTAAACGCGCTCTTGCTTGACAAGAAATACAGTAAGCCGCTCCGCCTCGACCAATTTACCCATGAAAGTGAAGGGCAAGGGGGGCGCGCTCGGTTGAACCGGCGCAGCTTGCACCGGCGGCGGCGGCGGCGCCGGCGGGGGCGCGACATACCATGATTTCGCGCCGAACAATTCCGCGGCAGGTGTCTGCGCACGCCCCACTTGCAGCGCCTCCAGCTCCTGCAGCAGCGCCGGCCTTGCCGGCCGCTGCTGCACAAGGGCGCTTGCGACCGGGGCGCGGCGTGCGCGATTCGCGCTGCTTGTCTCTTGCTTTCCACCGGCCTCATAGGCGGCCGCCGCGAGCCCCGCCCCCGCGATGATCAGGATCCAAAACAACCGGGCCCGCGTCGCCGTCTTCATGATGGCAGCTTCAGATACAGCGTGAAACGGATGCGCGCCTGCACCTGGGTCTCGAAAATCTTCGGGCGCTCGAAGCTCAGTTCGTCCAAAGCGAGCGTGGGTACCGCCTTCAGTGCCGCAGCCACGAAGTGCCGGACCTGGGAGTAACTGGCGCGTACTGGCAGTGTCATGTGATAGAGCACGAGACCGGTTGGCCAGTCGGTCGTGCGCGTATATTCGCCGCGCAGCAAGTCCAGGTTTGCTTCCTCGGCGGCAGCGTACACCAGCGAGAAAGCCACCGGAGCCTCGGCCGATAACGGGAAGACCGCGTAGAACGCCCGCAATTGGGCCGCGGGCGAATAATCGGGCAGCGCTACCCGCGCACCATTTCTGCGCTCGACGTCCCGCGCCACCGCAGCGCCAGCGCGGAGCCGATCGCGCTCATGCCATGACGGCAACAGCGTGGACAACGCCAGCGCCAAACTGAAGGCAAGCAGCACGATCCCGGCCACGCCTGGCGTCCCGAGTTTGTGCACGAAATGAGAAAACATCAAGCGGCTCATTGACATGGCTACTGCCCCCATCTTGCCGACAGGCTGAAACGCAGCGGCCGTTGCGGATCGTCGTTCAAGATTTCGTGCTCGACCAGCACCACGTCGTCGAACGTGCGGCTTTGCTGCAATTGGCTAAAGTAGGAAAGCATGGCGCCAAAGGTCCTCGCCTCCCCAGAAATGCGCACTGTGCGCTTTTGCGAACTGGGCGCGATCGCCAGCAATGCAACATCGGGCGCATCGAGGGTTTCCAGCGTTCTGAACAGCTTTTCTCTTGGACCGGACAGGTGGCCCACGACCGCGCGCGCGCCCTCAAGCGCCGCAGTTTCCGAAGCGATGGCGCCCGCCGGCAATGCTTTGCTCGGCCCGCCTCCAGCCGGGGCGTCGGAGGCGGGCGTGGCGTAGCGCGCAAGGTCCCGGGACAGCATCGCTTGAGCGCCCCCCACCAGTGCCGCCGCCAGGGCGCCGACGGCGAGCAGCCCGTGGCCGAGCGTGGCTGCGCCGGCCTTGTGTTCGAAATCGAGGGAGAGGGTACGCATCGGGCTACGCCAGCGCAGCGGCCAGTTCGCAGGCCGCGCCGCCCACCTGCGCAAGGCCGGCCAGAGGCCGCGATTCGAGCATACGCGGCGCCACCCCATGGACCGGTGCCAAGGTCAGCCCGCGCAGATGTGCGGCATGCACGACGACCGGCGGCACGGATTCCCCCGGCAGGTCGGCCAACTGGATTTCGCGCTCAAGCAACGACGACAGCGCGGCCGGATCCTGGGGCACCGCCGCGGCGCTTACATGGCACCACTTCCCGCCCTGGGCCACCAGGATGCAGGCTCGACCAGCCTCGACCAGCATGAAAACGAGGTCTTCGTCATGCCGCGGCCTGACTACCCGGTTAAAGGCCGCCATCAAGTAAGGCTGGACCAAGGTAAGCCGCACGCACGTGTTGGCCAGCGTTGCGCGGATGGCCTCGAGCAATTGCCGGTCTAGCGCCGCCGCCAGGCGCGGCGAGCCCGGCCGTTCCGCCGACACGCTCACCTCCCATCCGGCGCCCGCTTCGCCATAGACTTCTTCGAACGCGGCTGCCGCGTAGTTGCGAAATTCTTCCTCGCTTGCGATCTGATCGTTCCATGGGATCAGCAGATAGCGCACGAAGTGGTTGGACAAGACGATGCCGAGCTCTCCCTTGCCGATTTCCGGCATCTCTAGGAAGCGGCGCAACCCTTCGACAGCGGCCCGCCATGGAGGCCCGTCCATCGAGGGAACCAGCGCTTGGGCAAACTTTAGTTCGACCGCGCTGCACGCGCGTCCCCTGCGCCGGATCGCCTCCAGCCGGTCCGGGCATAGCACCACGCAGTACTTATCACGCCACAAACGTAACACGATTGACCTCCTTGAGCGTGGTGCGTCCCTGGCGCGCCAGATTGAGCGCCGATTCACGCAGGAAGTGGGTGCCTTTGGCGCGCGCCATTTCCTTCAGGCGGCTCACGGGCTGGCGTTCGACGATCAACTGGCGGATCTCGTCGTCCAGAATCAACATCTCGGCGATTGCCGTGCGTCCGCGATACCCGGTGCCGCGGCAGTGCTCGCAGCCGGCACTCTCGACCAGGCGCCAATCAACGATGCCGCCGACGGACAGGCCCGACTCGGCAAGCAGCTCGGCGTTCGGCGTACATAACACTGCACAGTGGGTACAGCAAAGGCGCAACAGGCGCTGGGCCCAGATGCCGTTGAGGGCCGAGACGAAGGCATACGGGTCGATCCCCATGTGGGTGAAGCGGCCGAACACGTCGAACACATTGTTGGCGTGGACGGTGGTGAGCACGAGGTGGCCGGTGAGCGCCGACTGCACCGCGATCTCGGCCGTTTCGCGGTCGCGGATCTCGCCGACCATGATCTTGTCGGGGTCGTGCCGCAGGATCGAGCGCAGGCCCTTGGCGAAGGTCAGGCCCTTCTTCTCGTTGACCGGGATCTGCAAGATGCCGGGCAGCTGGTACTCGACCGGGTCCTCGATCGTGATGATCTTCTCGCGCCCGTTGTGGATCTCGGTGAGCGCCGCGTACAGGGTGGTGGTCTTGCCCGAGCCGGTCGGGCCGGTCACGAGCAGCATGCCATGCGGTTCGGCCGATAGCCGCGCGCAGCGACACCAGCGAGGGCGCGTCGAAGCCGAGCGCCTCGAGCGTGAGGGCGCCGTAGGCCTCGACCATGGCGCGCTTGTCGAGAATCCGGATCACCGCGTCCTCGCCGTGGATGCTGGGCATGATCGACACCCGCAGATCGATCTCGCGCCCGCCCGACTCGACCCGGAAGCTGCCGTCCTGCGGCACGCGCCGCTCGGCGATGTCGAGTTCGGCGAGCACCTTCAGGCGCGAGATGATGTGCTCGGCGAGCTCGATGCCGTTGACCGAGGTGGCGTGGTCGAGCACGCCGTCGACGCGGTACTTGACGGCCAGCCCGCCGGCCGTGCTCTCGAGGTGGATGTCGGAGGCGCCCGCCTTGAGCGCGTCGTACAGGGTCGAGTTGACCAGCTTGACGGCCGGGCTGGCCGCCTCCGACACCGACGCGAACGAGAGCACGGCGGCGGTCTTGCCGTCGCGCCGGGCTTCGCCGGTGCCGGCCACCAGCGTGTCGACCGCGCGCGCCGACTCCTCCTGCTTGGACAGGTAGGCCTGGATGTCGGACTGCAGCGCCAGGCGCACGCGCAGCGGTGCGCCCGGGGTGGCCCTGGCGCGCGTGCCGAGCCAGGTCTGCAGGTCGAGGTCGAAAGGGTCGGCGACCACGCCGGTCAGCGCGCCGCCGGCGCGCAGCAGCACGCAGTGGCGCGCCAGCGCCTGCGCCAGCGGCAGCAGATCGAAGGCCGGGCTCTGGCCGAGCATGTCGGCCGTCTCCATCACCGACAGGCCGAACGGGGCCGCCAGCGACTGCACGATCAGGCGCGGGTCGATCCCGCTCAAGGCCTCGAGTTCGGCCACCAGCGGGCGCCGCGAGGCGGCGCTGCGCGCGCGCGCGGCGGCCAGCAGGGCCGGGTCGATGGGCGCCGCGGTGGCCGGGGCCGCGCCGGCGGCGACGGGACCGGTTTCGCTCATGACATGTCTCCGGCAAGGTCGAAAATGGGCATGTACAGCAGCACCACGATGGCGCCCACGACGAGCCCGATGGCGGCCATGAGGAGCGGCTCGAAGGTGCGCGTGAAGCGCTCGATCGCGCGGCCGATCTCGCCGTCGTAGAAGGCCGCCGACTGGGTCAGCATCGGCCCCATGTCGCCGGTGCGCTCGCCGACCCGCAACATGCGCAGCGAGATCGGGGTGGTCAGGCCGTTGGCCTCGAACGCCGACGACAGCGGCTGGCCCGATTCGACCGCCGCGCGCGCGGCGGCCAGCTTGAGGCGCACCGCCGGCGAGACCATCTCCCGCACCGTGTCGATCGCGTTGACGATGGTGATGCCGCCCTCGCTGAGCATGCCCAGCGTCAGGTACAGGCGCGACAATTCATAGATGCGCACGCGCTCGCCGATGCCGGGCAGGCGCGCGAGCGCGCTCGCGGCGGCGCCGCTGCGCAGCAGGTGGCGCAGGCCGAAGAACGCGCCCGCGCCGAGGCCGGCGGCGCCGGCCAGCAGCCAGCTGCCGTGCCGGCTGGCGAACTGGCCCCATCCAAGCAGCATCTGCGACATCCACGGCAGGTCGCGCCCGGCGCCCTGGTAGACCTCGGCGAAGCGCGGCACCACGTAGGTGATCAGGAACAGGCTCACGCCGCCGCCGACGAGCAGCAGGATGGCCGGATAGATCGCCGCGCTGACCAGTTTGCCGCGCACGGCGTCGATGCGCTGCTGGTAGTCGATGTAGCGCGCCAGCGAGCGCGGCAGGTCGCTGGTGCCCTCGGCGGCGCGCACGATGCCCACGAACAGCGGCGGGAACAGGTCGGGCTGCTCGGCCAGCACGCTGGAGAAGCGCTTGCCCTCGCGCAGGCCGCCGAGCAGGCGTTCGAGCACGCCGCGGGTGCCCGGAGCGGCCTCCTTCTCGAGCAGCGCCTCGAGCGCCTCGACGATGCCCAGGCCGGCCGTCAGCAGCGCCAGCAACTCCTGGCTGAGCAGCACCAGCGACAGCCTGGGCCCGCCGCGGCGGCGCGCGCCGGCGCCGACCGGCTCGAGCGCCGAGACGAACAGGCCGCGCGCGGCGAGCTGCCGGCGCACGTCGGCCTCGTCGCGGGCGTCGACGACCAGGGTGGCGATCGACAGGTCGGGCGCGAGGGTGCGGACGGCGTACTGCATGGTGCCTTTAAGGGGGGCCGGGGCGGCGCTCGGGGGTCGGTCGGGGGTCGGTCGCGTTATTGCGAGCCGATGTCGGCGGCCTCGCCGGTGCCGCCGGGCTGGCCATCCTTGCCGGTCGAGCCGATCTCGAATTCGCCCTTGGCGCCGGGCGAGCGGTAGCTGTACGGTTGCCCCCACGGGTCGAGCGGCACGCTCTTTTTGAGGTAGGGGCCCTTCCATTTGGCGCCGGCGGCGGCCGGCGCGGCCAGCAGCGCGCCGAGCCCCTCCTCGGTGCTCGGGTAGCGCCCGACGTCGAGCAGGTAGATCTCGAGCGACTTTTCGAACGCCTCGATCTGGGCGCGCGCCACCGTCACCTCCGATTTGCCCAGCTGGGCGAAGTATTTGGGGCCGACGTAGGCCGCCAGCAGGCCGATGATGACGATCACGACCAGGAGTTCGAGCAGGGTGAACCCGGCCTGGCGCGGGCGCGCGTCCGGCGCGACATGGTTCGCTGCGTTGCTGACTGCGTACATTGGAACGACTCCTGTGCTTGAGGGTAATTTGCGCGAGCCAAGGCTACCACGCCGCCCCCGCCCCCGCCAACTTTTCTTTGCGATTTTGCCTATGTAAGACGGCCATTCTTTGCATTTGGGAAAATCCACCACGGATCGCCGGCGCGCCCTTGCGCTGGCGCAAACCGGGCCGCCGGCGCCGGCCGCGCCGCCGCGCAATGTTGTCCAACATCCTAGGGTGCGCGCCCCATGGGTAGCAGACTCGGGTGCATGAATCCCCCCGATCAACCACTGGACCAAGGGCCCATCATGAACCGACCTTCCCATCCCAGCCGCGCCCGCGGCGCGGCGGCCAGGCTGCTGCGCGCCGCCGTGCTGGGCGCGCTGCCGCTGCTGGCCGCCCCGGGCGCCGCCGCCGCCGTGCTCACGTTCGAGACCGTCGCCAACGTCGTCACGCCCCAGCTCGGCGCCGGCGAAACCAACTACAACACGGGCGACGCCCTGCGCGAGTCCGGCTTCACGATGCGCGTGCTCAACCATCCGACGGCCGATCCGGCCGACTACGGCCTGCTCGGGGTGCGCATCGACGGCGCCGATCCGTCCGCGTGCGTGAACCTGCGCTGCCCGGGCGGCAACGGCGGCCATTATTTTTCGATCGTCAACGACGGCGTGTTCGCCCTCGCCCGCGCCGACGCGCTCGGCTTCCGGCTCGCCTCGCTGCGTTTCGCGCTGCTCGCGCCGGCCGGCGGTTTTTCCGGCGCCGGCAGCGGCCAGCTGGTGCTCAGCGGCGTGGCCCGGGACGGCGGCAGCGTCTCGGCCAGCATGGATTTCGGGCCGCCCGACCTGAACGGCAACTACGGTTTCAGCTACTGGAGCCTGGCCGGCGCCTTCGGCGACACCGTCCTGTCGAGCCTGACGGCGAGCGCCTGCCTGTACGACGGCGCCGGCGCCTGCATCGCCGACCACCTGCTCAACCAGAACCAGGCCCAGTTCGCCATCGACGAGCTGCGCGTGAGCGTGGTGCCGGAGCCGGCCGGCTGGCTGATGCTCGGGCTCGGCCTCGGCGGGCTGGCCCTGTTCCGGCGCCGTAGCGCCGCCCCGCCATCGGGAGCGCCCGCATGAACCGCCTGACACTGACACTGATCGCGGCCGCGCTGGCCGCCGCCGCCGGCGCCGCCAGCGCGGCGGACGCGCGCCGCCCGTACATCGTGCAGCTGGCCGACCAGCCGGCCGCCTCCTACACCGGCGGCCTGGCCGGCCTGCGCGCCACCAAGGCCGCGCCCGGCGCCACGCTCAAGGCCGACGCCGCCGAGGTGCGGACCTATGTCTCGTACCTGGCGCAGCAGCAAAGCCGGGTGCTCGGCGCGGTCGGCCAGCCCAGGCCGATCCACAGCTATCGGCTCGTGTTCAACGGCTTCTCGGCGCGCCTGAGCGAGCGCGAGGCGCGCGCCCTGCGCAAGGTGGCCGGCGTGGTCAACATCACGCCCGACGTGCCGCGCGAGCCGCTGTCCAACTACACCCCGGCGTTCCTCGGGCTCGACCAGCCGGACGGCCTGTGGAGCCAGCTCGGCGGGCGCGGGCGCGCCGGCGAGAACATCGTCATCGGCATCGTCGACAGCGGCGTGTGGCCCGAAAACCCCGCCTTCGCCGACCGTGTCGACCTGTCGGGCACGCCCGCCTTCGGGCCCGGCACGGTGCTCGCATACGGGCCGCCGCCGGCGCTCTGGCGCGGCGAGTGCCAGAGCGGCGAGGGCTTCGCGGCGGGCCACTGCAACAACAAGCTGATCGGGGCGCGCTACTTCAACGCCGGCTTCAACGCCAGCGGGCGGGCGCTGCACTGGACCGACTTCGTCTCGCCGCGCGACTCGGTGGCCGGGCCGAGCGGGCATGGCGGCCACGGCACCCACACCGCCTCGACCGCCGGCGGCAACGCCAACGTCGCCGCCAGCGTCGGCGGCGTCGCCATGGGCGCCGTCTCGGGCATGGCGCCGCGCGCGCGGGTGGCCGTCTACAAGGTGTGCTGGACCTACGTCGACGCCGGCAACCCCGACGGCACCGGCTCGCGCAACGCCTGCTACACCTCCGACAGCGTGGCCGCGATCGAGCGCGCCGTCGCCGACGGCGTGCACGTGATCAACTACTCGATCAGCGGCTCCCAGGACAGCGTCGTCGAGCCGGTCGAACTGGCCTTCCTCGGGGCCGCCAACGCCGGCGTGTTCGTGGCCGCCTCAGCCGGCAACGCGGGCGAGCCCGGATCGGTGGCACACGTGAGCCCATGGCTGACCACGGTCGCCGCCTCGACCCACAACCGCTTCAACGGGGCCAGCGTCACCACCGGCGCGGGCGCGCGCTACACGGGCGCCTCGCTCAACGCCACGCCCGTGGCCAACGCGCCGGCGCGGGCCGCGCGCGACGCGGGCGCGGTGCCTTACGCGGGCCTGAACGCGCAGGACCAGCAGGCGCGCCGCTTCTGCTTCAGCGCGGCCGACCGCGCCGCCTTCGGCGGCAGCGCCGCCGCCGCGCTCGACCCGGCGCGGGTGGCCGGCAAGGTGTTGTTGTGCGAGCGCGGCGTGAGCGCGCGCGTCGACAAGGGCCGCGCGGTGGCCGAAGCCGGCGGGGTCGGCATGGTCCTGATCGACAACGGCGCCGGGCTGGTGTCCGAGGTGCACGCGGTGCCGACCGTGCATGTGGCGCCCGCCGATGGCGAGGCGCTGCGCGCGTACGCGTCCGCCACGGCGGCGCCGACGGTCTCGCTGTCGCGCTTTTCGATCCAGATCGGCACCCAGCAGGCGCCCGTGATGGCCGGTTTCTCGTCGCGCGGGCCGAACCAGAGCACACTCAACGTGCTCAAGCCGGACCTGACCGCGCCCGGGGTCGACATCTTGGCGGGCGTCTCGCCGGCCCACACCGAGGCCGAACGCGACGCGATCGAAAACGGCACGCTGGCGCCGCAATCGGCCTGGAGCTTCTACCAGGGCACCTCAATGTCGAGCCCGCACGTGGCCGGCCTGGCCGCGCTGCTCAGGCAGCGCCATCCCGGCTGGTCGCCGGCCGCGATCAAGTCCGCACTCATGACCACCGCCGCGACCACCTACGACGACGGCGTCGACGGCGCCGCCAACGGCCTGCTGCCCTGGGCCCAGGGCGCCGGCCACGTGGTGCCCAACCACGCCGGCGACCCGGGACTGGTGTACGACCTCGCGGCGCAGGACTATTACCGCTTCATGTGCGGGATCGGCGCCACCCCGGCGGCCGGCTGCCGCACCATCGGCGCGCTCGCGCCGTACAACCTTAACCTGCCGTCGATGACCGCCTCGAACGTGCTCGGCCGCCTGACCCTGCAGCGCAGCGTCACCAACGTGGGGGCCGCGGCCGCGAGCTATGCGGCGTCGGCCTCGGTGCCCGGCTTCACGGTCAGCGTCGCGCCGGCCACGCTCGAGCTCGAGCCCGGCCAGCGCGCCAGCTTCGGCGTCACGCTCACGCGCACCAAGGCGCCGATCGGGGCCTGGAGCCACGGCGCGCTCGAATGGCGCGACGGCGTCCATGTGGTGCGCAGCCCGCTGTCGGCGCGCGCCTCGATCCTGGCCGCGCCGGCCAGCCTGTCGAGCGACGCCGCCAGCGGCAGCCTGGCCTACACCGTCGGCACCGGCTTCACGGGAAAGCTGGGGGCGCTCAAGGGCGGCCTCAAGGCGGCCGGGCGCGACGCCGGCAGCGTCGGTCGCAGCGCCGCCCCGGACGGCGGGCTGGCCGAGTGCCGGGCCGGCGGCAGCGCGGGCGTGACCGCCAGCGGCGTGGTGGTGGCGGCGGGCGCGCTGGTGGCGCGCATCAAGCTGGCCGACGCCGACACCAGCGGCCACAAGGCCGCCGCCCAGGACGACCTCGACCTGATCCTGCTCGACCCGGCCGGCAATGTTGCCGGCTACAGCGGCGGCCCGAGCGCCAACGAGCAGATCACGCTGACGGCGCCGGCGGCGGGCAGCTACCGCGCCTGCGTGGTCGGCTTCGATCCGCTCGGCGGCACGTCGACCTATGTGATGTCGAAGTGGCTCGTCGGCGGCGCCGACACCGGCTTCGGCTTCAAGGTCGCGCTGCCGGCCAGTGTGTTCATCGGCGGCACCGCGTCGGCCTCGGCCAGCTGGGCGGGACTGGCGAGCGGCGCCGAGTATCTGGGCGCGGTGCATTACCTGGTCAACGGCGCGCCCGAGGGCATGACCGTGTTCGAGGTCGACACCAGCGATGCGCTGCCGCCGGCCGGCCTGGGCCGGCGCAACCTCGACCCGGGCGCGCGGGCCAAGCGCCGGGATTGAGTACCATGCACCGGCGTTAAGCGCGCGCCGGCCCCAAACCAACGCTGCGCGCCTTCGGGCCCGCAGCGTTTTTTTCATGGAGCCGAGAACCCTCAGAATGCAGAAAGAGATCGCCGCGCTATCGGGCAAGGGCGAGGTGCGCGCCATCGCGGGCGCGGGCGCGGGCCAAATCATTCACGAGACCAAGCCCGACGCCGTGGTCAAGGCGGTGCGGGGCGTGGTGGCGCAGGTCGGGAGGTAGCGCAATTTGCAACAGCGTTCGCCAGCGAGACAAGCGGCGAGGCCGCCGTCCGCCCCATGGATTGCGGGAGAAATTGCGGGAGGGATTGCGGGAGGGATTGCGGGAGGGATTGCGGGAGGCGAACCGCGCGCCTAGGAGCCTGTCGGACTTAGGATCGTCGGCTGCAAAAAGTGCTGGACGGTCCATATTTCGCCGCTTTCTCGGCCAATAGCTGGCTATTGGCACTGCGAAATCGTCAAAATCTGTCCTCGTCCAGCGTTTTTTGCCTCGACCGTTTCGCTTCGACTCCCTAAGTCGGACAGGCTCCTAGCGCGTCGCGGCCGAGCCCAGCTGGCAGGTGCCGGCCATGCATTGCGCGCCGGGATTGGTGATGAGGCGGCAGTCGGACACCATGCCCGAGGCGACATGCGTGGCCTTGCGTTCGGCGCGATAGCGCTCGGCCAGCCCCTGCAGGCTGGCTGCGTCGGTGGTGGCGCTGGAGTAGGCGAAGTAGGCCTCGGGCCCGCCGCAAGGACGCGCGCCGACGGCGATTGTGGCGCATTGCGACGACGCGGTGCAAGCCGCGCCGCCCACGGCGGCGCGCATTTGCGCGAGCGTCGCGGGCGCGCCGGCAACGGGCGCCTTTGGGATTGGCGGGGGCGGCGGCGCGGGCGAAGCGACGGGCGCCTGCGAGGAGACGGGCGTGGGGGCTGCAAGCTGCTGCGCGGTCGGATCGGCGCAGGCGGTGCAGGCGAGAAATAGGACAAGGGAAAGTGTGCGCATGGCCCATAGTGGCGCGATCGCGCGCGCCGGTCAAGCGCCACGCGATTGGAACAGGCGCGCTGGTCAGGCGCGCTGGTAGGCGTCTTCGAAGCGGACGATGTCGTCCTCGCCCAGATAGCTGCCCGACTGCACCTCGATGATATGCAGCGCCACCTTGCCCGGGTTTTCGAGCCGGTGGCTCATGCCGATCGGGATGTAGGTCGATTCGTTCTCGGACAGCAGGCAGACCTTGTCGCCGCAGGTCACGCGCGCCGTGCCCCGGACCACCACCCAGTGCTCGGCGCGGTGGTGGTGCATCTGCAGCGAGAGTTTCTCGCCCGGGTTGACCGTGATGCGCTTGACCTGGAAGCGGTCGCCCGCGTCGATGCCCTCGTAGTAGCCCCACGGCCGGTAGACCCTGGTGTGGTGCACATGCTCGGTGCGCTCCTTGGCCTTGAGATGGTCGACGATCTGCTTGACGCGCTGGACCTGGCTTTTGTGCGCGACCAGCACCGCGTCGCGCGTTTCGACCACGACCAGGTCGCGCACCCCGACCATGGCGACGATGCGGCTCTCGGCGCGCACCAGCGAATCGCGCACGCCGTCGAGGTAGACGTCGCCGCGCTGGCAGTTGCCGGCGCCGTCGCGCGGCAGCACCTCCCACAGCGCGGCCCAAGAGCCGACGTCGCTCCAGCCGATGTCGGCCGGCACCACCACCGCGCGCGCGGTGTGCTCCATGACGGCGTAGTCGATCGACTCGGACGGGCAGCCGGCGAAGCTGGCCTCGTCGAGGCGGCAGAAATCGAGGTCGCGGTAGCCGAGCCGCACCGCCGCCTCGGCCGCGCCGTGGATCGCCGGGCGCAGTATGGCCAGCTCCGACAGGTAGCGCTCGGCGCGGAACATGAACATGCCGCTGTTCCAGCAATAGCCGCCGGCGGCGAGGAAGCCCTCGGCGGTGGCGCGGTCGGGTTTTTCGACGAAGCGCGCGACCTCGAAGCAGCCCTCGAAGGTGGCCATGGCCGCGCCCCCAAGTATGTAGCCGAAGCCGGTCTCGGGGCCGGTCGGGACGATGCCGAAGGTGGCCAGCGCGCCCTCGGCCACGGCGACGGAGGCCAGCGCGACGACCGCGCGGAACGCGGCCGGATCGGTGACGACGTGGTCGGCCGGCAGCACCAGCATGATCGCCTGCGGGTCGAGCGCGAGCAGGAAATTGGCCGCCGCCGCCACCGCCGGCGCCGTGTTGCGCCCGGCCGGCTCGAGCACGATCGCGAGAGGGACGATGCCGACCTCGCGCATCTGCTCGGCCACCATGAAGCGGTGTTCGTTGCCGCAGACGACGAGCGGGGGCATCAGGCCGGGCCAGCCGGCCAGCCGCAGCGCGGTCTCTTGCAACATGGAATTGTCGGTCACCAGCGGCAGCAGCTGCTTGGGCAGCACCGCGCGCGACAAGGGCCACAACCTGGTGCCGGCACCGCCTGAGAGGATGACCGGGTAGATTTTCATGCGAGATGCCCCTTGTGCGCGGGCCGGCGCGTTATTTTTCGGCGGCGGCCTCGAGTTCGAGTGAGTGTTCGGGACGCCGCTTGTGGCGGCGGTCGCGCGCATTGGCCCATTCGCCGTCGCAATATTCGGAGACGTGGCGCATGCAGCCGTTACGGTCGACGCTGTAATCTTTGAACACAATCGTCTCGCTCGTGACGACATTGGCCAACATGCGCGTGTATTCGAACAAAATGCTGCGCTCGACGACCGCCCCTTCGCAGATGTGGCTGCCATGCCCGATCCAGCTCGGGCCGATGATGGTCACGCCGGCCTCGACGCGGGTGCCCGAGCCGATGTAGACCGGGCCCAGGATGGTGGTGCCGTTCCAGTCGATGCGGGTGTTGAGGCCGACCCAGAGGCCGTCGCGGATCTGGGTGCCGGGCACGTCGAGCTGGGCGACCTCGCCCATGAGCACGTTCTGCAGCACCTGCCAGTAGTCCGAGACGCTGCCGATGTCGATCCAGTTGAACGGGCGCGTCTGCGCGTAGAACGGCATGGCGCGCTCGGCCAGAAGCGGAAACAATTCGGCGCCGATGTCGAACACGCGCCCGGCCGGGATCAGGTCGATGACGGCCGGCTCGAAAATATAGATGCCGGTGCTGGCGAAATTGGACAGGGCCTGCTCGCGCGGCGGTTTTTCCTGGAACGCCTCGATGCGGCCGTCGGCGCCGGCGACGACCACGCCGTAGCTCGGGACCTTGTCCCAGGGAACCTCCTTGGTGATGACCGAGGCCAGCGCGCCCTTGGCGCGGTGCTCGGCGAGCGCGGCGCCCAAGTCGAGGTCGATCAGGGCGTCGCCGCACAGCACGATCGTGGTGTCGTCGAAAAAATTGCCGAACTCCTGGATCTTCTTGATGCCGCCGGCCGAGCCGATCGGCTGCGGCACGACCTCGCCGGCGTCGTTGGTGTAGCCCTCGAACGAGTAGCCGATCCGGACGCCGAACTGGTGGCCCTCGCCGAAATAGTCTTCGATCTTGTCGTGCAGGTGGCTCACGTTGACCATGATTTCGGTCACGCCATGGCGCGCGAGGTGCTCGATCAGGTAGGCCATCACGGGCTTGCCGAGGATCGGGATCATCGGCTTGGGCAGGTCGTAGGTGAGCGGGCGGACCCGCGTTCCCTTGCCGGCGGCAAGAATCATTGCTTTCATGGTTGCAGTTCCTATATGGAGGCCTGGTGTTGGAGCCAAAAACCAGGCTGGGTGTCGGGTGGCGGCGCCATGCCGCGGCGCGCGCCGGAGCGGAACCGCCCGGCGCACAACCGGGTGTTTGGGGATGCCCATGCGCTGGCCTGCTCGAAGGCGCGCTCGCGCCCTGGCGGCTGATGGGCAGCAATCCGTGGCACGATTGTATGCAATCGGCCCGGCGCGTGTCGCCACATTGTAGGGCGCCCTTCTGGCGCCCTTTGCGCCAAAAGGGGCGCCCACCGCAGGCCATGCGGCCGGAAACGCGCTCAACGGCCGAGAGTTTTTGGGACGCGCCCGGGCAGCGCGCCAGAAGGCGGCCGATCGAGGCGCAAAGCACAGCCATGGCCCGGGCCATGGCGGGCATTTGCGACGACGAGCGCGCTATAGGGCGCGCTGTCGGGCGCGCTGAGCGGGCATGGTCGAAAGACTCTCAGCCTCTCAGGCCTCGGTGGCGAGGTAGGCCCGGTAGGCCTGCGCCAGGCCCTGCTCGAGCGGCGTTTGCGCGCGCCAGCCGAGCGCGGCCAGGCGCGAGACGTCGAGCAGCTTGCGCGGGGTGCCGTCGGGCTTGCTCGGGTCGAACACGATGCGGCCCTGGTAGCCGACGATGGCGCCGATCAGCCGCGCCACTTCGGCGATCGTGATGTCGCTGCCGGTGCCGACGTTCAGGTGCGAATGCATGGGGCCGGTGTGCGCGGCGTGGGTCTCGGGCGCGAGTTCCATCACGTGCACGCTGGCCCTGGCCATGTCGTCGACGTAAAGGAACTCGCGGCGCGGCGTGCCGCTGCCCCAGATCCGCACCTCGCCCAGCCCGTCGCGGCGCGCCTCGTGGAAGCGGCGCAGCAGCGAGGGGATCACGTGGCCGTTCTCAGGGTCGTAGTTGTCGCCGGGGCCGTACAGGTTGGTCGGCATCACGCTGCGGTAATCGGTGCCGTACTGGCGGTTGTAGCTCTCGCACAGCTTGATGCCGGCGATTTTCGCCATCGCGTAGGGCTCGTTGGTCGGCTCGAGCGTGCCGTCCATGAGGTACTCCTCGCGGATCGGTTGCCGCGCCAGGCGCGGGTAGATGCACGAGGAGCCGAGGAACAGCAGTTTGCGCACGCCGTTGCGCCACGCCTCGTGCACCACGTTGGCCTGCACCATCAGGTTGTCGTAGATGAATTCGGCCGGATAACTGTTGTTGGCGTGGATGCCGCCCACGCGCGCGGCGGCCAGGTAGACCTGGTCGATTTGTTCGGTGGCGAAGAAATGGCGCACCTCGGCCTGGTCGGTCAGCTCGAGTTGCCCGTGGGTGCGCGTGACGAGCGTGTGGCCGCGCCCGGCGAGCACGCGCATGATGGCCGAGCCGACCAGGCCGCGGTGTCCGGCGATGTAGATACGGGCGGAGATACGGGCGGGTGCTGTGCTCACTTGGCGGCTCCATTGGTTTGCGCATCGGGGACGGGGGACGGGCGGGCAAGGGCGCGCCCTCCCCGGCGGCGCGCGGGCGCGCCAATCGCTGCATGTTGGCACGGGCGCGGCCCCGCGGCCTGCGCCAGGCCAAGCGTGCGCCGATAAAACGAGGGGCAAAAAGCGGGCGAAAAAAATCCCGCCGGCGCGCGCGCGGGCGGGACCGGCCGGCGGCGTCGTGGTTCAGCCCGGCCCGACGCTGATGTCGGCCATGCAGAACTGCGACACATTGGCAGTGTCGGAGATGAAGCCCATCCACTTGAGCTTCTTGAAGCCGGCGCTCTTGAAGGGCAGGTTGACGAACACGCGCGCGGTGCCGGCGGCGTCGGTGACCGTCAGCTTCCAGCTGGTCGAACTGCCGATCGACGCCACTTCGGTGCGGAAGCTGTACCACGCGCCCGGCATCAGGCTGGCCACGTTGACGTTGTTGATATGGAGGCCGCCGGCGGCGATCTTGAACGCCGGCCCCGCCAGATAGGGCGAGGCGTCGTCGCGCCACTCGTGCACCATGACGGCCGAGGAATCGAAGCGCAGCGCGAAGCGGTCGAGCACCGGCCCGCTCATATAGCTCATCGCCATCGACACGTAGGGCTCGTAGCGGAAGGCGAAACGGGCGCTGTCGTCGAACAGCAGGCATTTGCCGCCCGGCGCCGCGGCCTCGCCGACGACCCGCACCGCCTCGAGGTCGGTGGCCGGGTGGTAGGCCAGCCCGGCCGGGCGGGTGGCGCCGGCGGCCATGGTGTCGAGGTCGATCGCCAGCGCCACCGGCGGCGCCTCGGCGGCCACGGCGACGGCCGCCTCGGTGGTCACCGCGAGGCCGTCGAACGCGTGGTAGCCGGGCGCCGGCAACACGCCCGAGGTGGCCGGCAGGCGGCCGGCGCGCGAGGCGACCCGGTGGACCATGGCCACGGTGGTGGCGTCGGCGTTGGCCAGCGCCACGCCGGCCGGGCTGGCCGAGGTGCTCAGGGTCGCGCCGCTGGGGCCGCAGCCGGCGCCGCATTGCGAGATGTCGAGCGCGCTGCGCGCCTCGGCGCCCGAAACCAGGTTGGCGGTGAAGATGACGTCGGGCGAGATCGCGAATTTGGTCATCGGCCGCGGCGTGTTCGGGATCACCAGGTTGTTGCGGTAGTCGAGCTTGGTCTGGAGCGGATCGCTACGGGTGAGCGCCAGCTCCGATTGCACGCCGCGCGCGAACACATTGTCGCGCACGTAGTTGGCGCGCCCGAAATTGAGGTGGAAGCCGCCGCCGTCGGTGTCGACCACGACATTGTTCCTGACCTCGATCTGGCTGGCGCCCTCGTCGAGGTAGATGCCCCAGGCGCCGGCGCCGTAGCCGCTGTAGCCGCGCACCTCGCGCACCAGGTTTTCGGCGATCACGGTGCCGGGCGAGACGCCCACCGCGTAGATCGCGCCGAGGTCGCTGAGCACCGACTGGCCGATGTTGAACAGCAGGTTGCCGACGACCTGGTTGCGGCCCGAGGTGGCGCTGCCGTAGCCCCAACTCCAGCCGAGCGAGATCCCGGTGTAGCTGGTGTTCGAGATCTGGTTGTAGGAGACCTCGTTGTCGAAGCTCTGGGCGATGATCACGCCGACGGCGCCCGGATAGAGCCTGCCGATCTCGTTGATCCGGTTGCCGACGACGCGGTTGGCGCCGGTCTGCCCGGCCGGGTCGGCGCTGTGGTTCTCGCCGATCTTGATCGCGCCGGCGCCGAGGTCGTGGAACAGCGAGCCGGTGATGGTGCTGTTGCGCACGCCGCTGCGCAGCCAGATGCCGGCGCCGCCCGTGCGCGAGATCTCGATGCTCTCGAACAGCAGCGCGCGCGCGAGGTCGGCCTCGATCGCGGCCGGGATCCAGAACGCGCCCTGGCCGTCGACGTAGCCGCCCGGCGGCGCCACCGAGCGCTGGTAGCGGAAGGTCAGCCCCTTGAACTGCAGGTGCTCGACGAAACCGAGCGCGTTGCCCTTGATGCTGACCAGGCGGTCGAGCATCGGCACCACCGCGTTGAGCGCGCCGGCGCCGTCCTGGGCCCGAGGCAGGTAGCGGATCTCGGCGCCGTCCCAGATCCACTCGCCGTCCGCGTCGAGCGCGGACGGGACGTTCTCGACGAAGAAGCGCTGGCTCAGCCCGTGCGACAGGAAGGCCTGCGGACTGCGCGGCGTCAGCTGGAGCGCGCCGGGCGGCGCCGCCGAGGCGGCGAAGCGCTGGCGCGAGGCGGTCCAGGACGACATCACGCCGACCACGGCGCGCGCCTTGTCGGCCGCGCCCAGGCCGTTCAGGAAGGACTGCGCGTTGTCGAACGGGACGAACGCGTGGTGGCCGGAGGCGAGCGCCGGTTCGCTCGAAAGCGGCACCGGTTTGGAGACGAAGTAATACTGGCCCTCGTTGGGCTGGCGCGCCAGCGTCGCGCGCCTGCCGTTGACGTACAACTGGCCCGCCGCCTTGATGTGGTCGATGTTGCTGTTGGGCGCCTGGAAGCGCACGTGGGGGCCGGTCGAGGCCAGCGCGCCCAATCCCACGCCGCCGGAGATGACCGCCGTGCCCGGCGTTGCCGCCTCGTAGATCACGGGCGCCTCCGCGGTGCCGGAGTCGTCCGGGGTGAACGCCAGCGGCGCCGTCAGCACATACCAGCCCGGCTGCACCACCACCCGCACCGGCTCGCGCGCACGGGTTCCGAGCCGCATCGCGCCCAGGTGCAGGCGCGCCAGTCTCTGGGCCTCGGCGAGGGTCTTTACCGGGCCGCCGGTGCCCGTCGCCGGCGGCGTGGCGCTGGCGCCCGTGTGCGAATCATTGCCGCCGAGCGATACATGGATGAAGGCGTCGGCGCGCGCCGCGCCGCTCGATGCGAGTGCGATTGCCAGAGTCGCGGCCGCGGCCAGTTTGAAAAAGCCGCAGGGGCGGATTGGGGTCATTGTTCATGCTCCGGATTATAAAAACTCTGTGATGAATAAACACGGAACAAGCAAATAATTTCCGAGATGCATGTTCCATTTTTACTATATCACCGAGCCAAACCACCGTAAGCATTTAAATCCCATGTTCAATATCTTTAGCGCCCCCTGAAACCGCCACCAGCAATAAGTTCTGGAGAACCGAATATATTCTTTTTCGCCTTAAAACAACAACTAACGCGCGTTCAATATTAATACCATAAAACAATTATGGTGCGGCCCGTACATATCGAACAAACCACCCCGATGCAACACCGGAAACTCCGATAAAATCCTGCCAATCACCTCCAATATAATAAAAAGCAACTTCTTTTATCAATTGACATCGAATATCAGTGGATTATTATCAAACCCGCCTGGAGCACAATTGCATCAGCGCGCCGACGAGGAAGCGCGTGTTCGTGACCAAGTAGCGGCGCGCCAGGCGGCGCGGTTCGGCGCACAGGCGGTGGAGCCATTCAAGACCGGCATGCTGCATCCACACGGGGGCCCGGGCAACGGTGCCGGCATGGTAGTCGAAGGCGGCGCCCACGCCGATCATGGCGGCGTCGACGCGCCCCCGGTGCGCGGCCATCCACGCCTCCTGCTTCGGGCAGCCGAGGCCGACCCACACGGTGCCGGCGCCCGAGACGTTGATCGTGGCGACGTCGTGCGCGTCCTCGGCCGGCGACAAGGCGCGGTACGGCGGCGAATGCGCGCCCGCGATCCGCAGGCCCGGAAAGGCCTCGCGCAGCCGCGCCTGCAGCCGCGCCAGCGTCTCGGGGGTGCCGCCGTACAGGTAGACCGACTCGCCGCGCGCGCCCGCCTGTTCGCAATAGCGCCACATCAGGTCGGGGCCGTTGATGCGCTGCTGGCCCGCGTGGCCGAGGCGGCGCAGCATCCAGGCGACCGGGGCGCCGTCGGCGGTGACGAGGTCGGCCTCGTCGACGATCCGGCCGAAGGCCCGGTCCTGCCCGGCCGTGACGACCGAGTGGACATTGCAGATGACCACGTAGCGGCTCTCGCGCCGCGCGCTCCAGCCGGCCACGCGCCGCAGCGCCTCGTCCCAGTCGAGCACATCGAGCGCCGCGGTCAGCACGCGCGCGCGTTTTCTGTCATGCATGGCGGTTCCCCCCTTCGCATTGGGCGATCGCGCAGGCGTAGATCGCCATCAGCGCCGCATAGTTCTGTTCGGGCCCGTAGCGCGCCTCGTAGCACAGCCGGGCGCGCTCGCCCATGCGCGCCATCGCCGCCGGATGGCGCGCGGCCCAGTCCATCGCGCGGGCCAGGCCGGCGCTGTCGCCGGGCGCGAACAGCAGGCCGGTTTCGCCTTCGCGCACCAGGTCGGGAAAGCCGCCGATGCGGCTGGCGATCACGGGCAGGCCGCAGGCGAACGCCTCGATGATGACCAGGCCGAAGGTCTCGTTGCAGATGCTCGGCACCAGCAGCGCGAGCGCGCCGCGCATGTGGTGGCGCAGCGCGTCCGGTTCGAGATGGCCCATCGGCAGCAGGTTGGCTTGCGCGTCGACCAGCGCGGCGGCCGGCCCGGCGCCGGCGACGCGCACCACGGCGCCGCTGGCGGCGGCGGCGGCGGCCAGCACTGCCAGGCCTTTTTCGGGCGACAGGCGGCCGGCGAACAGGAAGCCGGCGCGTTCGGGCGCGGGCGCGGGCGGCGCCGGGAGGTCGACGAAGTGCGGCTTGACGACGATGCGCGCGGCCGGAAAGCCGCCTTCGATGAACTTGTCGCGCCCGAAGTCGTTGAGGGCGATGTAGCGCGTGACCTTGTTGCGCCAGGTGCCCGCGAGCCGGTGGGCGCCGAGCATCAGCGCGACGACCGCGCTTTGCGCGCGCGAATCGCGGTAGCAGGCGTGCACCACCGCGCGCCAGGGCGCGGCGCCGACGCAGTCCTCGCACACCCTCCCCTCGCGCAGCAACATCGCCTGCGGGCACAGGAGGCGGAAATTGTGCAGCGTCTGGACCAGCGCCAGCTTGTGCCGCCGCGCGACCCAGTAGATCGATGGCGAGATCAGCGGAAAGACGTTGTGGACGTGGACCACGTCCGGGCGGAAACTGCGCAGGCAGCGCGCGAAGTCGTCCGCGCTGCGGCCCGACCAAATGGTTTGCGCGGCCAGCCGCGCCTTGGACATCGACCCGATCGCGTCGTTGTGCCGGGTGAACAGGGCGAGCGCGTGGCCGCGCGCGCGCAACAGGGCGATTTCGGCCTCGACCACGGAATCCTCGCCGCCCTTGTGCTGGTAGGCGTTGTGCACGATCAGGATGCGCATGCCGGCCGCCGCTACCGGTACTCGATGAACAAGGGCGTCGGGCCCGCCGCCAGCGGCGAGCGCGCCGCCAGTTGGCGCACCCGTTCGATTTCGCCGCGCTCGTTGATCCGGAGCAGCGAGCCGGCGCGCGCCGGCCTAAAGGTATGCCGTCCCCGCTCCGACCACCAGGCCTCGGCCCGGGTGCCGTCGCGCAGCACCAGCGCGCAGCGCCACAGCGCACCTTCGCGGGCGCAGCGCCCGACCCGCCCGCCCATCACGTAGTTGCGAAAGCTGGTGTACACGCGCGCCGCCGGCGTCATGCCTGTGCCACGCCCGGATGTCAGGCCCATGGTGCCGTGGTCCCACGAATACCAGTAGAAGCGTTCGACGCCGTTGCTGCGCGCGAGCAGCAGCGCGCGCGGGACGTAGGCCACCGCCGTTTCCATCGACAAGGCCCTCCACCCGGACGGCACGCCGGCGGCGGGCAGGTTGCCGCGGCCGTCGTCGATGACCCAGCCGGTCTCGGTGTTCCAGATAGGCATGTCGCCGATGCCGGCGCCGCGCATGGCCGCGCGCACCTGTTTGATCACGGGCACCATTTTTTCGGGGCTGCCGTGGTGCACGTAAAAATGGTAGGCGATCACGTCGCAGTCCTTGTTGGCGCCCGCGGCCAGGTAGTCCTTGAACCAGCGCAGGCCGTAGCTGCCGGTGATGCCCGCGCACACCACCTTGGCCGCGGGGTCGATTTGGCGGATCGCCCTGGCCGCGCTGCGCGTGAGCGCGGCCATCTGCTGCGGGGCGCCGCTGAAAAAGCGCGCCAGGTTCGGCTCGTTCCAGATCTCGTAGGCGCCGACCACGCCCTTGTAGCGGCGCGCGACCGCGCCGACGTAGGCGCTCCAGTCGGCCAGCCTGGCCGGCGCCGTGTTGGCCCCCATGCCGTAGGCGCCGGCCCGGCGCGGCTCGGACGCGGCCCAGCGCGGCGTGCCCTGCAGCGGCAGCAGCAGCTCGACCCGGGCGCCGCGCGCGCTCGCGACGATGCGGTCGAGGTTGCGCCAGTCGCGCCGCCCGCGCTCGGGCTCGAGTTCGGCCCAGGTCACGTTGGAGTCGTGCAGGCGCAGCGCGCCGAGGCCGGCCCGCTTCCACAGGTCGTTGCCGGCGCGGTGGACATGGGCGCCGAAGAAAGCGGGCGTGAAGGTTTGCGGCGCGCCCGCGCACGGCGGCGCCAGCGCCAGCAGGGACAGGGCCAGGGACGGGGCCAAGGACGGGGCCAGGGGCAGGCGCCAGGACAGCGCGCGGGACTCGGCGCGGGGCAGGTTGAAGGACAGGTTGCGGGACAACGCGCAACGCGCTTTGGACGGATCAGCCATGGTTGCGCACCCGCATCTTGAGGTAGAAATAGGCGTACTTGAGCGTGTAGTAGCAATACCAGGCGCGTCCGCCAAGCGAGGAGGCGAAGTCGGCGAAGACCCCGTTTTTGCCGTTCAGCACGCGGTCGGCATACGACATGAACATGCCGTTCTCCCTGAAATACATGAGCGAGGGTATCTTGCCCTCCTGCCGGTAATACAGCAGCGCTTCGGGCAGGGCCGCGAACTGGACGCCGGCGCGGCTCAGACGCGAATAGAATTCGTAGTCCTGGGCGCGCCGCAGTTCGGCGTTGTAGGCGCCGAAGCGTTCGAACAGGGCCGCGCGCAGCATCGCGGTCGCGTTATGGAAACGCATCTTGCCTCGCGAGAACTGAGCGCCGATCGCCTGCGGCGTCGCCGGGAAGCCGGTGGCCGGCCTGCCCGCGGCGGCCGGGTCGTGCACGAAAGGCACCCAGCCCGAGCCGAGCACGCCGACCCCGGGATGATCTTGCAGGTAGGCCACCTGCGTGGCGAAGCGCTCGGGGAACGAGATGTCGTCGGCGTCGCACACGGCGACGAACTCGCCGCGCACCTGCCCGATGCAGGTGTTGCGCGCGCGCCCGCGCCCGCCGTGCGGCATCGCGAACACGCGGATGCGCGCGTCGGCGCGCGCGTGGCGTTCGATGATCTCGAGCGTGCGGTCGGTGCTGCCGTCGTCGACGAACAGCAACTCCCAGTGCGGATAGGTCTGGGCGCGGATGCTCTCGATGGTCGCGTCGAGGAAGGCGGCGCCGTTAAGGCAGGGCATCATCACCGAGATCAGCGCCGGCGCGCGCTTGGCCTGGTCGTTCATAGATTGGTCGCCTCGCAATAGATGTCTTCGAGTTTTTCGGTCTGGGGGCCGAGCGCGAAGCGCGCCAGCACGCGCGCGCGCCCGGCCGCGCCGAAGCGCGCCCGCAGCGCGGCGTCGCCCAGGAACATGGCCAGCGCGTCGGCCAGCTCGCCGACGCGCGCCTCGCCGACGACCAGCCCGGTCACGCCGTGTTCGACCGTCTCGGGCAGGCCGCCGTTGTCGGAGACGATTGAGGGCAGGCCGGCGGCGGCGGCCTCGATCGAGCCGAGCCCGAACGCCTCCCTCGAGCCGTTCGCGCCGGTCTTGCTGGCCAACACGCTCACGGCGCAGCGCGCGACCACCTGCGCCACCGCCGCGTGCGCGAGCGCGCCGTGGAACACCACCCGAGCGCCGAGCCCGAGCGCGCCGGCCAGGTCCGCATACCCGGTCGCGCAGGGGCCGGCCCCGACCAGGCGCAGCCGGCTTTCGGGGAAGCGCGGCGCGACCACGGCGAACGCGCGCAGCAGTTCCTCGATGCCCTTGGCCGCGACCAGACGCGCCACGCAGACGACGTCCAGGCTGCGCTCGCCGGCGGCGAGCGGGGCGAAGCGGTCCGGGTCGACGCCGACGTAGTGGCGCCGGATCGCGGCCTCGGGAAAGCCCATCGCGCGCAGGCGCGCCGCGAGGAAATCGGACACCGCGATCACGCGCGCGGCCCGGCGTTTGAGTTCGGGCAGGCCGGCCAGATAGGCCAGCCCGGCCAGGCCGGCGCGCGCGAGCGCGCCCGCGCGCACGGTCGCGTCGAAGCCGTGGAAGCTCACCACCAGCGGCACGCCGAGCGCGCGCGCGAGCGGCATCGCGTAGACGCCGTTCGGCCCGAAGTGGGCGTGCACCAGCCGCACCCCGGCGAAGGCGCGCCGCCCGCCCCAGGCCCAGGTGCCGGGGCCCAGCGCGAAGGCCTTGGCGGCCCAGCCGCGCGCGGCGCCGGGGCCGGCGATGGATTCGCACGGCAGGCCGTCGGACGGGCCGAGCTGGCGGCGCACGAACATGGTCGGCGCGAAGCGCACCAGCGCGCGCGCCTGTTCGCGCACGAACGCCTCCGAGGGCAGCGGATAGGCGTTGACGTGGATCGCGACGCGCCCGAGGCTGTTCATCGGGTTTTGTCCATCGTTTTCTTGCGCGGTTTGGCTCATCGGATTTGGCTCGTCGGGTTTGGCTCGCCGGGTTTGGCCCGCCGGGTTTGGCTCACCGGGTTTGGTCCGCCGGGTCTGGCCCACCGGTCTGGCTCACTCTCAATGTGGCGGCCGCCAGTCCGACGAACAGCAGCCATTCGAGCGCGTAGCCGCTGGCCTCGGCGGCCGGCTCGAAAAAATACTGGCCGGCCATCGACAGCAGCACCGCCAGGGCGATGCGCGCGCACTGGGCCACGCGCGGGTCGGCGGCGGCGGCGAACGCCCGCTGGGCCGAGCGCACGGCCCAGACGAAGGTGCCGGCGTAGAACACCAGCGCGGGCAGCCCGAAATACACGGCCTGGTTCAGGAAGACGTTGTGGGCGTTCGTGTATTGCAGGCTCGACATGCGGGTCGAGAGCCGCCACACGCCCTCCTGGCTGCTGCCGAACAACAGCGAGAACACGTCATTGCCGACGGCCAGCGTGGCCGCGTGCCACAGTTCGATGCGGGTGAGCATGGTGTTGAACGCGCCGCCGATCAGCAGGCTGGCCGTGGTCAGCGCCGCGATGCCGGCGCCGACCGCCAGCAGGTGCGCCACCCAGGCGTGCCGGAACGCGAGCAGGACGCGCGGCGCCAGCAGCACCATGATCCCGAACAGGCTCCAGGCCCACGCGCCCTTGGCCTTGCTCAGGTACAGCAGCAGCATGGTCGCGGCCAGCACGGCGCCGGCGAACAGGCGCAGCCGGATGCCGGTGGGGGCGCGCGAGACGGCCAGTCCGAACGCGGTCAGCAGCACCGGCACGAGGAAGATCGCCAGTCCGTTGGGGTGGTTGAACAGGCCCGCCACGGCCGAGCGCACCAGGGTGCCGTCGATGTCCATCTTGATGGCCGAGGCCGCGTTCATCCGGACCGGGAACGGGCCGTCGAAGAAATACTGCGACAGGCCCAGCGCCAGGTTCGGCCCGGCGGCGATCAGGAACACGGTCAGCAGCAGGCGCAGGTCGCGCGCCCTGCGCACGCTGAAGGTGAGGAACACGTAGGCGGCAAAGGCCGGGAACAGGTTGCGGAAGACGAAGAACGAAAGCGATGAGAGCTGGTAGATGCCGAAGAAGCCGGCCAGGCCGGCCCAGCCGAAATAGAGCACGGCGAAGCGGTTGCTGCGCCACGCCGACTCGAGCATGCGGGCCGGCTGGTGGCCGAACACGACGGCGTCGGCCAGCAGCAGCGCGAAGGCGACCAGCAGCAGCGCCTCGAGCGGATTGGAGGCCGGGCCGCCGATGCCGATGTCGCGCGTGCGCACGTCGATGCCGGCCGCCACGACCATCAGGGCGACAAAGAACAGGCGCGGCTTGCCGTACTCGAAGCACTGCCAGGCGTTGGCCGGCGCGCGCGCGCCCCGGGCGCGCCGGGCGCCGCCGACCGGGTCCGGCAGGGTGTCCAACGTGTCATGAATGGTGTCGGGCATGGTGTCCTCGTCCGGTTGTTGCGTCTGGCGCATGTTGTTTGGGGGCGCGGCGGCGGCCGCATGTTGGTTGCGGGGGCGTGGCGGCGGCCGCGCCGCGTGGTCAGCCGCTCCGCAGCGCCGCGACGTTGGGCCGCAGCAGCAGCGCCATCAGCGCGCACGCGCCGGCGCCGACCAGGCCCTGCACCAGCAGGCTGCCGGCGCCGAGCCACAGCAGCGCCATCGTGGCCGCGCCGGCCGCCGCGACCGCCGCCAGCCGCGCCGAACCGACCGGCAGCGGATACAGGCGCTGCGAAATCAGGTACACCGAGGCCAGGCTGGCCGACTGAGCCAGCAGCGTCGACAGCGCCGCGCCGACGAAGCCGAGGCGCGGGATCAGCACGAACGCGAGCCCCAGTCCGACCCCGGCCGACAGCGCCACCGAGACCAGCAGCCAATGCGTTTTTCCGGGCGCGAGCATGCCGATGTTGGCCGGCACCGTCATGCCCAGCGCGACCCCGCCGGCCAGCAGCAGCAACATGCTCAGGCCGTCGTAGCCGTGCACGCTGGGTGCGTACCAGCGCACCAGCTGGCCGCTGGCGACCCACAGAGCGGCGGCGGCCATCAGGTAGTATGCGAGCAGCAGCGGCATGGCGTTGGAAAAAAACCGGGCGCCGCCGTCGCCGTCGAGCACATGGCGGTGGCGTGCCACCGGCCACCACAGATTGAGCGGCGCCATCACGAACGACATCGCGCCGGCCAGCTTGGCCATGACGACATAGGCCGGCAACTGGTCGGGCGCCATCAGCGCGTGCACGACGTAGCGGTCGCCGTTGTTTAAAATCAGCGCGAAGCCGCCCGCGAGCATGATCGGAAGGCCGTAGCGCAGCGCGCCGACATAGCTCTCGCGCACCGGCGGCGCCTCGCGCAGCGCGGCCGCGAGCTGCGGCCGGTGGCGCCAGCAGGCGACGCCGAGCACGGCCATGTCGAGCACGATCATGAAGGCCAGGTAGTCGGTCAACGCCAGCCGCGCGCCCGCGAACTTGAACCCGATCAGTCCGAGCGCGATGCCGCCCGAACGCAGCCACACGGTGGCGGCGAAGGCGAGCGCGTCGGACAGCGCGCGCGACTGGAACTGCAGCAGCAGGATCGCCGCCTCCAGCAGCACGTACGCCGCGCACAGCGCGGCCACCTGCGCCAGGTCGGCGCCGACGACGAAAACGGCCGCCGCCGCGGCGCCGCCGAGCGCCACCAGCGCGGCCGGCGCGAAGCCGAAGCCGGCCACCTGGCGCAGCGCCGCCGCGGTCGTGAGCCGCCCGCTGCTGATGCCGTGCAAATGGCCATAATGGACGCCGGCCAGCGCGAAGCCGGCCAGCACCGCCACCAGTGGCTCGAGCATGGCCCACCGGGCGAACGCGCGCGGGCCCAGGATCGCCAGTAAAAAAGGCACCGCCAGAAAGCCGATGATGCCCTGCACTAGAGCGGCCGACCCGTAGCCGAAGACGAGCCGCTGCGGCGGGCCCTTCATGGGGGCGCCGGCGGGCACGCCATCGGGCGCCGCCGGCGAGCGCGGATCGGAGCGCGCGGGCATGGCGTGGGCCTTAGCCGCACCCGCGCGGCGCCGCCGCGCGGGGGGAGGCGGCGCCGGGGGAAGCGGCGAGGGACCTGGAGGCGCCGGACCCGGCGGGGCCGGACGGAGCGGCGCGGAACGGCGCGGAACGGGCGATGCGGGACGGCGCGGTGCGGGACGCAGCGGGACGGGACCCAGCGGCGCGGGACGGCGCGGAACGCAACGGCACGAACCGGACGGTGCGGAATGCGGTGGCGCGGGACGGCGCAGCCCAGGAAAGAGCGGCGCGGCATGCAGTGGCGCGCGACGGCGCGGAACACGACGGCGAGCACCGGTTGGCGCGCACGGCCGCCGCCGCGCGCGGCGCGCGATCAGGGCGGGCGCGCCCTGGCATGGAGAACTGGTGCGTGGAGAACTGGTGCGTTGGCATGGCGGCGTCCTGGCGGCTCATTCGTTGTGCTCGTAGGCGTCGAAACCGTGCTGTTTGACGAGCTCGTCGCGCTCGGCGCTGCGCAGGTCGGCGCGCACCATCTCGCACACCAGGTCGGCGAACGTGGTCTTGGGCACCCAGCCGAGCCGCTCGCGCGCCTTGCGCGCGTCGCCCAGCAGGCTGTCGACCTCGGTGGGCCGGAAATGGCGCGGATCGATGCGCACCACCACCCTGCCGCGGCCGTCGGTGGCGGTGGCGTCGACCCCGCTGCCGCGCCAGGCCAGTTCGATGTCGAGCTCGCGCGCGGCCGCGTCGACGAAATCGCGCACGCTGTGCTGTGCGCCGGTGGCGATGACGAAGTCGTCGGGCCGCTCCTGCTGCAGCATCAGCCATTGCATCTCGACATAGTCGCGCGCGTGGCCCCAGTCGCGCAGCGCGTCGATATTGCCCAGGTACAGGCAGTCCTGCAGGCCGAGCTTGATGCGCGCGAGCGCGCGCGTGACCTTGCGCGTGACGAAGGTCTCGCCGCGCAGCGGCGACTCGTGGTTGAACAGGATGCCATTGCAGGCGTACATGCCGTACGCCTCGCGGTAGTTGACCGTGATCCAGTAGGCGTACAGCTTGGCGACCGCGTACGGGCTGCGCGGGTAGAACGGGGTGCTCTCCGTCTGCGGACTGGCCTGCACCATGCCGTACAGCTCCGAGCTAGAGGCCTGGTAGAAGCGGGTCTTGTCGCCAAGGCCCAGCATGCGCATCGCCTCGAGCAGGCGCAGGGCCCCGAGGCCGTCGGTGTTGGCCGTGTATTCGGGCATGTCGAAGCTGACCGCGACATGGCTCATGGCCGCGAGGTTGTAGATCTCGTCGGGCTGGACCTCCTGCATGATGCGGGTCAGGTTGCCCGAGTCGGTCAGGTCGCCGTGGTGCAGGATCAGCCTGCGTTCGGCCACGTGCGGATCCTGGTACAGGTGGTCGATGCGCTCGGTGTTGAACAGCGAGGCGCGGCGCTTGACGCCGTGCACCGTGTAGCCCTTGTCGAGCAGGAAGCCGGCGAGATACGCACCGTCCTGTCCGGTTATGCCGGTGATGAGAGCGACTTTGGCCACGATGCGGTTCCCTTACGGTGAGGCGTTGGGTGGGGCGGTGGGCGGGGCCGCTGCCGGCACGATGGACGGCGCCGCCGATGGTGTGAGCGACGACGCGCCCGGAGCCGCGGACGGGACCGGCGCCAGCCCGGCCAGCCGGACCCGCTGGGCCGGCGACGCCGCCGCCAGCAGCGCGTTGGCGAACGCGTCCTGGTCGCGGTAGGCCTGCGCCTTGTCGCGTCCGATAGAGGAGACGCGGAACAGCAGGCCGTCGGGCACCGCGCCGTTGAGGCCGTACGACAACTGCGCCAGCTTGCGCCCCAGTCCCGGCAAGGTGGCGCGGTCGCCCACGGTGATCCAGTAGGTGATCGGCTCGACCCGCGCGCCCTGCACCGCGACCATGCGCCGCACCGGGATGGCGCCGTGCGGCGTGGCCAGCGCGCCGTCGGCCTGCTCGTCGAGGCTGAAGCCCTGGGCCGCGTAGCAGAACTCGGGCCGGTGCACCTGGGTGGCCTCGCCGCCCTGGTCGCGCCCGTAGGCGATCGAGAGCATCACGCGGCGCCCGTCGCGGTGCACATAGCTGCGGCTGATGGTCTGCGCGTAAAGCTTGCTCAGCGCGGCCTCGGTCTCCGGGTTGACGACCGCCGCGACCATGCCCTTGTCCTCGCGCCATTCGCCGATCACGGACGGCACCATGGCCGGCAGGTCGACCGCCGGGCGCGTCGCGGCCAGCTTGGCCGTCGGCGTGATGGCCCAGGTGACGACGGCCGCGCCGGCCATGAGCGCGGCCATGAGCAGGCTTACGAGCATGCGCGCGCCGGCGCCCGCGCCCGCTCTCACGGCGCCCCCTTGGCGCGGCGCCGCGAGATGCCGAACTGGAGCAGCGAATCGAGCGCCAGGATCAGCACCAGCGCCGACACGAACAGCACCATGCCGGCGAAGCCATGCAGGAAGCCCTGCCCCGCCGCGTCGCCGAAATGGTAGGTCACGAGCGTGAGCACGATGACCCGGATCACGTTGGCGGTGAACGAGATCGGGACGATCAGCAGCGCCAGCGCGATGTTGCGGAACGACGAAGTGTGGCGCACCACGTTGAGGTAGAACAGCCCGAGCGCCTCGAGCGTGAGCAGGGTCTGCAGGCCGGCGCAGGCGTCGGCGACGAGCAGCTGGTACTGGCCGATCTGCAAAATCACGCCGTTGCGCGCGATCGGGTAGCCGGCCAGAAACAGGAGCTGTTCGGTGATGTACGACACCGCCGTCTTCATGGGCAGGGTCAGCATGCTGACCAGCTGGCCCGGAAGCGGAATCATGAACAGCATGAAAAAGAACGGAAACCACAGCGCGCGCAGCGCGCGCGCGCCGAACTTGAGCAGCACCAGCGCCGCCGTGACGAGCGGGAACGAGGCGATCTCGAACCCGGCGATGTGTTGCGAGCGGCCCACGATGTAGAGCAGCAGGCCGGCCGCGAGCACGGCCCAGCCGGCGCGCGCGGGCTTGTCCGCGCCGGCGGGCCGGGCCGGGTCCGCGGCGGCGCCGGTGTCCGCGGCGGTGTCCGCGGCGGCGTCGACGGGCCTGGCGCCCCGACCCGCTCCGGGCGCCCCTCCGCCTGCGGCCTGGGCGCGGCCAGGCCAATGGCGCGCCATGAGCCAGAGCGCCATCGCGAGGATGATCGGGCCGTGGCCCTGCTCCTCGGTCAGCCACAACCCGGTCAGCAGGTCGTACAGGGTCGGCAGGTACAGCAGCGCCAGGCCGGCGAACAGGGGCCACCATTCGCGCCCGGGACGGCCGGGCCGGTCCACTGGTGCGCGGGCGGCCGCGTCGAACGTGCGGTCCATCAGAAGTCCACCACGACCGATCCGACCACGTGCGCGCCGCAGCCGACGATGCGCTCGGCCAGGCCGCAGACGTCGGCAAGGCGCGTCTTGTCCTTGCGCGTGACGAGCAGCGCGCCGCCGGCGCGCGCGGCCACGGCCAGCGCGTCGGAACCATGCGCGTGCGCGGCCGTGTCGTAGAGCACTATCGCGTAGCGCTCCTCGAGCTGGGCGGCGAGCGCTCCCAGCCGCAGGCGGCTGAGCAGCTCCTGCGGGTTCGGCGGCAGCGTGCCCGCGCGCAGCACGGACAGCGCGTCGAGCGAGGGGATGCGCGCCACCAGCAGGTCGAGGCCGGCGCGCCCGGCCAGCAGGTCCGACAAGCCCTGCCCCGGCGCCAGGTCGAACACGGCGTGCTGGCGCGGCTTGCGCAGGTTGGCGTCGACCAGCAGGGTCGCTTCGCCGAGCTGGGAGAACACGACCGCGAGGTTGGCCGCGAACAGGCTGGCGCCGTCGCCGCTGCCCACGCCGAGCACCACGAGCGACTTGTGCCCGCGCCCGAACCAGCGCAGCATCAGGTGGCTGCGCACGGCGCGCATCTGCTCGACCTGCGCGCTGAACGGCTCGTAGGCGGCTACCAGCAGGGGGGAGTAATCGTGCTGGCCGCGCAGCAGGTAGGGATAGGCGAACTGGCGCGCGAGCACGTGCTCGATGTCGGCCTCGTTGATCAGGCCCAGGCGCACGGCCGCCTCGCCGAAGCGCAGGCCGGCCTCTTGCTGCAGGCGCAGCACACGCTCGGCGTCGGCGGCGGTGAGCTTGCCCGAGGCGAGCAGCAGCGCGCCGATGCGCGAGTCGCCCCCCTGGTCAGGTCCCTGGTCGGCGCCGTGGGCGGACAAGGGCGGCGTGAGCGGATGGGCTGGATGGTTCATGGCGGTATGCTCCTGTGCTTTGCAGGCGCCGGCTTGCGCCGCGCCCGATAAATTTATTTCACCCGTTTGTTGCGCACTGGTTTGTCTCACCCTTTTGCTGCGCTCCGGTTTGTTTCACCCTTTTGCTGCGCTCCGGTTTGTCTCACCCTTTTGCTGCGCTCCGGTTTGTTTCACCCTTTTGCTGCGCTCCGGTTTGTTTCACCCTTTTGCTGCGCCCCGGTTTGTTTCACACTTTTGCTGCGCCCCGGTTTGTTTAACCCTTTTGCTGCGCCCCGGTTTGTTTCACCCGCTTGTTGCGCGCACTCGTTGCGCCCCTTGCCGCGCCCCTTGTTGCGTCCGTTTGTTGCTCCCGTCAACGCCGGCAACCGCGCCTTCAGTTCAGGCGCAGGCGCTTGGGCATGACGGCGCCGAGCAGGCCGCCGCGCGGGCCCGGCGGCGCGCGCCAGTCGATCGAGCCGAACACGGGGATGTCGAGCACCTCGCGCAGGTCGTCGGCCGAGCGGACCCTGCGGTCAAGCATTTCGGCGACCAGCCCCGCGCCGAGCCCGAGCACGCCGCCGAGCAGCACCGACAACAGCGTGTAGAGCAAGGTCTTGGGGTTGGACGGCTCGACCGGCGCGACCGCCGGATTGAGCACGGCGATGTCGCCCTGGTCGGACTGGCCCTCGATCTTGGTTTGCGAGAAGCGCTGCGAGGTCACGTCGAAGGCGCGCTGGGCGCTCTCGACGTCCTGGACGAGCACGTTCATCTCGTCGCGCGTGCGGTTCATCGCGAGCACCTTGTCTCTTTGCGCCAGCATGGCCGCGCGGATGGCCGCCTCGCGCTGCAGCAGGATGCGCGCGTTGTTGCCCACGCTGTTGGAGGCCGACGCCGTGTGCCGCGCCAGCTCGGCGCGCAGCTTGTCGACCTCGGCCTTGGCGCCCTGGTAGGTCGGATGGTTGCGGTCGAGCCGCTGCGACACCTCGGCGAACTTGGTCTCGGCGCCCGCGAGGTTGATCTTGAGGTTCTGGATCAGGGGGCTGGCCGCGACGTCGGGCGAGTCGCCCGCGCGCGCGCCGGCCGCCATGCTCTGGCGCGAGGCCGCCTCCATCGCCTGCCCCTGCGCCATCACGAGCTGGCCCGACAGGTCGTTGAGGCGGTTCGATTCGACGTCGAGCCGGTTGTCGACGCTGACGATGCCGTTGTCCTGCTGGTATTTGGACAGCCGGCTCTGCGCCGCCTCGACATTGTCGCGCAGCAGCTTGAGCTGGTCGTTGAAGTAGGCCGCCGCTTTTTTCATGGGCTCGACCTTGAGCTGGATGTTGATCTTCATGTACTCGTCGGCGAAGGCGTTGGCCACGGCCGCGGCGAACTGCGGGTCGGCGCCCTTGAAGCTGACGGTGAGCACGCTGCTCTCGCGCGAGGGCATGATGTCGAGTTTTTTGAGCAGCAGGTCGGCCAGCCAGTCGCGCACCGTGCCCTTGCCGTCGGTCGCCTCGTGGAACTGCGCCACCACGGCCGCGCTCTCGGCCAGGCGCAGCTGGTCGACCACGCGCAGCGCCACGTTCTTGCTGCTCAGGATGTCGATCTGGGTCGCCATGTAGCCGGGCAGCAGCTGCCCCGGCATGGTCAGGCCGGTCAGCGGGTCGACGCCCTTGTAGTTGAGCACAAGCGCGCTTTCGGCCTTGTATGACTTGGGCACGACCAGGCAGATCAGCAAGGTCAGCCCGGCCGTGGCGAACAGCGCCGAAAGGATGATGCGCTTGCGCGCGCGCAGGATCAGCAGGAACTGGCTCAGGTTCATGGCACTCTCTCGGCGGATTTAGAAATAGCGCGCGTCTAGAACAGGCTTTCGCGCACGTAGATGATGTCGTCGGTCTGCAGCAGCTGGTTGTGGCCGGCCTTGATGATGTGCTGCCTGCCGTCGGCGCCCTGGCGCTTGATGCGGATGCCGCGCTCGGTGCCGCGCGGGGTCAGGCCGCCGCCGACCGACAGCGCCTGCAGCACCGTCATGCCGCGCTCGAGGCGGAACGCGCCCGGGCGCTGCACCTCGCCGTAGATGTAGAAGCGCGGCGCGCGTTCGACATAGATGACGTCGCCGCCGGCGACCTCGAGGTCGCGCGCCAGTTCGCCGCTGCGCATCATCTGGACGACGTCGATGTTCTCGCGCGTGGTGGTGCCGTCGCGCGTGCGCAGCACGCTGACCGAGTCGCCCCCCTCGGGACCGATGCCGCCGGCCATGGCCAGCAGGTCCATCAGGCTGCGCCGGCTCTCGATCGGGTAGCGCCCGGGCCGGTTGACCTGGCCGAGCACGCCGACCTGCTGGCTTTGCAGCTGGCTGACGATGATGTTGACTTGGGGGCGGCGCACGTAGCCGCCCTTTTGCAGCAGCAAGGCGATGCGTTTTTCGGCCGCCACCACGGGCATGCCGCCGATGCTGACCTGCCCCAGCAGGGGGAAGGTGATGGTGCCGGCCTCGCTCACGCGCGTCTCGAGCGCGAGGTCGGGGTTGCCGTAGACCGACAGTTTGAGCACGTCGCCCGGCCCGAGCAGCACCTCGGCCGCGGCCGCCGGGGCCGGGGCCAGCGCGAGCGCGAGCGCGAGGGCCGGCAGGCCCGCCGCCGCGGCGCGCACGAGCGCGCGCATGGAGAGTCGTTGCATGAACAGCCGCAGCAAGAAGTGTGGCCGCAAAAAGTGTGTCAGCAAAAAGTGGGGCAGCAAAAAGTGGGGCAGCAAGATGTCCCGTAGCAGAAGCAAGCGTTTCATGATTGTTCCCATCCCATGTTGGTCGAGGCTCGGAGGTGCTCTGCCTATTTGAGTCCGGCCACGCCGCGTTCGTTCGCTCCGGCCGCGATTTCTGGCGCCGGCGCGCCCAGGTACTCGATCTTGGCGACCGCGCGCAGGCGTTTGATCTCGGCGTCGGCCGCCTCCTTGTTCCTTTTATTGAGCAGGAATTGCTCGATCTGCCCCGAGGCGACCTCGAGCGAAACGGGCGCCTCGCGCGTCTCGACCACGGTGACCAGCATGCTGCGCTCGCCCTCCTTGATGATGAACAACTGCCCCTGGGGCATGCCCGCGAGCTTGGCCGTCAGTTCGGGCGGCAGGTCGGAGCTCGTGCGCGAAATCTGCCCGCGCGCGAAGCGCACCTTGTGCGCCTCCATCCATGTGGCGACCTCGTCGAGCGAAGTGGCGGCGTCGGCCGCGCGCTTGAGCGGGGCGTCGAGGTCGGCCGTGGCGAGCACCAGTTGCTTCATGTCGAACTGGGTGCGGTTGGAGAAAAATTGCGGATGCTTGAAGTAGTACTCCTGCACCTCGGCCTTGGTCGGGCGCGCCACCTGGCCGATGCGCTTTTGCAGCCAGGCCTGGGCCACGATCAGCGCCTTGGCCCGTTCGATCGCCTGCACCACCTTGGGGTCGCGGTCGAGTTTTTCGCGCGCGGCCTCGTGCTCGAGCAACTGGCGGTCGATGAGCGCCTCGAGCAACTGCTTGCTGGCGGCGTCCTGGCGCGTGGCCGGCACCCCGGCGAGCGCGAGCTCCTCGTTGAGCTGGAGCACCGTGATCTCGGTGCCGTTGACGCTGGCGAGCGCCTGGCCGGCCTTGCGCTCGCGTTCGCCGCAGCCGCCGAGCGCGAGCGCGCAGGCGAGCAGCAACAGGCCGGCGCGCCGTGCGGGCATGGCCGCCGGCCGCGGCGCCGGCTTGGAATCGAAGGTATTCAAGATGGCATCCTCGTGGTTTGGCTGGGTCGGAAAAGGGACGCGGCGCGCGCGCCACCGGGGCTCGGAATTCGCTACATGTTCTCTCAAAGATTGCTCGATGCGGCGCGGCGCCGTTTTTGCGGCGTCCATGTTTCTCCTTGTACCGCGCCACCCCGCCGCCCAGTTTGACGGCGGATAAACTGCGTGCGATTGATGGGTCGCGGCGGCGCGGAAACACGCGACTGCTCAGTACGCGTTTTGGCGCTTGAGGACCACTTTGATGGTTTTTAAAATGATCCAGACGTCAAGCCAGAGCGACCAGCTGCGCAGGTAGTCGAGGTCGTAGCGGATGCGCGCCTCCATTTTTTCGAGCGTGTCGGTCTCGCCGCGCAGGCCGTTGACCTGGGCCCAGCCGGTGATGCCGGGCTTGACCTTGTGGCGCAGCATGTAGCCCTTGATCAGCTTGCGGTAAAGCTCGTTGTGGGCCACCGCGTGCGGGCGCGGACCGACCAGGCTCATGCGCCCCTGCAGCACGTTGAGCAACTGCGGCAACTCGTCGAGCGAGCTGCGGCGCAAAAAGGCGCCCACCGGCGTCACGCGCGCGTCGCCGGGGCGCGCCTGCACGATGGTTCCGCCGTCGTCGGTGACGGTCATGGAACGGAATTTGTAGACGATGATCTCTTCGCCGTACAGGCCGTAGCGGCGCTGGCGGAAGATCACGGGGCCGGGCGAGGAAAGCTTGACGGCGAGCGCGATCAGCAGCATCAGCGGCGACAGCGCCAGCTGGATGCCCAGGCTGAGCACGATGTCGCTGGCGCGCTTGATGGTCCCGTTCAGGCCCATGAACGGGGTCTCGCAGATGGCGATCACGGGCATGCCGCCGACGTTGTCGAAGCGCGCCTGCATCAGGTCGAAGATGTAGATGTCGGGCAGAAAATAGACCGAGGCCGTGGTGTCCTGCAACTCGTCGAGCAGCCTGCGGATGCGCGGCTGGGCCGAGATCGGCTGGCTGATGAAGATCATCTTGATGTTGTGCTCGCGCACATAGGCGGCGATCGAGGACATCGGGCCGAGCATCGGCTGGCGCAGCGCGAGTGGCTGGCGCTCCTCGGTGCGGTCGTCGAAGAAGCCGCGCACCTGCACGAACAGGTTGGGCTGCTGCCCGCACACGGTGGCGAACTTGAGGCCGACGTCGTTGGCGCCGACCACCACGGCCGAACGCAGCTCGCTGTGCTTGCCGGGGCGGAAGGTGACGCGCCGCACCGTCGTGTGGCTCAGCAGCAAAAGCCACGGCGTGGCCAGGAACCAGGCGAACACGGCCGGCTCGTCGTAGTAATAGGACAGGCCGCTCGCGTAGCCGAGGAACAGCAGCACGCCGACCGTGAGCAGCCAGCCGGCCACGGTGTCGCGCGCGTAGGCGAGCATGCGCCCGCTGCGCCAGGCGCGGTACGGGTCGATCTGCTGGTACACGGCCGAGGAGATGAAGAACGCGAGGATCATCAACACCAGCAGGTAACCCGTGAACGGCTCGTCGAACAGCAGGGCCCACAGGTACAGGCTGCCCATGATGATCAGCGGATCGAGGATCCGCTGGAACAGCGAGATGAGCGGATTGTCGATGACGGTCATGGGGGCGGCGCTTTTTGGGGTCGGGACGCGATGGGTCGGGCACGCGGCGGGGTCGGCAACGCGGCGGGCTCGGCGGGCGGCGGGGTCGGCACCGCGGGGCTCAGAATTGGATGCTGGCGCTGAGCGATACCCCCTTGGCGCTGTAGTCGCCGTTGCCGAACACGGGCGAGCCGCTGCGCGCGTCGTGGAACGTCGCCAGCCGCACGTTCGAGCCCACGGTCGGGGTCCAGGCCGCGCCCACGCTGGCGTAGCGGCTCGTGTCGTTCAGGGCGGCGCCCTCGAGCCCGACCACGAGGCCGCGGAAATCGCGCTTTTCGCGGCGCAACCCGGCGTCGATCTTGAGCTTGGCGCTGTAGTCCCAGACGGCGTCGACGCTGACGCCCTTGCTCAGGCTGGCGTTGGCGAGCACGCTTTCGACGGCGGCGAATTCGCGCCAGGCCGAGCCGGTCAGGCGCAGCGCCTCGCGCGGCGCCCAGTTGAGGTCGGCCCGGGCGTTGGTGCCGCTGGTGTCGCGCTCGCCGAAGCGGGCGTGCCTGCGCTCGACCCACCCGCCCAGGAAGGTCAGCTGGGTTTTTTCGCTGTAGCGCCAGACCACCTTGGCCTTGATCTCGGTCTGCTCGAAGCTGTCGTCGAACACGATCTGGCCGACCGCGCGCCCGTTCGGGTAGCGCGCGTCGATGCGGCGCAGTTGCAAGCCGACGGTGCTGCCGCCGGCGGCCAGGTAGTCGCCGCCGAGCTCGATGGTGTCGCTCTCGCGGTTGTTGACCCGCAGGCGCTCGAGCTCGTAGGTGTATTGCTCGCCGCTGGCGCCGGCGCGCACCCGCCAGCTCGGGTGGAAGCGCCACGCTCCCTCGAGCGCCTGGCGCTCGATCTCGCGCAGGTTGCGCTCGGTGGTGCGGAAGTCGGCATACGGGGCCAGCCCCTGGGCGTAGGTGGCGCTGGCCTTGCCCTCGAACTGCTTGCCGATCTGCCAGTCGAGCCTGGCCTGGAAGTCCTTGTCGTCGTGGTCGAGCCGCTCGAAGCGGTTGAAGCTGACCTTGCTAAGCTTGCCGAGCAGGTACACCTTCTGGCGGCTGTAGGTCTGCTCGAACAACACCCCCGCGACCGCGCGCCGCGCCGTGTCGCCGGGCGCTCCGTCGAAGGCGGGGGCGTCGTCGGCGATGCGCAGCAGGTTGTCGTCGTAATGGTAGGACAGGCCGACGAAGGGATGGACGGCGTCGTTGGGGCCGGCCCAGGCGGCGCCGCACAACAGGGAGGCGCCCAGCAGCGCCAGGCGGCGCGGGGCGTTGCGATGGCATGTGCTTCGCCTGCTATTTGAATTCAACATGGTAGCTCGCTTATAGAAGGGGGGTCACCAAGGGGGGGCACCAAGGGGGTTCACCAGAAGCGCCAGCTGCCGGTCGCGACCACCCACACGCCAAGCGCGGCGTTGGCGACAGCGTGGGCGAGGATGGGCGACCATAGCGTGCGATGGCGGCAATACAGCGCCGTGAAGGCGGCGCCGGCGAGCATGCCGGCGAGCCACAGGTTGTGTTCGAAGCCGAACAGGACGACCGTGGCCGCGGCCGCCCTGAGGCCGACCCGGGCCGGATCGACCCGTTCGAAGTCGGACGCCGCCACCCAGCGCAGCAGGAACGAGCGCCAGAACAGTTCTTCCATGACGGGCACCACCAGCGCGGCGCCGGCCAGGCGCACCGCCACCAGCAGCCAGTCGATCCGGCCGTCCGTGTTGGGGTCGAAGCCGGCGGCGCCGCCGAGCACCATCCACGGCGCCTCGAGGTTGATCCACAACACCAGCACCAGCAGGCCCGCCGCGCAGGCGAGCGCGGCCGCGGCCGGGGAAAGCGTGAAACGGTGAAGTTCGGTGTACTGCCGCCAAAACACGCCGAGAAAAACCATAACGGCGCCGATCTTGAGCGCGTACAGCCAGCGCAGTTCGGCCGCGGCCCAGCCGAGGCGCAGCAGCGCGTCGTGGACGACGATGAACAGGATGTAGGTGAGGAAAGGCAGGATGCGCGCCCATACGGCGCGGTTGATCAGGGGGCCGTCGGCGGCGGGCGGGGCCGCCGCCGGGGAGCTCCCGGCGCTGGTGCTTTGCTCGTCTTGTTCGGCCATGGAACTCCTGTGGGGGAGCGCCGCGGCCGGCAGGATGAGCCGAAATTAACTACCCTTTTGAGCGCGCGTCGATCTGCTCCCATTTTTCCAGAGCCTCGAGCAGCTCATCCTCGATTTGCGCAAACCGGGCGTTGATGCGCTTTGCGTCAGCCGGGTTGGTCTTGTAGAAATCGGGCGAATTGAGCTGCTGGGTGATCGCGGACTGCTCGTCCTCGAGGCTGGCGATCAGGGCCGGCAGCTCGTCGAGCTCGCGTTGCTCCTTGTAGCTCAGCTTGACCTTCTTGGAGGCCGGCACCGCCATCGTGCTCACGGCGGCGGCCGGCGCGGCCTTGGCGGCGGCGCGCGCGGCGGCCGGCGCCAGCGACTTGGTGCGCTCCCAGTCGGTGTAGCCGCCCACGTATTCGCGCCAGAAGCCCTCGCCCTCGGAGACGATGACCTGGGTCACCACGTTGTCGAGGAAGGTGCGGTCGTGGCTGACCAGGAACACGGTGCCGGTATAGTCTTCAAGCAACTCCTCGAGCAGCTCGAGGGTGTCGATGTCGAGGTCGTTGGTCGGCTCGTCGAGCACCAGGCAGTTGGCCGGCTTGGCGAACAGGCGCGCCAACAGCAGGCGGTTGCGCTCGCCGCCGGAGAGCGACTTGACGGGCGAGCGGGCGCGTTCCGGCGCGAACAGGAAGTCGTTGAGGTAGGTCATCACGTGCTTGCGCTGGCCGTTGATCTCGACCCAGTCGCTGCCCGGGGCGATGGTTTCCATCAGGCTCGCCTCCTCGTTGAGCTGGGCGCGCATCTGGTCGAAGTACGCCACCTGCAGCTTGGTGCCGAGGCGCAGCTTGCCGCCGTCGGCCTCCTCCTGGCCGAGGATCATCTTGAGCAGCGTGGTCTTGCCGGCGCCGTTGGCGCCGATCAGGCCGACCTTGTCGCCGCGCAGGATGGTGGCGCTGAAGTCCCGGACGATGACCTTCTCGCCATAGCTCTTGTGGACGTTCTCGAGTTCGGCGACGATCTTGCCCGAACGCTCGCCCGAGGACACCTCGAGCTTGACCTGGCCCTGCTGGTCGCGGCGCGCCGCGCGTTGCAGGCGCAGCGCCTCGAGGCGGCGCACGCGGCCCTCGTCGCGCACGCGGCGCGCCTTGACGCCCTTGCGGATCCAGACCTCCTCCTGCGCGAGGAATTTGTCGAACTTGGCCGCCTCCACCTCCTCGATCTCGAGCTGCTCGCTCTTGCGCACCTGGTAGGCGGTGAAGTTGCCCGGGTACGACAGCAGCTTGCCGCGGTCGAGTTCGATGATGCGGGTCGCCACGTTGTCGAGGAAGGAGCGGTCGTGGGTGATGAACAGGACCGAGCCCTTGAAGTCGCGCAACAGGCCCTCGAGCCACAGGATGGAGGTGAAGTCGAGGTGGTTGGTCGGCTCGTCGAGCAGCAGCACGTCGGGCGAGGACACCAGCGCGACGGCCAGCGCCACGCGCTTTTGCATGCCGCCCGACAAGGTTCCCATGAGCGCGTCCTTGGACAGGTTCAGGCGGTCGAGCGTGGTGTCGACCTTGTTGGCCATGCTCCAGCCGTCGGTAGCGTCGAGTTTGACCTGCAGGTCGTGCATGCGGTCCATCAGCGCCTCGTCGTCGCCCTGGCCGAACTGGCCGGTGAGCTCCTCGTACTCGCGCAGCATCGAGAGCTGGTCGCCCATGCCGGCGGCGACGGCGTCGAACACCGACATGCCGGGGTCGAAGGTCGGCTCTTGCTCGACATACGCGATCTTGATGCCCTGCTGCATGACGAGCAGGCCGTCGTCGAGCTTGAACTTGCCCGAGATGGTCTTGAGCAGGGACGACTTGCCGGTGCCGTTGCGGCCGATCAGGCCGACGCGTTCGGTCGACTCGAGGGAGAATTCTGCATGGTCAAGCAGGGCGACGTGGCCGAACGCGAGTTGCGCCGACGAGAGGGAAATGACAGCCATAGTAGGTAGGAGAGTGCCCGGCCGCAGCGATTTTCGGGGGAAAAACGTGGCCGATTAAATGAAAGAAGCGTGCATTGTACCGATAGACGGGCCATCGGTCGCAAAATAGGCCCGAAGGCGGCTATAATTGCGGTCGGTTCACGCCACCGGCCCGCCTCGCGGGCGTCGGGCGCCGAATCGACATGCCCGGCCGGCTCCCGGTTGGGCGAGCGTCCTCCCCGTAGCACAATGGATAGTGCACATGCCTCCTAAGCGTGGGATACTGGTTCGATTCCAGTCGGGGGGACCAGTATTTACTCCAGCCTCGTCGACTGAAGTCCCAAGTTCCTCTACGCCGAGGGCATAGATCGTCCCCGCTTGTCCGCCATGTACATGCTCGTCAATCCGAGCGGCAAGTTCTGGCGCATGATGGACTACCGCCACCTCGACAAACGCAAGACGCCAGCGCTGCGGTCGACCCTGCCGAATCGTCTGCTTCGGGGTCGCGCATCCGGGAGTGGTCCTCCCTTGCTGACACCTACAGTGCAATTCGAATGCACGAAAACGCTTCACCAGTCAAAAATCCGCATCGATTCCTCGCCGTTGAATAAGTCGGCAGTATTACCAGTACTTGTTTCAAATACACGGTAGTTGAAAGAGTGATCCCGGAACACGAGATGCTGCTCATCAATCCATCCCGTTATGTACAGCGTATTGCCTTCGCAATTTTCGTAGTGCCCGTATGCGATTTCTCTGACAACGCCATTCGGGCCCACGACCTTCATTGGGTACGTCTTTTTTTGGCTTTCTTTTCCTAAAAATGCACGCCACTTTCCGCCGGGTGAATGTTCAGATTCAAGCCCCACGTCCGAGCGGGCCCTGACCTCCTCAGATACGGGAATATCCCGCCCTCGGCGTGTGAAGACCTGCCCATGAATCTTTGACTCATAACGGCCAGCCATTTTTTCAACTACCTTCGTGGACGGGCGATAGGAGAAATACTCCCACTTGTCCGACCCGTCCATGCTGCGAATCATGATCAGCAACTCCGTGCCATCCTTTGACCAATGTGGCGACGCCCAAGCATGCTTCGTGGCGATCGATGTTGGCAATTTGAGAGGCAGGGAACGCCACGTTGCTGTGTCCAGTACAAATGTGCCTTCGCCGGATTGGCGGCCCCACCGCTTGTCATAGCTCGCGGTGATCACAAGGAACTTGCTATCAGGCGAAAATACGGGGATACCTCCGCCCCAGGCAGGATGTTCAAGGACCAGACGATCCGTGTTTGTTTGGCGGTCGTAGATCCAATATTGGGTGCTTGCATAGTCTTTCCGTGAACCGCTGTAACTAATCCAGCGTCTGTTAGCGGAGGGCCTCACACTTGGCATACTATCAAATTCATGGTCTGGAATGGACGTCCAAACTTGTCTGCTCAGATCGACCTTGAAAAGCTGCCCTGATTCTTGCACGACATAAAGTGGCGTTTTGATGGCCATTGATGCAAGCGGCACTTTTTTCAATCCCGGCGACTGTGCTTTCCCGCAGCCGAATTGAGGTTCCAGAACCGCAGCAACGGCATCGGGAACATGCACACTTCCGATAAGGAATGCGAGCAAAGTTAGGGGGACTGCCAAGTGGGATGGCGGGTGCATTTTCTTGCCCATGTGCGGCGATTTGATTGGAGAGCATGACAACTGCAATGATGATAACAGCAATAGATTGGCGGTACTTTGCCAAGCGGGCATCGCCGCAATAGTTTTTGGATAAACATCCTATTCATGCGGGATTGACGGCATGGTGCGATTTCAGTCGTGGACTAGGTACTCCAAAGGCGGCTGGCAATGGCGCAACCTTGACCATCGGAAGCATGCATGGAATACTGGACGGCACCAAAACGCCATTCCCCAACACTTCTCGATCGACACCATGAAAATTGCCCTGCTTCTGCTCCTCGCTTCCAGTTCGGCAATTGCCGACGACGCCTCCCTGAAGCGCTGCCGCACGATCGGCGACGGCGTCCAGCGCCTCGCCTGCTACGACGCGATGGTGGTCGGCGCGAGGCCGGCGGCGGCGGCGGCGGCGGCGGCGGCGGCGGCGGCGCCGAAAGAGATGGGGCAGTCGCAGTTGCCGAAAGAGATGGGCCAATCGCACCTGAAGACCAGTGACGCCGAACCGAAGTCGGTCACGAGCACGATCCCCGGCACACTCAAGGGCCTCAATCCCAACCGCCACATCACGCTGGCCAACGGCCAGGTGTGGCGCATCTCCGACGGCACCCGCGACGACCAGGTGGAAGGGACCGACCTCAAGGTCAAAATCGAGCGCAATTTCATCGGCACCACGTTCATGGTGATCGAGGGCACCAACACCTCGCCCAAGGTCCGGCGCGTGCGCTGATCCGGCGCACGCGGGTCGCCAGGCACGCATCGCCAGACGCTGCCGCCCGCCCCGAAGCGGGCGCGGCAAACCGCGCGCCAGCCTCGCTCGCGCCCGACGTTCCATCTTGAACGCCAAAATTTAATCAAAAACGTTTAAACACACCAGACGGATTAAACATTATTGTTTAATCTGGCGTAGGCGCTTGGGAGCTGTGCATACATCCGAAAAGGATATCGCAATGAAACAAAGCGAATTTGTACGTTGGCTCAAGCTCCAAGGTGCGACCTTTAAAGATGGCACCAATCATTTAAAGGTCTATCTCAACGGAAGGCAGAGCACCCTCCCCATACATCCGGCAAAGGAGTTGAGGACCGGCTTGGTCGAGGCGGTAAAAAAGCAGTTGGACGAAGCCCGCTACGCGGCAGGAATGCTCTCCGGGCTGACCGATCCGGCTAGTGATTCAGAATGTGACCTCGCCCCTTTCCCGAGGGTTTGAATCATACGAAACGAGGTCACATCGCTATGGAAGCACATACCGCCGCAAATTTCAAACGCAATTACGAACGCCACCTTCAGCACCTGAAGCTCAAAGGGCTGCAACCGAAGACCATCGACGCCTACTCGCGCGCCATCCGGCAGGCCGGCGAACGCTTCAATGGGCAGATCGACGCGCTATCGGCGCAGCAGCTCGCGGACTATTTCAGCGAGCGCCTCGCCTCCCATTCTTGGAGCGCGGTCAAGCTGGACCTATATGGACTACGTTTCTACTACGAGCATGTCCTGTCCAAGCCCTGGCCCGCACCTGGACTGGTGAAGCCGCCGAGAAGTCAACGCCTGCCCGACATTGTGACGGTCGAGGAGATGCAACGCGTGATCAGCGCGACCCGGGTGCGCAGCCACTGCGTGCTCTTCTTCACACTCTATAGCCTGGGTCTGCGCCTGGGCAAAGGACTGCGCTTGGAAGTGGGCGACATTGATGGCGCGCGCGGGCGCGTGCACATCCGCAATTCCAAGGGTAACAAGGACCGTTTCGTGCCATTGCCGCAGGCCACGCACAGGCTGTTGCGCGATTACTGGAAAGTCCATCGCAATCCCGTGCTGTTGTTTCCAAGCCGGGTGGGCGGCGCCAAAGGTGGAGCGTGCGCCACGGTGCCGCTCGACCGTGGCGGTGTGGCGGCCACGCTGCATCAGGTCGTCGCCAGTTGCGGGCTAAAAAAAGATCACACCCCATTGCCTGCGTCACGCCTTTGCAACTCACTTGATCGAGGCAGGCGTCGACCTGCTTGAAGTACAGAAATACCTCGGCCACCAATCCATTCTCACCACCGTCCGCTATACCCATCTGACGGAGCTGACCAAACATAACGCCATTGACCGCATCAACGGCTTGATGAGCAGTTTCACGGTGACCTGGGGGGAGGTCAAATGATACGCCTCGCCTCCGTCATCAACGACTTCGAGAGCGACTTGCTGGCCCAGTATGGCGGCAAGCTCAATGCCGATCAGCGGCGCGCTCTGGCGGCGATGAAGCGCTGCCGCAATCAGGCCAGTTTGAAGATGCAGGTGCGCTGCGACGACAGCGAGCACCAAGTCTATGTGCCGCACTCCTGCGGCAACCGCCATTGCCCGCACTGCCAGCACCATGAGAGCGAGCAATGGCTCGCCCGCCAGCGCGCCAGGCAACTGCCGGCCGAGTACTTCCTGCTGACATTTACGCTGCCGGCCGAATTCCGGCCCATCTGGCAGGCCCATCAGAGCGTGCTCTACGACTTGCTCATGCGTGCGGCGTGGGACACGGTGCGCACCTTCAGCGAGAACGACAAGCAGTTGCGCGGCACGCCCGGCGCCATCGCGGTGTTGCATACGCACACCCGACGGCTCGACTACCACCCGCACGTCCACCTGGTCATGCCGGCGGGTGCCGTTGACACCGTGCGCAAGCGCTGGAACACCAAGCGCGCGCCCGGGTCCAAGGGCGACTATCTGTTCAGCCACAAGGCCCTGTCCAAGGTCTTCCGGGCGAAGATCCTCGCCGGCATCGCGCAAGCAGGGCTGGCACTTCCAGTGCGCCATCCGGTCTGCTGGGTCGTCGATTGCAAAAGCGTGGGCAGCGGTGACAAGGCGCTCGTCTACCTGGGGCGCTACCTCTACCGTGGAGTCATAGCGGAGAAAAATATCGTCGCCGTGAGCGGTGGCCAGGTGAGCTTCCGCTATCAGAATGCGAAGACCAAAAAGATGGAATTACGCACCGTGCCAGGTGCGCAGTTCCTCTGGCTTGTGCTGCAGCATGTACTGCCCAAGGGCTTCAGGCGCGCACGCAATTTCGGCATTCTTCATTCCAACTGCAAACGCTTGATCACTTTGTTGCACGTCTTGCTGAAATGCCTGCCTCCGCGCGTCACCGACGCACTCAGGAAGCGATCACCCATCGCGTGCCCATGCTGCGGGGCAGCGATGTCGATTGTGCAAACACGCATGCGGCGCCCACCAAAGCCGATTGAAGCCCAAGCGGGTATGGCCACCATGTAGGCGCGACGACAAACGGTATGG
>NZ_PXWF02000323.1 GCF_003011895.2 Massilia glaciei | reverse complement strand
AGTTGTGTGTAACGATATGGGTGTTGCCCCTGAACCACACACGGCAGGTATTTACGGACGGCAAAACCGATGTATTGACGTGGCGTGACGGGTCTTCATGCTCTAAGGATACAAAATGGCCCAGCGCCGCATCACCAAAGGTTATGCATACATTCAGATTACTCATTATCCAATGAGATAGCGATCATAAATACTCTGTCGTCCGCAGGGCCGTGCCTTGCCAGTTAATAAACAAACCCGGAGATGACGATGATGTTCAAACAAAAGCCGCTGGCCACCGCAGTGTCGCTGGCGCTGATGGGCTTTCACACCCTGCCCACGATGGCGCAAAGCACCCCGCCGGCGGCCGCCGACGCGATCCAGACGGTGCAGGTGACCGGCATCCGCGCTTCGCTCGCCAAGTCGCTCAGCGTCAAGAAGAACGCCACCGCCAACGTCGAGGTCATCACCGCCGAGGACGTGGGCAAGATGCCCGACAAGAACCTCGCCGACTCCCTCCAGCGCCTGCCCGGCGTGGCCGTGCGCACCGACTACGACGAGGCCGAGAAGGTCTCGATGCGCGGCACCAATCCCGACATGTCCCTGATCCTGTTCAACGGCCACACCGTCAGCGGCGGCGACTGGTACGTGGCCGACCAGGGCTCGAGCAGCCGCAGCACCAGCCTGTCGCTGATGCCCTCGTCGGTGCTCAACCAGGCGACCGTGTACAAGACGGCGCAGGCCAACATCGTCGACGGCGGCCTGGCCGGCACCATCAACGTGACCACCCGCAAACCGCTGTCGCAGAAGGAGCGCTTGAGCGGGCTCATCAGCGGCGGCGTGGTGCACGCCCAGCTGCCCGGCAAGACCTCGCCCGACCTGAACGCGAGCATCAACTGGAAGAACGAGGCCAACACCTTCGGCATCATCATGCAGGCGTTCGCCGAGAAACGCTTCAGCCGGCGCGACTCGGTCTCGCGCTTCGCCTACGGCGCCAGCAGCGGCTGGGACGTGATCAACACCTCCACCATGAAGGGCATCACCGACGCCTCGCTCGCCGGCACCGGCCTCAAGGCCGCCGACCTGAACGGCGTGCGCCTGCCCGGCAGCATGAGCTCGGAGTTCGTCGAGGGCGTGCGCGACCGCAAGGGCGGCATGTTCTCGGTGCAGTTCCGCCCCAACAATGACTTCGACATCACCGCCACCGGCTTCTACTCCTCGATGGACGCCAACAACCACGGCCGTCTGACCTCGGGTGCGATGTACAGC
>NZ_PXWF02000322.1 GCF_003011895.2 Massilia glaciei | reverse complement strand
GGCCGTCTGACCTCGGGTGCGATGTACAGCATGCTGCTCGGCAAAGCCGAGCCGACCGGCGGCGTGACGGCGACCTCGCCCAACACCTCGTCCAACGGCCAGCAGGTGTTCGCGCAGATCCGCAACCCCGTCATCGTCAACGAAACGACGATGTACGGGCACCAGCTCAAGGTGCTCAAGAGCGCCGACATCGTGTTCCCGGCCGGCACCACGCCCCAGTACGTGGGCAACTCGGAGGGCTTCTACCGCGACGGCGCCAACGCCAGCAGCGCCTTCCTCGACCTCGACGCCAAGTACCGCGTCAACAGCGCGCTGACCATCAAGAGCCTGGCCAACGTCACACGCGGCGTCGGCACGACCGCGCTCGACCAGGGCCTGACCTTCGCGCGCTACGGCACCGGGATCTCGTACGCTCTCAACGGCCTGCACGAGGCGCCCGATTCGAAGTACATCGGCGCCGGCGGCAACACGCCGGGGCTCAACCCCGACGGCAGCGGCTACAAGCTGGTCGGGCGCGGCGCCTCGGGCATCCGCACCACCGACCGCGAGCACAGCCTGTCGCTCGACGCCGAACTCAAGGTCGACGCCGGCGCGTTCCAGTCGCTCGAGTTCGGCGTGCGCCACGCCGACCACAAGCGCATCACCAAGCGCTTCGCGCCTGCCTTCGGCGTGCCGATCAACGCGACCACGCCGGCCGGACAGATCGTGCCGTATCCGTCGGACTTTGGAAGCGGCCTGGGCGGCGGCGACTGGGACAACACCGGCTTCACCTACACCCCCGGCGCGGTCAAGGACTACATCGCGGCCAACCTGCGCGAGACCACGCCCGAATTCGAGCGCCGCGTCGCCGCCGAGATCGACATGCGCGAGCGCCAGAGCGCGTTCTACCTGATGCAAAACTTCGAGGCCGACAACTGGTCGGGCAATCTCGGGGTGCGCTACGTGCGCACCCAGGTCAACGCCGAGCTCGTCACGCCGGTGCCGAGCGGCGCCTGTCCGAAGTTCGGACCGGGCCAGGCGGCCACGCCGTGCGCGGCCTATCCGGGCGCGATCAACACGGCCAGCGACGGCAGCAGCTACCTCAACGGCACGGTGTTCAACCCGCTGGGCGGCACGGTCTACTACAAGACGCCGACCGACCGCACCTTCAACAACCTGCTGCCGAGCATGAACCTGCGCTACGAGGTGCGCGAGAACGTCATCGCGCGCTTCGGGGCCAGCCGGACCATCGGACGCCAAAACTACAACATCCTCGGCGCCGCCTTCGGCACCCCGGGCTGCAACGCCTCCGGCTGCAGCGTGACGGGTCCCAATCCGACCCTGCGCCCCTTGACGGCCGACAACGTCGACGCGGCGCTGGCCTGGTATTTCGCGCCGCGCTCGCTGATCTCGGTCGACGTTTTCCAGTCCAAGATCGACGGCTACGTCAAAACCGGCGCCAACCGGCAGAACGCGACGGTCGACCTGGTCGACCCGCGCGACAACCAGGTCAAATCCTTCTTCATCAACACCTCGTCGCAACAGGGCGCGCGCATCCGCGGCATCGAGCTGGCCTTCGAACGGCCGCTCGGCGCCGGTTTCGGCATGCAGTCCAATGTCAGCCGCGCCAAGACGCAGGTCGAGGACGGGCGTCCGATGGTGGGCGCGTCGGAGTGGGCGGCCAACCTGGGCGGCTACTTCGAGAACGACAAGATGAGCGCGCGGCTGGTCTACAACTACCGCGGCAAGTACGTGGCGGCGAGCACGGCGCCGGCGCCTACGGCAAACAGCCAGGGCAATTCGCTCATCAACGGCGTGTTGATGCCGACCGCGCCGGTGATGGCGGCGGGCGTGTCGACGCTGGCGTTCTCGCTCGGCTACAACCTGAGCAAACAGCTGCGTTTGTCGTTCGACGCGACCAACCTGCTCAACACGGCGCGCGCGCAATACCGCTACAGCGAGGAAGAGCAGCAAAAGCTCGACGTCAGCGGACGCCAGTTCTACCTGAACCTCAAGTACAAGTTCTAAGGTGGTGGGTTGATAATAGTGAAACCGGACGCGTGATCGTTCGGTTTTTTTACGTCAGCAGTATTCGTGGATGATGTGTGGGTGATGTGCGGATGATGTGTGGGTGATGTGCGGGTAATGTGCGAGTGATGTGCGAGTGATGTGCGGGTGATGTGTAGATGATATGTGGCAGGGCGTCGTCCGCCGCCCCCCCCACCGTCATCCCCGCGAAACCGAGGACCCATGCTGAGCGTGCAGTCACCGGTCGCCTCACATTTTTGTACGTGTAGGTCGCGGGCCAACAGGATCGGACTGCGCGTGTTTGCCAGCTCAGTATGGGTCCCCGCCTTCGCGGGGATGACGGGGGGGGGGCGGGGATGACGGGGGGTGCGGGGATGACGGGCGGGATGACGTGAGTGGGCCCTCAGCTTGCGGTTTCTGTCATGTCAAATACAAAAAAGCCCCCGCGGGAGCCTTTTTGTTCTCGCTCTGAAGCGACCTAAGCGTAACTGCGCAGCCGCATCGAAAACTCCTGCAGCGACTTGATCCCCGACGCCTCGGCGCGCGCGCACCAATCCTGCAACTGCTGCAGCAGCTGGTCGCGCGTGAAGTGCGAACGCTCCCAGATCGCCGCCAGCTCGACGCGCATCTGGTGCATCGTCTCGAGAGCCTTGCTATGCTGGAACAACTCGACGAGCTGCTGCTTTTGCGGCGCCTCGAGCTTGCCCGGTTCGCGCTGCAGCAGCTTGCGGCTCGACTTCAGGAAGCGCTTCTCGAGCTCGGCCTTGGTCTTGAGCGTCTCGACCTCGTCGCGCCAGGTGCGCTTGAGCGACTTGGCGTACTTGGCCATCACGTCGTAGCGGTTGGCGATCACCGACTGCAAGGTCTCCAGATCCGCCTCCACCTTGCCCATCTCAAACCTCGGCGCCGGCGCCAGTTTCTTGACCTTGGCCAGGCCCAGCATTTCGAGCCCGCGGATGTAGCACCAGCCGATGTCGATCTCGTACCATTTCGACGACAGCCGGGCCGAGGTCGCGAAGGTGTGGTGGTTGTTGTGCAGCTCCTCGCCGCCGATCAGGATGCCGAACGGGATGATGTTGGTCGCCGCGTCGGCGCAGTCGTAGTTGCGATAGCCCCACCAGTGGCCGATGCCGTTGATGATGCCCGCCGCCATGACCGGGATCCACATCATCTGGACCGCCCACACCGTCAGCCCGAGCACGCCGAACAGCGCGACATTGATGAACAATAACGAGATCACGCCGGCGAAGCTGAAGCGCGTGTACAGGTTGCGCTCGATCCAGTCGGTCGGCGTGCCGTGCCCGTACTTGGCCAGCGTCTCAAGGTTTTTCGACTCGGCCTTGTACAACTCGGCGCCCTCGAGCAGCACCTTGCGGATGCCGCGCGTGACCGGGCTGTGCGGGTCCTCCTCGGTCTCGCACTTGGCGTGGTGCTTGCGGTGGATCGCGGCCCATTCCTTGGTGACCTGGGCGGTCGTGAGCCACAGCCAGAAGCGGAAAAAATGGCTCGGCAACGCGTGCAGATCGAGCGCGCGGTGGGCCTGGTGGCGGTGCAGGTAGATGGTGACGGAGGCGATGGTGATATGGGTGACCGCAAGCGTGTAAAAGAACACTTGCCAGTTGGAGAAACCGGTGATGCCGCTCGACAGAAAACCGAGCACGTCTTGCAGGGTGACGCTAAACAAATTCATTACTGCTCCAGGGTGGATTGCATGTCCGCGCGCCGGCGTTATCTAAAAAATACGAACCGGTATGGAAGAACGTTATTTTACGCTTTTCCATGGAACGTGGCACATCCGATCAACTTTGCGCGGGCGGCGGCGCGCCCGCCAGCACCGCCGCGATGCGCGCGTCGATGAAGTCGGTGTTGTTGGTGCGGACGAACGGCAGGCTGATCTGTTGTGACTTGAGCAAGGCGTAGATCTTCTTGTTCACATCCGAAATCACGCCGCTGCGCCCGTTCTCCGGATCGTCGATCGAAAAGCCCAGTTCGATGACGAAGCCCTCGGGCGCGAACTTGTTGAGCGACACCCCCGGCGCCGGCTCGGCCAGCACCCGCGGCACCCCGACCGGCACCTGCGCGAGCAGCGGCATGAGGACGTCGAGGTCGCACTCGTGCGACAGCGTCAGCACGCTCGACAGCCTCACCGTGCGGCTCGACAGCGACATGTTCTGGACCGCGCCCAAGATCAGCATTTCGTTCGGCAACACGGTGACCACGCCGTCGAGACCCTGCATGATCGTATAGCGCGCGTTGATGTGGCTGACCTTGCCCGCGTATTTATCGACCGAAATCATGTCGCCGATCGACAGGCTGCGCTCGAGCAGGATCACGATGCCCGACACATAGTTGCTGGCGATTTTTTGCATGCCGAAGCCGAGGCCGACGCCGAAGGCGCCGCCGAACACCGACAGCACCGTCAGGTCGATGCCCACCAGCGACAGGCTCACCAGCACCGCGACCACCACCAGCACCGCCCGGCTCATGCGCGCGAACACGACCCGCAGCGAGCTGTGCAGGCCCTGCACGCCCATCAGGCGCTCCTCGAGCGCGGCGCCGGCCCACAGCGCCACCATCAGCAGCAGCAACACCGACACACCGGCCTGCAGGATGACCGCCAGCGACACCGGGTTTTTGCCCAGCGGCAGCTTGGTCGCCTCGAGGTAGGCGAACACGTCGCTCCACAGGCCGGTCAGGTACAGGCACACGCCGACCCAGACCAGCAGCGCGAGCACGCGCTCGAACGTCAAAATGGCCGAGCCGAGCACGCCCTGGCGCGCGAACACCCGGTGCAGCAGGTAGAACATGAGGCGGATCACGACCAGCGAGGCCAGCAGCGGCAAGGCCACCCGCAGCAGGTTGACCTGCGGGAGCAGGCGCGACAGCACCAATGTGGCCAGAGCGAGCAGGGCGATCATCAACAGCGGGCTGAACACCCGCAGGAAACTGCCCGACCCGATCAGCTCGACGCCGGTGCGCCCCGCGCGCCGCAGCCAGAAGGTGCGCAACAGGCGCGCCAGCACCCAGCCGAGCACGACGCAGGCGGCCAGCGCCACGCCTTGCCAGACCATGCCGGGGTCGCGTCTATCGTTGATCAGGTCGTCAATCAGGTTGGACAGGAGCATGGGCGGGTCGGCGGCGGGTTGGTCGTCTGGTTCGGCTGGTTCAGATGGTTCAGATGGTTCAGATTACTGCGCGTCGGCGTCGGCGTCGGCGGTCCCGGCGTCGGGATCGGCCTTGGGCGCGCGCGGCGGCAAGGGCTTGCGCTCGAGCACGGCGGCGAAGAAGCCGTCGGTCTGGTGCTTGTGCGGCAGCAGCTTGAGGTAGTCGCCCATCTCGAGCGCGATCTTTTGCTCGGCCAGCACCTGGCTCATCGGCACGAGGAAGAACTCGGGATGGGCTGCGAGGAATTGTTGGACGATGAAATCGTTCTCCTCGTCGAGCAGGCTGCAGGTCGCGTAGACCAGCCGGCCGCCGCCCTTGAGCAGGCGCGCCGCGCCGTCGAGGATCGAGGCTTGCTTGACCTGCATCTCGGCGATCGCCTCCACCTTCTGGCGCCACTTGACATCGGGGTTGCGGCGCAGGGTGCCCAGGCCGCTGCACGGGGCGTCGACCAGCACCCGGTCGATCTTGCCGGCGAGGCGCTTGATCTTGGCGTCGCGCTCGTGCGCGATCTGCACCGGATGCACGTTCGACAGGCCGCTGCGCGCCATGCGCGGCTTGAGCTTGGCGAGGCGCTTCTCGGAAATGTCGAACGCGTAAAGGCGGCCGGTGTTGCGCATCGACGCGCCCAGCGACAGCGTCTTGCCGCCGGCGCCGGCGCAGAAGTCGACCACCATCTCGCCGCGCTTAGCGCCGACGATTTGCGACAGCAACTGGCTGCCCTCGTCCTGGACCTCGATCGAACCATTCTTGAACAGGTCGAGGTTCTGCAGGTTGGGTTTGCGCAGCACGCGCAGGCCTAGCGGGGCGAACGGGGTCGGCACGGCCGCCACGGGCGCGAGCGCGAGCGCGGCGATGACGTCCTCGCGCGTGGCCTTGATCGAATTGACGCGCAGGTCGAGCGGGGCCGGCTGGTTGAGGGCGTCGGCCAGCGCCAGCGTCTCCTCTTCGCCGAACTGGGCCACGAACTTGTCGAACAGCCACTTGGGCAGGTTCGAGCGCATCTGCGGCGGCATCAGGTTGCGGTCGATGCCGGCGATGCGGGTCAGGAACTCGGTCTCCTCCTCGGTCAGGCCGCCGAGCGAGTCGGCGCCCATGGCCTCGGCCAGGCCGAGGATGGTCAGGCGCCGCATGGTCGGGTTGGTGCCGGCCTCGGCGAAGTCGGTGAAGAAGGCCTTGTTGCGCAGGATGGCATAGATGCCTTCGGCGACGGCGCCGCGCTCGCGCGTGCCAAGGCGCGGATGGTCCTTGAAGTAGCGCGACAAGGTGGTGTCGGCGGGCGCTGAAAAGCGCAAAATCTCGCGCAACACTTCTTCAGTATTGCCGAGTATCGCTGGAGGCAATCTCATGGTATTCCTTAGTGGGTATTTTTTGGGGTGTCGGCGGGGCCGTGGTCGATGCTAGGAACCGAGAAATAATAACTTGAACAGTTGACCGCTTGCAGACGAGATGCCAGGCGAGGCGAAAAACACGCCGTGTAGCGAGCCACACAAGTGATTTTCGACGAAGCATGGCGCTCGTATGCAAGATGGGAAATGTTCAAGTTATTTTTTCTCGGTGACTAAGCCGTCCGTCGAGGAACAGGCGGATCGCGTGCGGGTACAGGATGTGCTCCTGCGCCAGCACGCGCACCCGCAAGCTTTCCTCGGTGTCGCCCGGCAGCACGGGGACCCTGGCCTGCGCGACCGCCGGACCGTGGTCCAGCTCGGCGGTGACGAAATGCACCGTCGCGCCGTGCTCGGCCACGCCGGCGTCGAGCGCGCGCCGGTGCGTGTCGAGGCCCGGAAAATCGGGCAGCAGCGAGGGATGGATGTTCAAGATGCGCCCGGCATAATGCTCGACGAACGGCGCCGTGAGGATCCGCATGAAGCCGGCCAGCACGACCAAATCTGGCGAAAAACCATCGATCACCTCGCGCAGGGCGGCGTCGAACGCCTCGCGGCTGGCGTAGTCGCGGTTGGGCACGACGGCGGTCGGAATGCCGTGTTCCTGCGCGAAAACGAGGCCCTTGGCATCGGCCTTGTTGCTGATGACGGCGCTGAAACGGACCGGCCATTGCCCGGCCTGGGCCGCGCGCACGATCGCTTCCATGTTGCTGCCACGCCCGGAAAGAAGGATAACAATGTTTTTCATAAGCGCGCATTGTAACCCGAGCAGCAGGCCGGACCAAGAAAGCGCGGCAAATATGTTGCAGCGCAGCACCCGCCGGACGGACCGGCCCGGCGCCGCCGCGGGCGCCTTTACGCCGATATGTGCGCCGATGTGCGCGCCGATTTGCGCGCCTATTCGAAGGAGTAGAAAACGCGGAACGGGACCTTCTTCTCGGCCCAGTAGTCGGCGGCGTCGCGGAACACGTCGAGCAGGGTCTCGCGCGCCTCCTTGTCGAACTTCTGGGTGTTGGGCAATTGCTCGAGCACGACGAGGAAGCCGGGCTGGGGGCCGGCCTTGTTGATGGTGTCGGTGAGCGACTCCCGCAGGGCGTCGAAATTCTTGCTCGAAGGCTTGGGGAAATAAAACTTTTCGCCAATGCGGGCGCACACCTGCTGCTTGGTCAAGGTGTCGGCGCAATGGGCGTACAGGAAATGCTGCCCGAGACGGGCGGCCTCTTCCTGCAGTTCCACGACACGGAAAGCACGGATGGATTGGACCAGGTTGGGCGGCACGGTTATCAACAAACTCATTTTTCCCTCAAGTCGACCGGTCATGATGGAGTGCCAGCATTTCATTGCCACGCGCCAATATAACCCTGAATACAGTAAGGGTAACGTTTTGTGGTAACTGAATCAACCCGAATATGGTATCAAGCGCAAGTTTTGCTCTAAAACAGAAGTTTGCCTCTAGAAACGGTGGTTAATCCCGTCCAGCGCAAGGCATTCGCGCGGCGGCTGTTACAAATTGTTGCCTTGCCATTTATCGGGGATTGCGGGGGGCGGTCTAATATATAACTAATCGCCGCGCTGGCGCCGACCAATTGAACAACCACCTCGAGGTAGCCATGAACATCCAAGCCAAACTGATCATTACCGCCATCGGCATCGGGCTGTTGCCGGCCGCGCAGGCGGCCGAGTTCGCCGATTACGGCCGCGTGCTGCGGGTCGAGCCGCGCACGGAGCGCTACAGCCAGCCGCGCGAGGAGTGCCGCACCGAATACGTGCAGGCGCCGGTGCAGCAACAGCAGCCGCAACGCAGCGCGGGCGGCGCCATCATCGGCGGGCTCACGGGGGCGATATTGGGCAACCAGGTTGGCGGCGGCAGCGGCCGCGCGGCGGCGACGGCGGCTGGCGCGATCGCCGGCGCCATGGTGGGCGACAACATCGACAACCGCGGGCGGGCGGCACCAGGCGGCTACCAGCCGCAGTACCAGGAGCAAGCCGTGCGCCAGTGCCGCATGGTCGACTCGTACGAATCGCGCACGGTCGGCTACGACGTGACATACGACTACCGCGGCCAGACCTACACGACCACGATGCCGCGCGACCCGGGCAAGCGCGTGCGCCTGCTCGTGTCGATGGAGCCAGATCCGCGGCAGTACTAAACTGGGAGTGGGAGCGCAAGCGTCCACGCTTGCCTCCCTACCAGTGCGCATCGCCATACCAGTGGCACATCTCCCGACCAGTGGCGCATCGCATCTCCCGACCCGTGGCGCATCAGAAATCGCGATGCGCAACTTACATACGCCCCGCCCCCAACGTCATCCTCGCGAAAGCGGGGACCCATACTGAATTTGCACAAACGCGGCGTCGATCCGTTTTGCCCGCGCAAGTCACCGGCCTAAAATTTCGAACGACCCATATAAGTACGCTCAGCATGGATCCCCGCATGCGCGGGGACGACGTTGGTTTTATTGCGCGTTGCGCGTTGCGCATTGAGCGTTGCGCGTTGCGCGTTGCGCGTTGAGCATTGCGCGTTGCGCGTTTAGCTTGCGCGTTGAGCGTTTAGTTCGCGATTACCGCTCAACGAGCTTGAACTCTTTACCAATTCCGACGCGCATTAGTGCCCACCCAAACAACCGTCGCCCCCGTCACGGACCGATTCCCCTTTCTCCGCTTGCAATAGCGCAAGCCCCCAAACGATAATAGGCCGATCGAACCAGGTCGCCCTATGCTCATTAAACGAAAATCCATCGAACAAGTAGAATCATCGCGCCGCCCGGCGCGCAAACCCAAATTCGCGCCCGTGACGCTGTCGGAACAGGACGGCGTGCGCTACCTCCACTTCGGCACCGAGTGGGTGCAAGGTGCGATGCGCCTGCGCAAGCCCGACTGGCCCGAGCTCGAGTACGCCCAGCAGATGATGGCTTGGATGCTGTACCTGCCCGCGCCGCGTGCCATCGCCCAGCTCGGCCTGGGCACTGCCACGCTGACCAAGTTCTGCTACCGCAACTTCCCCGAGGCGAGCGTGACGGCGGTCGAACTGAACCCGTCCGTGATCGCCATCTGCGCCTCGATGTTCAAGCTGCCACCCGAAGACGAGCGCCTCTCGGTGCGCGAGATGGACGCGCTCGACTTTGTCATGGACCCAGACAACCTGGGCCGCTTCGACGTGCTCCAGTGCGACCTGTACGACGCCACCGCGCGCGGCCCGGTGCTCGACACGCCCGAGTTCTACCGCGACTGCAGCGCCTGCCTCACGCCGGACGGCATCATGACGGTCAACCTGTTCGGCGACCACCCCAGCTTCGCGAAGAACATCAAGGCCATGAAATTTGGCTTCGACCATGTAATTTGCCTGCCAGAAGTGCATGATGGTAATGTTGTGGCGCTGTGCTTCAAGCGTCGCCGCAACCTCGACGCCGCCGCGCTCGGCGCCCGCGCGGCCGAAATCGTGGCCGCGACCAAGCTGCCGGCCAAGACCTGGGTCAAGGGCATCCTGGCGGCCGAACAATAAACTTGCGACACCAACCACCCACGGGAGCCATGCCTTGAGCGCACATCCAGCAGCAACACCTGCAGCGCCCTCCCCGGCTCCCAAGCCGGCGCGCGTGTACGCGCTCGACCTGCAAGCGATCTTCACGTGGCTGCTTGCCGATGGCATGGTCGACAAGGACGAAGTCAAGGCCCTGTTCGCGCAGGCCCAGGGCGTGATGCGCAACACGCCCGGCGCCAGGATGCATCCGCTGGCCGCCGTGGCGCAATGCAAGCTGGTGTCGAAGCAACCGCCCTGCCGCCTGCTCACGCTCGACCTGCTTAGCGAATGGGTCTCCGGCAAGCTGGAGCTGTCGTTCACCCGCATCGACCCGCTCAAAATCGACTTCACACGGGTGGCCGAGGTGATGTCGGCCGAATACGCCGCGCGCTTCAACATCTTGCCCCTCGAGCTGACCGGCACCACCATCGTCATCGCCACCGCCGACCCTTTCAACAGGGACTGGGAGACCGAGATCGCCAAGATCGCGCGGCGCGACATCAAACTGGTGTTCGCCAACCCGCTCGACATCGCCCAGTACATCAGCCAGTTCTTCAGCCTGGCCAAATCGATCCACAGCGCTAAGAAAACCAAGGGCCAGGACGTCGCCCTGCGCAACAACTTCGAGCAACTGGTCGAACTGGGCAAGTCGAACAAACTCGACGCCAACGACCAGCACGTCGTCAACATCGTCGACTGGCTGTGGCAATACGCGTTCGAGCAGCGCGCCTCCGACATCCACCTCGAACCCAAGCGAGATGTGGCCGCGATCCGCTTCCGCATCGACGGCGTCTTGCACCAGGTCTACCAGGTGCCCTCGGTCGTCATGCTCGCCATGACCGCCCGCATCAAACTGCTCGGCCGCATGGACGTGATCGAAAAACGGCGCCCGCAGGACGGCCGCATCAAGACCCGCACCACCACCGGCCAGGAGGTCGAGCTGCGCCTGTCGACGCTGCCGACCGCGTTCGGCGAAAAGCTCGTGATGCGTATTTTCGACCCCGAGGTGGTGGTCAAGACGCTGCCCGAGCTCGGCTTCCCGCTCGACGACGCGCGCCGCTGGGACTACCTGACCACGCGTCCGCACGGCATCATCCTCGTGACGGGCCCGACCGGCTCGGGCAAGACCACGACCCTGTACACCACGCTCAAGGCGCTGGCGACCTCGGAGGTCAATGTGTGCACGGTGGAAGACCCGATCGAGATGGTCGAGGCGTCGTTCAACCAGATGCAGGTGACGGCGGCGATCGACCTGACGTTCGCCGACGGCGTCAAGGCGCTCATGCGGCAAGATCCGGACATCATCATGGTCGGCGAGATCCGCGACCTGGTCACGGCCGAGATGGCGATCCAGGCCGCGCTGACGGGCCACCTGGTGCTGTCGACGCTGCACACCAACGACGCGCCCTCGGCCGTGATGCGCCTGCTCGAGCTCGGCGTGCCCTACTACCTGCTCGAGGCGACGTTGATCGGCATCCTGGCGCAGCGCCTGGTGCGCACGCTGTGCGTGCATTGCAAGTCGCCCGACGGCGAGATCCTCGACGACGTGTGGCACAGCATCGGTGGCGCGTGGAAGATTCCCAAGCCCACCACCATCTACCGTCCGGTGGGTTGCCCGGAGTGCCGCCAGACCGGTTTCAGGGGCCGCACGGGGCTGTACGAGTTGCTGACCGTGTCGGAGGAGTTCACCAAGCTGATCCGGGAAGAGACCGAGCTGTCGGCGCTGCGCCAGCAAAGCGTGGCCGAGGGCATGAAGCCGCTGCGCATCGCCGGCGCGCTCAAGATCATCGAGGGCGTGACCACGGCCGAAGAGGTGCTCAAGGTGACGACCGCGCTGCGCGCCTGAAAATAATATGCGCACTTCCCTAGCGGAAATGAAAACCATCGGCTATAATTCTGCCTCTTCGGGTCGTTAGCTCAGCTGGTAGAGCAGCGGACTTTTAATCCGTTGGTCGCAGGTTCGAATCCCGCACGGCCTACCACGAATACCCAGAAAGCCCACGAATTTAGGTTCGTGGGCTTTTTGCATTGTGCCGCCGCGCTTTGCGGTTCGAAATAGCCGCAGTTACCTCACCAGCGTGAAAAAAAACGCACCCTAAGCATCGAACCGCACGTCGTCCTTGCGAATGCGGGGACCCATAGAACGCTCGCCCGGCGTAAGCACATCCAATTTTCGACTTTTTAGAGTCGCCCTGGTAAAGTCGTCTCCTTGGTCAGCTTCGGTTCGTCCAACAGCTTGGTCTTGAAACTGAGTAGTTCCTCTGGCGGCACGTCGAAACGCTCAAACCACTTGTCGGCAGCAGCGTCACGAATTCGGGGCTCACCGAACGCAGACGCGCCGTGCAAGTCAAACAACTCCTTGCACCTTACGTCCTTCAGTAGCATATTTAGCAGCACGTAGCATGCTGGCTGTGGATCATCATCTACTGACGCAGGTGCCGCGTATGGCCCAGCCTGAATGACTATGCCATCGCTGTACGGGTACAGGGCAAACCAGTCCATCGGCAACTCCGACCGCACCGCCGACATACCGCCGACCCTCTCCAATAATTCGTTATTTATCGCAGTCAGCCATGACACTGTTTTGATTCCAGTCCCGGCACCCTTCATTGCCTTGATAGGACCGCCAATGTCGTAGTCATAGTATTTTTCTGAGGTGATCGCTTCAGTCGGTTCGTTGTCGTAGGCACGCACCAACGACAGCACCAGTCCATTACCGCCATACCCATGCACGGCTTTCAAAAGGCCGGCAAACTTGACGAGCATCGCCTGAAACGCGAGAGGGTGTTCTTCCGCGTACAAATGAGGCATGGAAAAGCGTACGACAGACAGCCCCCAAGTACCCATCTTCGCCTGCCAGCCCCCCCTGCCAACAGCTTGAAATTCCCATGGACCCGCGTCGACTTTCTGCTTTCCGCTGGTGTACCCGAAACTTACGGCGCTATCCTCCGTTAGCTGCTTCATCAGATCAGACATAGATTTCGCGTCACGGTATGACAGGCAACCCTTGCCGTCTTTAGGTTTTTCCCGCCAGAGCCAAGTAAGATATTGCCCTGCTATGGCTTCGTACTCTTTGAAGCACGCACAAATTGCAGCCCGTACAGCAGGCGTATGGGCGTCTTTGAAGAACAACGTACCTGTCAAGGCAGGCACCGCCCCCACGTAGCCTTTCTTCGCACGTTCCATGAATTGACCACCCGGAATTGCCATCTTGGACTGATTCTCTTTCAAGAGCTTAACCCTGTCGATTTTTGAAAGTTCATCCATGCTGTTAGTCCTTTAGATTCGGGAGTTTCTTAGGTAGCCTAGGACGCCTTCCACCACGCCTGCCTTTATTGGCGACAATGTCAAGCATTCCCTCCAACTCGTCTACCAGTTCTTCGTTCTTCAAGTCCGCTGTACGCTTCTTGCGGTCTGGATCGTCGCAGCTACACATTTTCGGCGTCAGCAAGGCTAGTTTCCCCCTGCCAGATATTATTTCATAGCTCTCTGCTTGAAGGATGCCCCAATCGTCGTCGTCGAACTTAATCTCTACAACCTGCTTGATATTGTCCTGTGTTGGCGGCTTCGTAGGGTCGTTGACGATCACAACATCGGGGCGGCGTACATAGCCTTCGCCCGGTAACCATAGCGGATGCGTAGGGTCCGCATTCCAGTTTTTTTTAATCCAGCCGGGCGCCCAACGGTGGACCATCGTTTTGGTCTCGAAATCCATGATCGGCACTGGCGGGTCCTTGGTCATATCGTAGTTGACTTCAGTCTTGTGCTCGCTCTGATAAATCGCCAAGGTGTCGCGTTTGCTCATCATTTTTGATACACAAACTTGCCGCAGGCTTTGACCATTCTTACCAAGTTCTGGCACAGCCTTGCACTCGCAAATAGCCATGCACAGCACGTCTTTGTCTTTTCCGCTTACCTCGGCGAAGTTGATGAAAACTGGAGTTGTAGTGCCCTTGAGCGACATTCCCCCTTTAGGGTATGGGCCGCTCACGCGTCAGGTTCCACAAGGTCAAATGCGAGCGCTTCAGAGGCATCACGCTCGACCCACTGAGTGTATCCCTCGCTGTCTGTCTGCCCTGTGATGTACTGGCCTTCCGTTGATCGTACACGCACGTTAGTAGGTGCAACAGGCTGACCACTATTACGGTCAAGCACCTGAAAGCGCCCCTTGAACCGCTGCCCATCGGAGTCTACAGGTTCGTCCTCGTAAGCCGCTACCATGGTGCTGCTGATGACGCCAAACCGATCTTCCAGCCCACCCCCGGCACCGGGAGCGGCCCCGCCATGTGGCACTGTAGTTGTGATGCCTTGCTTGCCGCCGATGAGTGTGGCCCCGCACGCGACCTTGCAGCCGTCGTAGGCGACAGCGGCACCATCGGAGATGAAATTCATGTCGCCTTGTGCGATTGGAAATACGCCTTTGCACTTTGGGCAGGAAACCATATCACCCATACGCGCCCACGGAAGCCCCATGGTGTCCGTCGTAGACCCTGCTGTAATCACCGTCCCGCCGTGGTCCGTAGTGTCGCCTAGTACGATAATAAGCTTACCCATATTACCCCCTTAGAAAATTTGCATAAATGGCATTAATCGAGCCATTTTAGGGGGAACCTGCCGGGAAACAATAGTGCTTCTTGGGCAACCTTTCTATTTATCAAGAGTCGTCCAATTTACCCCCGCTTGCGATACAACATGCACCGGCCCCAGTCTCTCGGCAGATTCGCCACGCTAGCCGGATTGGCAAGAAAGCCCGCCAGTACCTGCTCATACAGTGGCAAGCTACCGGCGTAACGCGGCTGACGCATGGATACCGAAGTACCCAAGTGTTTGAGCATGAAATAGTCAGCCAGCACATCGCCCTGAGCCTCCATGTTGTAGTCAGCCAGCGTCTTGCCCGGTGCCAGATCGTAGGCATACGACAACCCGATACGCACCGCTCCCCGCAGACGCACCGCGTACCCTAGCTGGAATTGCCAAACATGTGCCATTTCATGAATGAACCAATGCTGGTTGCTGACGGATGCCTGAGCGTAATCATCAAGGAAGCAGGACGCGTGAAAGTACAGATTACCGTTCGGCGTCATCGCACAGTTGGTAGGCTGAAGGGGCATATAGCGGCGGGCATGGATGCGCACACGCCCGTAGTCGATAGCGTCACGAAACAGGATGGATGCCATAGCTATTTCGCCAGAAGTAAGCGGGCGACTATTTGGTGTGCGAACCAGCATTAGGTTACCATCTCGTGCATGAACCAGTGTTTGGCCGCCACGTCGCCGGTCGAGAAATCGTCGCGGAAGCACGAGTGGTGGAAGTACATGCTGCCGTTGGGCGTCATCGCGCAGTTGCGCGGCTGCAGGCCGAGCGGAAGGTAGCAACGGTTGTGGATGCGCACTTTGCGGTAGTCGATGGCGTCGCCGAACAACGCGGCCGCCATGCCGATTTCGCCGGGGGTGAGGTGGCGCGCGGTGCGCCCTTGCTGTTGTGCCTTCATGGGAGGGGCAGTCTACCACCCTTCGGGCAAAGGGCCGGCGATCGGGAGCAGCGCTTGTGCGGGAACCCCTTGCGGCGGCCATCCAACTGAACTTGTCGCACCGGAATGAACAAGCGACAACCGGCGCTCGCATGCCAGGCATGTTTGGCTTGCCATCCACTCCGGCTTGCAAAAGTCGCGCTTCCGATGGATACAGCTCAGCGGGAATTGACGCGCCACGCGGGATCTAGCGGCTCCTGCCGCGCTCGACCGCCGCGGAGTGCCCCCACTGCGGCGCTAGCCTTTCAAACTGGAAAATGTTCTGGTTCCAGAGACGAGGTCGACAAGAGTCGGCTTATTCAAAATCAAACTTCCCATGATCGATAATAATTGAAAAAACCCGAGACTGGCCAGATAAAGGAAAACGTTAGGGGTTTCGCCATCCAACAGCACGACAGCAAGCATCAAAAACAAGGGGATTGTCAGGATAAAGCGCACGATCGACTGCAGCAAAGTCGCCGCAGAGCCCGACTTTGAAAGCACTTTCAGTTTCAGCGCGTTATGGCCGAGCGCTCCCTGCGTTGCTCCGGTAAGACGGTAATCGGTCACCGACCAAAGCAACACTAGAATGCCAACAAAACCAACAATCGCCATGACGTTGAAATCATCCGACACCAGATCGTTGATATAACCCCCAAGATCAATCAACAATGCGATTGCTGAAATATCGTCGAACTCCAAAGCAAAAATTACTAGTCCGGCAACAACAACAAAAAACGTCGCCGAAAATAAACCATTCAATATCATGCTTGCCAGTCTTGGCAACCTGCCGGGTGTTTGCAAAATCATTCTTATATTTTCCTTTTATTAAATATTCAACCGAATATTCAAGCCAAACAGCACGTTAAGATTTCTGCAACTATTTTATAGTCTTGTTTCCTATTTGTCAATCGCCCCTCAAGCCGCGACGGCCTTAGCGCTCACGGCATTGAGATTCTGAGAATTTCAAGCCGCTGGCATGCGCAAGCCCGTTTTTCCGGCATATTTCGTCAGCGTGTTCATCCATGTATTTGGCCGCCTCGCCGCGCGAAGCCGAGTCCACCTTGAAATAGGTGACGGGGCCGCTCGCGCTCTTGCAGTAAATTTTACATTCGAAGGTTTTCAGCGCCTTTGCCGCCGATGGACGGCCAGCACTGGCGGCGGAATCGGTCCCGTTGCTCGCGCGCCTGTCGCCGCCGACGCTGTTCATTCTGGCCAGCAGCTCGCCAATGCCTGCGCCACACTTGCACGCACCATAACAACCACGCGCCAGACCGGCTGCCAACAAGCCACCAAAGAAACTGCGTTGCCGGCCATTTCCCGTAATCCCATCGCAATTACCCCTGCACTCTGCGATTTTTTCCCTGCAACGATTCTGCTCCTCTTCCCATGCACTCCGGCAGGCTGGGGTGCGCATGCACCGTCTTTCATCCTCGACCGCCAACTCTTGCCTTCTTTCTGCCTGGTGCGCCTCTTCTTGCTTGCGCAACTCGGCGGATCTCGCTTCGTCGCGCCTGCGCTTTTCGGCGAGCCGCGCCTCCTTGGCTTGGCGAATTTCTTCGTCGCGTGCGGCTTGCCGGCGCTGTTCGTCGGCCATTGCTGCGACGATTTTCTCCTGCTGCTCCGCTGTCTCGGCCTTTGCCTTCGCGGCCGCCGCATCCGCCGGGTCTTTGATCAAGAGATAGGATTGATAATATCCATCGAATGTATCCTGGCTATGAAGCCGCCGTATTAGATTGACAAACACCGGCTTCACCATATTTCTGGGGTCGTTATGGGCGAATTGCAGAAGAAAAGCCTTCACATCGGGGATTTTTGCCTCTTTGCCGCTTGCCTTTGCATAGAGCTGGTCATATCGTTCCGTGAATCGCGGATCGATTCGATCGAAATAACTATCCTCCCCCCCGGCCCAATTGCTATAACGCAGGCTGTGGGGATCCATGTCATCAATTGGCTCAAAAAAAACATGGAGCGATTCACCCTGCTTAAGTTGCACCATCTTCGTGGCGGCTTCGGGGTGATTTTTGTTTTGCCCCGTCGACGTCGCCCCGCCCATGTGCGTGATGTATTTGGAATATTTCTTTGTGTTTAGGTTGAACAAACGTAGGGATTGAATATCCAGCACCGCACTGTAGAGGCTTCTGCTCCGCGCCAGACCGCTTATCTGGACCACCGTCCCTTTCTCATTGGCCCACATTTTTTCCATCCGCAATGCGGGGTTGCTATGATCCTCGTCATATGCCTCGGACGATTTCTCTACCGTCCATTCCCGGGTGCCTGGGCTTTCCCTTTTGATTTCCTCAATAGCGGCTTTGGGATCGGACTGATTTGATGGATCAACAGGGCCGCCCACGGCCATACCACTATTCTGGCCGGTATGATTCCCATACGGGATCGCGGTTTGCGCGGAAGCAGCCGCCCCAACCACGCCCAGCGCAAATAGGCACCAGACTTTCGCCATCCAGCGAGCCAAGCGAAGGGCGCCAGCTTCCATCGGTGACAACGAAGACATTACTCGAACACTTTCTTGAAAGTGCCAAGCGGGTCTTTCAGGAAATTTTCCAATCCATCCGACAAGCGATCCCCAAGCGAGGCGCCGCCAATTTTTTCCACCGTCTCGCCAACAACCAAAATCTCGGTACGCCGGTTAGCTTGCCTGCCCTCCGGGGTGCTATTACTCGCCGAAGGCTGCGACGGGCCGAATCCTTTGAAAGCAATTCTTTTCCCGTCTATGCCTGCGCGGATCAATTCCGTCCGAACCGCATCAGCCCGGCTCGCTGAAAGCTGCAGATTTGCTTTTTCTCCGCCAATATTATCCGTATGCCCCTCAATTACAATATCCGCCTTTGTTCTCTCTTTGAGAATCTTCGCAACACGCGCAACGAAAATTTTCCCGTCCGCTTTCACGTCCGCCCTACCCGTGTCAAACAGAATCCGTTCGTCTGAGGTGATCAGCGCCCCTTTCGCTGTTTGAGTGACTTTTACGGCCGTGCGCTTCGAGCTATCCGTTGCCACTCCTCCGGCTCCAGTAGTGGCGCATCCCGAGAGTAGCAGCGTGAACCCGACGAGGATGGCATAAAAATTTTTTTTGCAAAGCGAATAATTCATTAACAACTCCATTTAAGTACGATAAATTCTAAAAAAGGACGGATTTGAATTGTGGCACTCCCTTACACCATTCTTCGCACGCTGGACTGATTTTCAAAAATTGTTCGCACGGTATGCATCCAACCTGCAAATCGCCGGCGAAATCGCGGCACAGCACTTCCAAATCGCTGCGCCGCGCCGTATTGCCGGTGGCAGTCATTTAATTGCGGCTGCATTGCTCCGGCCGCATGGTCTCTTTGGATGCCGAGCCCTTGCTATCGTTCTTGCAAATCTGGTCGCCTTGCTGATCGACCTTTGCCGCGGCGTCCTCTTTACTGTCTGCCTTGACGGTCACCGTGGTGGTTCCGCTTTGGCAGTAGACCTTGCACTGATAATCGGCGGCTGAAGCAAAACCGGACATGGAAATCAGGCACAACAGAAGCATTTTTTTCATTTTGTTTCCTAAAAGCACGTTTATTGGAATCCGTCCCGGCCAGGCAGGTCCGGACTGCTGCCAAATCACCCACCGTTCCGGGATGGTGATGGCGCCATTTCGTCGTTTGGCAAGGAGCATGTTTGATCGGCCAGCGCGCCAAGCGTCCGCCAATTAACCTCCAGATGCAATAGACGGCCCCGCGACAGATTTGTCAGGGGCAACGGAGATTTTTTTTTGCTCTCGAAATTAGGGATATTCCTTGTGAACGGGGATGAACGCTGGTAAATTCCCGGCAGAAGGGATTGATGTGTCGCCAGTCCCATTACGTTGATGTCCATGCCATTTGATTTCTCGAACTTTCTAAAGCGCCGGCGTGACAATGAGGCGGATTTTCTTGTCTGGCGCGCGATCGTGAGAGGCGGGCGCGAGCGTGACAGCGGATGCGCAAAGTTGTATCAGCGCTATGGCGCGAGCGTGCGGAGAACATTCCTGGCCGGGGGACTTGACCGTGAAACGGCGGAAGAATTGTTCCAGGAAGTGGTTATTAACGTCGTCGTGTGCTGCGCTCAATTCACGCCGGACCAGTCGTTCCGTGCCTGGCTATTCTCGATCGCGCACAATGTCTACGTCGACCATTTACGCTATCGGGCCGCGCGGCGTAACGGCGACCATGCCCATCCAATTTCAATGGACGCGGTCCATCCCTATTCCGACCGCGAGTTGGGCGCCCTGGAGAACTTCGGCTTGCGCGATTGCGTGCGCCAGGCCTTCATCGCGTTCGAACAATCGCATCCCGAACGCGCGCAAATCATGACCCTGTCGGTTTTGGAGGGACTGTGTTCGAAAGAGGTGGCGCATTTCCTCGAGCGTAGCGACGCCGCGACCCGGGAATACCTGCGGCAATGCCGCATCAAGATGCGTTCCTATTTTGCCCACTGCCACATCTATCTGGCAGGGGAGGAAACGTGAACCATAACGACGACGACGACGATGACGACTGGTTCGAAGTGCTGGCCGGGCGCGCGCGGCCGCAGGCCGCCCCCGAGACGGTCCAGGAGGCGCAACTGATGCGCGAGGCCATTCTGTCCATGCACGCGCGGACGGCGCCGCCCGGTGGCGAACCGGCAGGCTTGGCGCGCCTTAGCGCACGGCTGGCGGCGGAGGGCTTGCTCGGGCCAGCCGCGGCGGCATCCTCGTCCAGGCGCCCATGGCTTGCCCTCGCCGCCATGCTGGTGGTCAGCACCGGGCTGCTGCTGTTGGTAGGCCCACTTTTGCCGGAGACCGCCCGCGACTACGGTGAGCAGCTCCGTGGAGCTTCCCCCGCGCAGCAGGTGCTGGTCGATGATCCCGGGCGGGCCGCCGCGGCATTGACGACGCAGCTGACCGAGCTGGGCGTGGTTGCCACCAAGACCGGGCTTGGCAACGCCACGCGTGTCGAAGCCTTCGTGCCATCCCACCTGGAGCCGCAAGTGAACGCCCTGCTGAGGCCATATCAGGTTCAAGTTGGCAACAACGGCCACCTCTTGCTCAGCTTCCAGGCCGAACGGTGAACCTGCGCGCGCGCTCGCTTGTGTTGGTTTGCGCGTTGCTTTCGCTGACCGGCCCGGGCGCGCATGCGGGCGACAGGCATGCGCTGCTGGTGGGGGTATCGCACTATCCAACGCTCAACAGCCGGCGCCAATTGCCCGGCGCCCGCAATGATGTCGACATGATGCGTGCCGTGCTCGGACGGGCCGGCTTCGGCGCCGGCGACATCGCGGTGCTGGCGCACGCGCTGCCTGGCGCCCGAACCCCGACCCGGCTCGCCATTCTCGGGGCGCTGGAGCGCCTGGGCCGACTCGCGGCGCCGGGCAAATTCATCTATCTGCATTTTTCCGGCCATGGATCGCAGCAACCTGCCGCACCCGGGGAGTTGGCGGGTGAAACCGACGGTCTTGACGAGATATTTCTTCCCGCCGATATCGGTTCCTGGGATGGCAGTGCCGGGGTGGTCCGCAATGCGATTGTCGACCAGGAGTTCAAACAGGCGATCGCGCGCATGCGCGCACGCGGCGCGACGGTGTGGGCGGTGTTCGACACTTGCCATGCGGGGACGATGAGCCGCAGCGGCGAGGAGGGCACGCGCGAACTGGCGCCTGGCGCGCTTGGCATTCCGTCGGAATTATTGAAAAAGCATCGCCGGTTGGCGTCCGCGCGAACCGGGTTCCCCGCGCCCGCGGGCCGGCGGCGCGAGACCGCGGAACGTGGCGGCCTGGCCGTTTTCTATGCCGCGCAAAGCGATCAGACCACGCTGGAGGAGCGATTCCCCGATGAAAATGGCAAGCCGTACGGTGTATTCAGCTACGCGCTGGCGCAGGCCTTGAGCGCTTGGCCGGGAGCCAGCTACCGCCAGCTCGGCGAGCGCATCTTGACCCGTTACGCCGCCCAGAACCGGTACTTCCCGACCCCCCTATTTGAAGGCGAGATGCTCGATCGTCCCGTGTTCGGCGGTCCCGCTTTGCCGCCGCCGCAGCAATGGCCCGTGGAACACGACAAGGTTGCGGGGACACTGAGCATCGCGGCAGGAACACTGAATCAATTTGGCGAGGGCGCCGTATTCGCAGTCGCGCCCGCGGCAGCCGGCGGCGCGGGTTCGGCCCCCGTGTATCTGAAAGCGACGCAAGTGGACATCCTGCGTTCGACTTTGCTTCCACTCGGGGGCGACGCCGCCCCGGACATCAAACCAGGCGCGTCCGCGCGACTGGTCGATCCGGGTCTCGCGCTGTCGCTGCGGGTGGCGGCGCCGGAGCGCCCCACCGGCACGTTGCGCGCGGCGCTGGCACGCTTGCGCAGCGCCCCGGCGGGCGGTGTGCCCATCATTTTTCGAGGTGCCGGACAGAGGGCCGATGTCGCGCTCGCGGCGCGCGGCGCCAAGATCTGGCTGATCCCGCAGGGATCGCGCGGCGCAGGGCCGGGTCGTGAGGGCGGTTTGTCGGTGCCGGTCGGGCGCGATGGGAAAATCCTTGCTGCCCGCCTGTACGAGCGCTTGGAACGTATCGCCAAAATCCAAAACCTGCTCAAACTGGCGGCGCAAATGCCGCTCGGCGCCGCCGGCGACAAGCGCACGCTGTCGATGCAGGTGCGTGCCGCCGGCAGCACCCAGCGCTTCAGCGTGGCGAAGGCGGAGCCGGCCCGCCTGCGGGCGGGCGACCGCGCCTACTTCAGGTTTGACAATGGCGGCACGCGCTCGGTGGACCTGACCTTGTTATTTCTAGACAGCAACTTTGGAATTGCGCCGGTCTTCCCGTACAACAGCGGCGAAATCAACCGGATCGAGCCCGGTGGACATGTCGAGGTGGCCATCGACATCACATCGGGCACGCTGGGACGCGAGCGCGTCCTGGCGATCGCGGTGGAGGCGGCCCCGTTCAGCCTGGTCGCCGACTTCAGCTTCCTGGCCCAGCGCGGCGCGCCGGCGGACGCGCCGGAACGTAATGGCGACCCGGACCGCGATGCCGCGGCGGGGCTGCACGCGCTTTTGGCCAACGCCGGCTTCGGTGCGCCTCACGCGCGCGGCGCGGGCGCGCCCGCCAGTTGGCCGCGCGCAGCGATGGCCTGGTACGGTTGGACCACGCTGGCGCGCGCCAATCCCTGACCACGCAAGGCGCTTAGCGCCAACTGCTCATCATCACGAACGGCGCCCAGTAGTACGGGTGTGCGTAGCGCGCCCGCTTGCCCGCCCTGAATGGACGGGAAGTGGCGGCCACGCCCACCCGGGCCGCGCCGCGCATGGCGCCGCCGGCCATGGACGCGTGTTGCATGAGGTCGCGCTGCGCCAGGCGCAAGGCCTCCGGCTTGCTGACATCGGTCTGCAAATGGCGATAGAAGGAGGGCATGAACGCGGCCGTGCTTTCGTCGTCGACCGCCCACAGGGTGGCAAGTACCGTCTTGGCGCCGCGTTGCTGCAGCATGGACGCGACACCTTCGACCTCCTGTCCGTTGGCGTCGATGGCCGCCGCGGCCGTGTCGCAGGCGGACAGCGTGAGCAACTCGGTACCTGCGAAATCGAAGCGCTTGTCCTGCAGCTCCCTGAGCGTGAGCTTGCTGCCATCGCCGAGAAGCAGGAACGATGCGTCATCGCGCCCGGCCTTGTAGACGAAATGGGTGGCCACGTGGATCAACGAGTAGCCCTTGGCGAACGATGCCGCCAGGCTGGCGGCGGTGAAGGCTTGATCAAGGTGGACCTCCCCGCTGACAACGCCTGCTTGGCCGCCGTTGCCAACAATGCCAGCCAGTTCGCGTTCGACCCCGGGCAAGGCCTTGAATCCCGCGACCGCCTTGGTCAGGCCGAAGGCGGCCAATTGCGGCAACGGACGGACCGGGGTTGCGCCGGCGGCCGGATCGGCCATTTCGCTGAGCAGCGCCAGATTGTAGCGTTGCGCGAGGTAGCGCTTGCCATCGTACAAGGCTGCCAGCGGCAGGTAGCGCAAGGTGCCGTCGAGCGACACCAGCAAGGTGCGCGCCTTCATGGTGTCGAGTTCGCGCGCAACCGGGGCCACCAGGAGCCGATACAGTTCGCGCGCCATCGGCGACGGATCGCGCCGCGGATTTTGCAGCACTTGCCGGAACGCGGCGATCTTGCGCTGCAGTTGCGCCGGCGAGACTTCGGTGTGGCGCACCAGTTGCCTGCCGTGGCCGGTCACGACGATGTGCAGCCGTTCGCCACCGACGACGTACTCCAATGCGACGCTGCCCTCCCCATGCCGCTTGAGCAACGCGCGCTTCTCGTCGAGCCGCTGCAGGCTTGCCTGCGTGGTGGCCGGACGCGCCGTCCCCGCCGATGCGAACGCCTCGGCGGCCTGGTCGAGAAAGGCCATGAAAGCCAGATGTTCCGCCGCCAGGGCCGCTTCCGCCGCGTCCTGGCGCCGCCTTTCCTCCTCGCTGGCCTGTTGTGCCGATTTGCGTTGCAACGCGCTCAGCGCGGCGCCCATTGCCACGAGACGTTTTTGATGCTCGCCGAACTTCAGCACCCAGGGCATTTCATGGCCGGTGAATGACACGAACGTCGTGCTTGCGCCGCGCTGGTTGGTGAAGTGGAGGTATTCATCACCTTTTAGCAGGGCCAGGATTTCCTGCGCTTCGGGCAGGCGATCGAGCCCGATCAGCTCATCGATGAGGCTGCGAAAGCCAGCGCCCTTTTCCGCGACGAAGGTCTTGCCGAGATCGCGGTCACGCAGTTTGGTGGCCTGCGCGATCGTGAGCACGGCATTGATCGCTTGCTTGCGCAGAAACACCGCGGCACCTTTGTTGCCGGCCGACGTTTGCAGCGACGCCAATTCCTGAAGCGAATCGTTCTGATTTTTCATCAGGCCATGCGACAATGCCAGCGCCAGTCCGCGCCGCGCCTGCGCCTGCGCGGAAACCGCCTGCCCGAGCGCGTCGAGGGACTTGGCATAGTTATTGAGCGGGATGGCCAGTCCGGGACTCCATTTTCCTTGGATTGATTCACGGATGGCGATGGCGCGCTCAATCGCCGAAATGGCATTTTCATGCTGTCCTGTCTTCGTGTACAGGAATGCGAGATTGTTGAGCGTGTTGGCGACGGCCAGACTTGATTTCCCGTTCTTTTCCTGAAGGGCCAAACCGCGCTTGCTCAGTTGTATCGCTGTCGCAAAGTTGCCCGCGCTCCCTTCCCCGGCGGCCACGTTCGCAATGCCAATGGCGAGCGAGGGGTGATCGGGCCCGAGCTCGCTCTCCATGGCCGCGAGGGCGCGCTTATAGTAGAGCAACGAATTTGTGTTGTCGCCACTTTTCGAATACACGCCGCCGACCTGCAAGAGCGTGACGCCGATACATGGCTGAGAAGGATTGGGCACCTGTTCGCACAGATTGAGCGCCTTTACCGCATGCACGCGTGCGTTGGAAAAATCCCCGGATTCCAGGTATATGGTCGCCAAATTACTGTGCGCGATGATGGTTTCGATGTCGCGCTCGCCAAACGCCTTGGAGGAAAGGGCGACGCTGCGTTCCATGGCGGGCAGCCCGTTCGCCAGATCTCCGCGGCTGAGATAGGTCTTCGCAAGGGTCTGATTCGCCTGCGCGTACTCCTTCGTCGAGGTCGCATCGCGCTTTTCGTAAATGGCGAGCGCACGGGCGATCGTGTTTAGCGCCGCATCGTACTCGCCCTTCCCTTCGCGCACCTGGGCGATGCCGATGAGAATGTTGGCAGCCAGAAGCTCTTCATGCGCAGCTTCGTAGACCGAAAGCGCCTGTTCGAAAAGGGGCAATGCCTTGTCGTATTGCCTCGCCCCCAGCGCGGCCTCGGCCGTTTCACCCGCCTTGGCCGCATCGCCCAGCCCGGATGGCGTGGCGGCGCCGGCCTGGCCAAGCGCCAACAGCAGGGCCAGCGCAATGCCAGGGATGGATATTCCGTCGTGATTTCTCATCTGCTCGTTCTTTCTGTGCGGGGATATGAATCGAGGTGTTTCCGTCGCCGATGGCGTCTTGATGTGCCGCCCTGCAAGGAAGTCTCGCCAAACTCACATTTAATTGCATATTCTACAATGCAACAATGCCCTGCCGAGTGTTATTTCGGCGCTATCAATCAGAAAGCTCGACGCCCTGGAACCGTTCTGCGAAACTGGGGCCCGTTCACCCGCGCCCCCAATGAATACCAAACAACTCAAAGAACTCTGCCTAAGCTGCGCGGGCGCCACGCAAACCCTGCATGGCGCGCCCAGCAATATCCTCGTGTACGCGGTCGGTGGCAAGACCTTCGCCTACTTCAAAACGAGCGCGCCGGAGATCTGGCGTTTCAGCTTCCGCGTCACGCCCGAGCGGTTTGTCGAGCTCACCGGCGTGCCGGGCGTGAAGCCGGCGCGCTACATGGGCCGCTTCCACTGGGTGACCGTGGTCGACGTCAGACAATTTCCGGCCGACTACCTGGCCGAGTTGGTGCGGGCGTCCCACCAGCGCGCCCTGGCCTCGCTGAGCAAAGCCAAACAACAGGCCGCGCTGGCGCCGGACTGAGAGGTTGAGAGTCTTTCGATCATGCCCGCTCAGAGGCTGAGAGTTTTTCGGGCGTGTCCGAGCAGCCCGCCAGAAAGCGGCAGATCGAGGCGCAAGGCACAGCCATAGCGGGCTATGGCGAGCATTTGCAACGACGAACTGGCGCTTTCTGGCGTGCTGAGCGGGCATGATCGAAAGACTCTCAGCACGCCCGAAAAACTCTCAGCCTCTGACGGCGCGCCCGCCACAAAGACGGGCGCGGCCTTTCAGCGCACCCGCAGCGCCGAGGCCGCCTTTGCCAGCTCCGTGATGTGGGCCCAGTCGCCCGCGTTGATCGCGTCCTTCGGGGTGAGCCACGAGCCGCCCACGCAGGCGACGTTTTTGCACGCCAAAAATTTCGGCGCAGTGTCGATCGAGATCCCGCCGGTCGGGCAGAAGGTGACGTCGGGCAGCGGGCCGCCGATCGCGTTGAGCATGCCCACGCCGCCGGCCGGCACCGCCGGGAACAATTTGAGCTGGCGGAAGCCCGCCTCGCGCGCGGCCATGACCTCGGACGGCGTCATCACGCCCGGCAGCAGCGCCAGCCCGCTCTTGCGCGACGCTTCGATGAGCGCCGGCGTGAGGCCGGGCGAGACCCCGAACACGGCGCCGGCGTCGCGCGCGGCGGCGAATTCGTCGGGCTGCGTGAGCGTGCCGACGCCGAGGATCGCGCCCGGCACCTCGGCCATGGCGCGGATCGCGCCGAGCCCGTGCGGGGTGCGCAGCGTCACCTCGAGCACGCAGATGCCGCCGGCCACGAGCGCGCGCGCCAGTGGCACGGCGTGCGCCGGATCGTCGATGGCGATTACGGGGATCACGCTCGCCGAGCGCATGATGTCGAGCAGGGACATGGTCATTTTGGATTCCTGATGAGGGTGTCTTCGTCGGAGCCGGGCACGATGTCGCCGCTGTCGGCGCCCTCGTGCAACGGCACGGTGGTCGGGATCGGCGACGGCAGCGCGAAGGTGGTGGCGCCTTGCTCGGCCTCGCTGATGGTGTTGCGGAACATGGCGAACAATTCGCGCCCCATGCCCACGTGCGAGGGCGACAGGTCGGCCGTGGCCAGCGTGCGCGCGGCCCAGACCGCGGCCGGCACCAGCGCCTCGAGCGTGCCGGCGGTGGCGTCGAGGCGGATGATGTCGCCGTCGCGCACCAGCCCGAGCGGGCCGCCCGCGAGGATCTCGGGCGAGACGTGGATCGCGGCCGGCACCTTGCCCGAGGCGCCGGACATGCGCCCGTCGGTCACCAACGCCACGTGGCGCCCGGCGTCCTGCAGGTTGGCCAGCGCCGGCGTGAGCGCGTGCAGCTCGGGCATGCCGTTGGCGCGCGGGCCCTGGAAGCGCAGCACGGCGACGAAGTCGCGGTCGAGCTTGCCGGCCTGGTAGGCGTGCATGAAGTCCTCCTGCGAATTGAAGGTCAGCGCCGGCGCCTCGACCACCCGGTGCTCCTCCTTGACGGCCGAGATCTTCATCACGGCGCGCCCGAGGTTGCCGTCGACGAGGATCATGCCGCCGTCGCGCGCGAACGGCGCGCTGGCCGGGCGCAGCACGGACTCGTCGGCGCTGGCGGCCGGCACCGGCTTCCAGACCACGTTGTCGCCGTCAAGGAACGGCTCGGCGCAATGGGCGCGCAGGCCGCGCCCGAGGATGGTGTTGACGTCGTCGTGCAGCAGGCCGGCGTCGAGCAGTTCGCGGATCACGAAGCCGGGGCCGCCGGCGGCGTTGAAGTGGTTGACGTCGGCGTCGCCGTTCGGATAGATCCGGGTCAGCATCGGCACCACGGCCGAGAGCTCGTTGAAGTCGTCCCAGTCGATCACGATGCCGGCCGCCTTGGCGATCGCCACCAGGTGCAGCGTGTGGTTGGTCGAGCCGCCCGTGGCGAGCAGGCCGACCACGGCGTTGACGATGCATTTCTCGTCGACCAGCTGGCCGACCGGCATGTAGCCGCCGCCCTGCTGCGAGATCTCGACCGCGCGGCGCGCGGCGGCGGCGGTGAGCGCCGCGCGCAGCGGCGTGCCCGGGGTGATGAAGGCGGCGCCGGGCAGGTGCAGGCCCATGATCTCCATGAGCATCTGGTTGCTGTTGGCGGTGCCGTAGAAGGTGCAGGTGCCGGCCCCGTGGTACGAGGCGGACTCGCACTCGAGCAGCTCCTCGCGGGTGGCCTTGCCCTGCGCGTAGAGCTGGCGGATGCGCGCCTTCTCCTTGTTGGACATGCCGCTCGTCATCGGGCCGGCCGGCACGAACACGGCCGGCAGGTGACCGAAGTGGAGCGCGCCGATCAGCAGGCCCGGCACGATCTTGTCGCACACGCCCAGGTACAGGGCCGAGTCGAACATATTGTGCGACAGCGCGATCGCGGTGCCCATGGCGATCGCGTCGCGCGAGAACAGCGACAGCTCCATGCCCGGCTGGCCCTGGGTGACGCCGTCGCACATGGCGGGCACGCCGCCGGCGAACTGGGCCACCGCGCCGACCGTGCGCACGGCCTCCTTGATGATCTGCGGGAAGGTCTCGAACGGCTGGTGCGCCGACAGCATGTCGTTGTAGGACGAGACGATCGCGACCGACGGTTTTTTCTGCTCGCGCAGCTTGAGCTTGTCGTTGGGCGGGAACGCGGCGAAGCCGTGCGCCAGGTTGGTGCACGAGAGCGCGCTGCGCTGCACGCCCTGCAGGCGCGCCGCATCGAGGTGCGCGAGGTAGGCGCCGCGCGAGGGGCGGCTGCGCTTGATGATCCGGTTGGTCACGCTTTCGAGTACGGGGTGCAGCGCCATGATCGTTCCTTTTGAATTTGCTTCGTGAAATTTTACTACAAAATCCGCGCGATGCGTTCAATTCGATGACCGAGCTTGCCCTTTTTTCACCCGGAACGCAAGTTCGCGCCCGAATCCGGGGCCGCGGAGGGGCCGCAAACACCATGCGCCCCCATTGGTGGGCCCGCTTCTTTTGTAGTGAATTTACGCGACTTTCCTGTATCATTCGATAATCTGTCGCTGGAGGCGCCCGCGCGCCCCGCCCCGGCCTTGCCCGGGACAAAAGCAGCGACCCCTTTCAACCGCCCCATTACGCCAAGCCGACCCATCATGCGCCAGCCTGCCCTCACCGCCACCGCCGCCTTCCAAGCCCTCGAAACGCACGCCATTGACGCCGAAGACTGGCAGATGCGCGGCCTGTTCGGGGCCGACCCGCAACGCTTTTCGACCATGTCGCTCGAGGCGGCCGGTTTGTTCCTCGACTACTCCAAGAACCGGCTCGACGCGCGCACGCTCGAACTGCTGGCCGACCTGGCGCGCGAGCGCGGCGTCGAGGCGCAGCGCGAGGCCATGTTCGCCGGCGACAAGATCAACCTCACCGAGGGGCGCGCCGTGCTGCACACGGCACTGCGCGCGCCGCGTGAATGCGCGCTCGAGGTCGACGGCCAGGACGTCGCGGCCGACGTCCACGCGGTGCTCGAGCGCGTGCGCGCCTTCAGCGACGCGGTGCGCAGCGGCGCCTGGCTCGGCCACAGCGGCAAGCCGATCACCGACATCGTCAACATCGGCATCGGCGGCTCCGACCTCGGCCCCAAAATGGTCTGCCTGGCGCTGCGCCAGTACTCGCACCCGCGCATCGCGATGCACTTCGTCTCCAACGTCGACGGCCACGACATGGACGCCGCGCTGTCGGTGGTCAACCCCGAGACGACCTTGTTCATCATCGCCTCCAAGACCTTCACCACGGGCGAGACCATGCTCAACGCGGCCACCGCGCGCGCCTGGTTTTTGGCGCACGTGCCCCCCGCGCACTTGGCGCGCCACTTTGTGGCGGTGTCGACCAACGTCGATGCCATCACGCAGTTTGGCATCGATCCGGCCAATATGTTCCCGTTCTGGGACTGGGTCGGCGGGCGCTATTCGGTCTGGTCGGCGATCGGCCTGCCGATCGCGCTGTGCGTCGGCTACGCCCACTTCGCCGATTTCCTGGCCGGCGCGCACGCGATGGACCTGCACTTCAAAGAGGCGCCGCTCGAGGCCAACATGCCGGTGCTGCTGGCCCTGGTGGGTTTCTGGAACCGCCAGTTCCTGGGCTGCGCGTCGCTCTCGATCGCGCCCTACCACCAGGACCTGAACCGCTTCCCGGCCTACCTCCAGCAGCTCGACATGGAAAGCAACGGCAAGCGCGTGACCAAGGGCGGCCTGCCGGTCGACGGCCCGACCTGCCCCGTGGTCTGGGGCGACTGCGGCACCAACGGCCAGCACGCCTACTTCCAGCTGCTGCACCAGGGCACCGACCTGACCCCGATCGACTTCATCGCCAGCCTGCGCCCGGCCCACGAGCTGGCCAAACACCACGCGGCGCTGCTGGCGAACTGCTTCGCCCAGTCCGAGGCTTTCATGCGCGGCAAGACCACCGACGAGGTGCGCGCCGACCTGCAGGCGCAGGGCCTGTCGCTGGCCGAGGTCGAGCGCCTCGCGCCCCACAAGACCTTCCCCGGCAACCGCCCCAGCAACACCATCCTCATGGAATACCTGACCCCGTCCACGCTGGGCGCGCTGATCGCGCTCTACGAGCACAAGACGTTCGTGCAGGGCGTGATCTGGGACGTCAACAGCTTCGACCAGTGGGGCGTCGAACTGGGCAAGGTGCTGGCCAAAAAAATCGAGGCCGAGCTGACCGGCGCGGCCACGCCCGAGCAGCACGACAGCTCGACCAACGGCCTGATCGCCATGGCCAAGGCGGCCGTATGAGCGACGACATCCAGGTCGTCCACGCCGCCCCGATGGCGGTCGGCGAGTGCCCGCTCTGGCATCCGGCCGAGGCCTGCCTGTACTGGGTCGACATCGACGGCTTGAGCGTGCACCGGCTGCACCCGGCCAGCGGCGCGCACCGCGCCTGGCGCATGGCGAGCGAACCGTCGGCGCTGGCCATGCACGCCGGCGGCGGCCTGGTCGTCGCCACGCGCGCCGGGCTGGTCCACCTCGACACCGGCGACGGCAGCGTCACCGGCAGCGTCACCGAGATCGCGCCGGCCCCGTACGACACCGCGACCGCGCGCTTCAACGACGGCCGCACCGACGCCGCCGGCCGCTTCTGGATCGGCACCATCTACGAGCCGCGCGACAAGCAGGCCGCGCAAATGTTCTGCCTCGAGCGCGGGCAGCTCAGGCTGGCGTGGAGCGGCGGGATGACCAATTCGAACGGCCTCGGTTTCAGCCCGGACCAGACCGTGATGTACCACGCCGACACCGCCACCCACCGCATCGACCGCCATGCGTTCGACCTCGGCACCGGCACCGTGGGCGCGCCCGAGCGCTTCCAGCAGTTTTCGACCGACAAGGCGGCCGGCGATTACGGCGGGCGCCCGGACGGCGCGGCGGTCGACAGCGAAGGCGCCTACTGGTGCGCGATGTTCGAAGGCGGGCGCCTGCTGCGCTTTTCCCCCGGCGGCCGGTTGCTGCTCGAAGTGGCGCTGCCGCTGCGCTGCCCGACCATGCTCGCCTTCGGCGGCGCCGACCTGCGCACGCTGTACATCACGAGCGCGAGCCACAACCGCTCCGACGCCGAGAAGGCGCGATACCCGCTGACCGGCTGCGTGCTGTCGCTGCGGGTCGACGTGGCCGGACGCCCCGAGCCGCAATACCGGCCCTGAGCGCGGGCCACGAAATTATTTCCGGCCGCGTGAGCCAAATCACGGCAAATTCCCGCATTACTTGGTGACGGCCGCAAAAGCCGCTGGATAACAATTCAACCCACCAAAAACAAGGAATTTGCCATGTAAAAAAACCTCGCAAGCGACGCTGTTGCTCGCCGTCGTACTCGGCGCAAGCCTTGCCGGCTGCGGCGGAGGCGACGCCGGGGCGCCCGCGGCGGCGCCGCCGGCACTGCCGGCACCGCCTCCGCCGCCGGCCTTTTCGATGACCTTCACGCCGTCGCTGGGCAAGGTCCTGAACGCCGTGGTGCAGTTGAAACTGGCCAACGGGACCGTGATCGGGACGCTCAACACCGGCAGCACCGGCACGGTGACGTTCGCCAACGTGCCGCAAAGTTCGGGACCGCTGCTGGTCGAGGTGCTCGGCGGCGCCAACGCGACCTATTACGACGAGGCGACCAACACCTACCTGCCGTTCGGCCCGGATCGCATTCTGCGCACCGCCGTGGTGGCCTCGGCGGCCAACAGCAATGTCGCCGTCACCGCGTTCACCACCATGGCCGTGGCGCGCGCGAACGCGCTGACGGGCGGCCTGACGGCGGCCAACATCGCCGCCGCCAACGGCGCCATCGCGGCCGCCTTCAGCGTGCCCGACATTTCGACGGCGCCGTCCCTCGCCGGCAGCGCCGCCGATGTGGCCGCGCTCCAGAACACGCCCGCGGGCCAATACGCCCTGCGCCTGGCGGCGCTGGCCAAACTGGCGCTGACGCAAAACGCCAGCATCGGCGCGCCCGCGCTGGCGATGCTCGAGGCCATGACCAGGGACATGGCCGACGGCGTGCTCGACGGAAAACAGGGCGCCGATTCGCTGAGCAACCTGCCCTACGTCGGCGCCACCTTCGGCAGCGCCTGGCTGGCCGCGACGCAGGCGCTGGGCGCCAACAACGCCAACCTGCTGAGCTTTTTGAGCGCCAACAACTTTGGCGTGGCGTGGTCGGGCGCGCCCGTGGTGCCGCCGGCGCCGGCGCCTGGCACGGGCACCGAACCGGTCCCTGACACGCCGCCGGTCAACATGCCACCGACCGGGGTCTGGGTCGGCGGCACGCTCACCGGCAACGGCAACTGCCGGGTCACGCTTGAAACAAACGGCGTCTTCACGATGACCTACGACAACACCACGGTGTCGGCCCATTACAGCGGTGTCAGCCCGGACGCCTACCAGGTGAGCGCCAGCGGCACCTCGTACGCGGCGACCTCGGACCAGAGTCTGCCAACGGCCAGGATCGTCACCGTGAACTTCAAGGCGGGCGCGCTCGATGTCGCGTTCGTGATCAAGGCCGGTCCGCCGCCGGTCTCGGTGATGTGCCACAACTTCGTCAAGCAATAGGCGCCTGACGAACGACGCGGGCCGAGGCCGCGGCCCGCGCTTTCAATTGGCGCCGGCTTATTTGGCGCCGGCATATTTGGCGCGGCCTATTTGGCGCCGGCGCGCGCCTTGGCCGCCTTGGCCACGAGCGCATCGAGCACCTGCATGGTCGCCGCGTGCAGCTCCTCGGTGCCGGGCTTGCCGCCGAGGCTCTTGCGCAGATGGTCGGGCGAGGTCACATAGCGGCCGTCGACCACGATCTGCGGCACGCTCTCGATGGCATAGGCGTTCAACAGCTGCTCGTTGCGGCGCATGCGCGTCTGCACCGAAAACGACTTGTACATGTCGAGATACTTTTTCTGGTCGATGCCGACCTTGGTCAAAAACAGCGTCATCAAGTCCGGCTTATCGAGGCGCAATTTAAACTTGTGCATGCCTTCGAATATCTTGCCATGCACGGCCTCGGCATTCTTCATCATGTCGAGCGTGACATACGCGCGCTGCATCGAGGCCATGCGCGGGTCGAACAGGACATGCACCCGCTTGAAAGCGATCTTGTCGCCCTGCGCGGCCACCCATTTGTTGAGCGCCGGATCGATCGCATAGCAGTGGTGGCAAAAATAGCCGAAGAACTCGATGACCTCGACCTTTTTGCCGGAATCGGTCGCTTGCGGCTTGGCCAGCGTGGTGTATTCGGCCCCGCTGCGCGGGGCCGTCGGCGAGGCCGCGGCGCTCCCCGCCAGCAGGCTCAGGGAGGCAACGACCATTATCCGTTTTAAGAAGCGCATGCTTTACCTTTGATTTAAGTGCTTGGTCGAATTCGATGGCCGACAATTTACCATGGGCGCAATAGGGCGCCGCCTCCCCGGCGCGCGCCCGGCCGTTGGAACATGCAGCGCGAAGCATAACCATAGTGGGGCAGCTTCATTAAGCCTGGCTTATGGCGGGAATGGAATCGGGCGGAGGCGCCGCAAAAGCGTCCCTGTCCCGGCTGCCCAGCGCCAACCGGCGTATCGCCCCCCCCCGCTTGCGCGGCAGCGCGCCGCAAGCCCCCCTGCATAAAAACGGCCGGTGCCGGCCTGCGATCGACTCCAAAAACGTTCCACTATCGGGGTCTGACCCCGATAGCGGAACATTTCGAACTGTTTGGCTTGAACAACATCGTATTGAACGGCGCCGATCTACAAGCCCCGCCGGCCAATGCTGCGCCGAATCCCGGGGTCTTTGAAACGGCCAGCCGCCTTTACACCCAGAACGGAAACGGTGGCACCTTGCGGGCGTTGCCGCGCCCAGGACAGTGACATGCCCGACCTCGCCCAGCTTAACGTGACGGTTTCAAGCCTTGGGCGTGAAGGTCGACACGTTGTGGAAGTCGATGTCGCTGCCCGGCCCCTTGTTCGTGCCGATTTCCTCGCGCTTGAGCACCACCAGCCGGTTCCCCATGACCGAGAACACATAGTCTTCCTTGTTGCTCCCCTCGATCGTCATGAACACGAGCGCCTTGGCCTTGAACTTGCGCGTCATGCTCGCCGCCAGCGGGGCGCCGTCGGTGCCGATCCACACCCGGGCCAGGCGCGCGTTTTCCTTGACGCTCAACTTGGCGTCCTCGGCGTCCGGCTCGTTGATCACCAGTTCAATCAGCCGCGCCGGCTTGCCCTGCCAGGCCTCGACGCGCTCCGATTTGAGCTGCGCCATCGCCAGCGTCTGCAGGAACGCCGGCGCGTAGTTGACGGTGCCGGCCATCCGGGTGGCGCTCACCGAACGGATCAGGACATTGAGCGGCAGCACCTTCGTGATCGACACCCCGCCCTTGCTTTCGTCGGCCGCGCGCTTGAGCAAGGCGCGGTCCCAGCGCATCTGCAAACCCTCGGGGCTGTCCTCGACGTACATCGACGCGCTCACCGTCTCGGGCCCGGTCTTCTTGTCGTTGTCGGTCTTTTTTTCCTTCAGTTCGTAGGTGCCGCGCAAGGTCGACTGGCCTTGCATCTTCGCGAGCGCGGCCTTGAGGTCGTCGAAGCCGTTCGCGTAGGCTGAGTTGGCAAACAAGAGGGCGATCAGTACGGCCAGTTTCATGGTGAGTCCTTGGGAAAGATTTTTCGAGATTGTTATGCCGGATAAAATGATGTGGGTTGTTTCACATCGTTTCGTGCGGGTAATATACGCGCTTTGCGGTGTGCAAAACACATCGTTTGTAATCATCTGTTTCAGCTTGCCCATGGACGCGCGAAGCCTGCTAATGCCGTTCGAACCCCGGTCTCCCGCCGCCCAAGCGCGGAATGTGGCACCATACCGGGGCAATTGAAGCCAAGGGGGCGTTACGTAGTAAAATTTCTTGCAATGCGCATATTCGTGTAGTAAATTTACATATGCGCAGCGCACGCTGCACCGGCTCCGGCACCCTCTCACTCTTTGCGATCACATATTATGGCTCTTACCGATTTTGACCTGGTCTTGTTTGGCGGCAGCGGGGACCTCTCCATGCGCAAACTGCTCCCCGCGATGTACGCGCGCGACGTCGCCAAGGACCTGCCGCCGGGCTCGCGCATCATCTGCGTGGGCCGCCACGAATGGTCGCAGGAGGAATTCCTGCAAACCGTCGAAAGCACCTCGAAGCCGCACGTGAAGTCGGTGGCCGAGGCGCACTGGGCCAAGTTCATCGCGCGCATCGTCTACGTCTCGCTCAACGCCACCGACGCCAAGACCTACGGCACCCTGGTCGACGTCATGCGGCCCGATCCGGCGCTCACGCGCGTGTACTACCTGGCCACTCCGCCGCACCTGTTCGCGCAGATCTGCGACAACCTCAAGGAGGCCGGCCTGGCCACGCCGAACTCGCGCGTGGTGCTCGAGAAACCGCTCGGCCGCGACCTCGCCAGCGCCAAGCAGATCAACGCCGAGGTCGGCAAGGTGTTCGCCGAATCGCAGATCTACCGGATCGACCACTACCTCGGCAAGGAGACCGTGCAGAACCTGCTGGCCCTGCGCTTTGGCAACATCCTGTTCGAGCCGCTGTGGCGCCGCGAGTGGATCTCCGACGTCCAGATCACGATCGCCGAAAAGCTCGGCGTCGGCAACCGCATGGGTTACTACGACAACTCGGGCGCGCTGCGCGACATGTTGCAGAACCACCTGCTGCAGCTGCTGTGCATCGTCGCCATGGAGCCGCCGACCTCGATCAACTCCGACGCCGTGCGCGACGAGAAACTCCAGGTGCTGCGCTCGCTCAAGCGCTTCACCCCGACCACGCTGTCGCAGAACATCGTGCGCGGCCAGTACCGCGCCGGCCACGTCGACGGCAAGCAGGTGCCGAGCTACCGCGACGAGCCCGACGCGCCCGAACACTCGCGCACCGAGACCTTCGTCGCCATCAAGGCCGAGATCGACACCTGGCGCTGGGCCGGCGTGCCGTTCTACCTGCGCACCGGCAAACGCATGGCCGACGGCCTGGCCGAGATCGTGGTGCGCTTCAAGCCGATCCCGCATTCGATCTTCAACCAGCCGACCAGCAGCTTCCAGCCCAACAGCCTGGTGATCCGGCTCCAGCCCGACGAGGGCCTGAGCCTGAACCTGATGGCCAAGACGCCCGGCGACAGCATGCGCCTCAAGCAGGCCGAGCTCGAGCTCGACTTCCGCGAATCGTTCAAGTCGCCGCGCATGGACGCCTACGAGCGCCTGTTGCTCGACGTGCTGCGCGGCCAGCTGACCCTGTTCATGCGCGGCGACGAGCTCGAGGCGGCGTGGGAATGGGTCGAGCCGATCCTCGACCACTGGGAGAAGGAAGACAGCGTGCCGACCCCGTACACGGCCGGCACCTGGGGACCGGCCGCGGCCAGCGCCCTGATCGGGCGCGACGGCTTGCAATGGCGCGAAGAAGCACTTCCTGAAGACTAATTTGGAAGTGCAAGGAGCATGGCCCTGCATGGCTATGCCGTTCCGCAGGCGCGGTGCGGTGCACCGCGAAACCCCTGCTACACCGCTCCCCGAAGGGGCTTTAGCTTGCGCAGGCGAGACTCCTGCCACACCCTCCCGGAGGACTGGGTTGGGAGGGAAAAGGAGTCTTGCCATGCATGGCAAGACCGTTCCGCAGGCGTGGTGCGGTGCACCGCGCAACCCCTGCTACACCCCCTGCTACACCTTAACCGGATGACCAAGTGTTATTAGACTCGATCCGCACCCAGCTCGACTCGCTTTCGAAGTCCGAGAAAAAGGTCGCGCTGGCGGTGCTTGAGCATCCCGGCGCCACCGTGAGCCAGAACATCACCGCGCTGGCCAAGGCCGCGCAGGTGTCGGAGCCGACCGTGGTGCGCTTTTGCCGCACCCTCGGCTACGACGGCTGGCACGAGTTCAAACTCAAGCTCGCGCAGGGCCTCGCGCTGGCCCTGCCGGGCGCCAACGAGCAGCCGGCGCAGGACGACCTCGCCGCCGACCTCGTCAACAAGATCTGCAGCCGCTCGATCAACACCCTGCTCGACCTGCGCAACAACCTCAACCCCGAGGCGGTCCAGCGCGCGCTCGACATCCTCTCGCGCGCCAACAAGATCGAGTTCTACGGCCAGGGCACCTCGGGCATCGTCGCCGCCGACGCCCAGCACAAGTTCTTCCGCTCGGGCGTGCCCACGGTCGCCTACGCCGACCCGAACATCCACAGCATCGCCGCCGCCCTGCTGCACGCGGGCGACGCGCTGGTGGCCATCTCGCAGCGCGGCAACAGCCCGGCGCTGGTGCGCTCGGTCAAGCTGGCGCGCCGCGGCGGCGCCGACGTGATCGTGCTGGCCCCGTCCGGCACGCCGCTGGCCGAACTGGCCACGGTGCTCATTCCGATCGACCTGGTCTTCAACACCGACCCGTACACGCCGATCTCGGCGCGCCTGGCCTACCTAGTCGTGATCGATGTGCTCGCCGTCGGACTGGCCCTGCAGCGCGGCCCGGACTTCCGCAAGAAGATGCAGAACGCGCAAAAGGCGCTGCAGGAGTTCGACATGCAATTCGATTCGTTCATCGGCTGACGGGCTTCGCCGCGCCGCTTTCCCCATCCCGATTCACGCTACGGTTTTTCTGAAACCGCATTACCCGCCCTAAGCGCCAGCAACTCTTCCAGGATGGGGCATGCAGGCTGATGCACAACTGCAAACGCGTTCGCAAGGCGCTCCAGGAGGTGCGCCATTGCCTGAAGCTCCTCGTTGCGTGATTCCAGTTCTTTGCGTTGAGACAAGACAATGCCCTTCATCTCCGGGCTCATGCGACGCATGTTTTGCCACAGGAAAAGCATCCTCGCGACCTCCTTCATGCCGAAGCCCAGCACATGCGCGCGCCGGGCAAAACGCAGTACGTGGACATCCTCGTGCGTGTAGCGCCGCCGGCAAGCGTCGCCTTCTCCCGCACCCGGAATCAGGCCGCGCGCCTCGCAATGGCGCACCAGTCTTTCCGAGACACCGGCGTATGCAGTGACATCTTCGATTCCCAATCCTTGCCCCTCGCCGCGGCCCGCCGGCCGGGGCTTGAGCGCGCTATCGTGCGGTGCGTGGGTATGGTGGTTCATGTTGGCTCCCTCCTGTTTAAACTGCTTGAAGTTTCCTGTCGGCCGGGCGCGGCGCCCCGCGCCCGGGGTCGGACAGTGCCGCGCTCTCGGGCGGGGCTGTCAACGTGGAACGTCGGCAGTTACGGCGCTGCCGGAACAGTGACGGCGAATGGCACGGTGCGCACCCGGCGCCCGCCCTTGAACTGGATCCATAGCGCGTACCGGCCCGCACGGGGGGGCGTCACGTGGAGCATCAGTTTGGCCTCGATGGCGGCCCTTGGATCGGCGTGCGACCCGTGCGCGGTGTGGCCACCTTTCGGCGCGTGCGCCGCCATCGCGTGCGCGTGAACATAGCCGAGATCGTCGGTGCTCACGAACACCGCGTGGGCCGGCACGCCAAGATAGAGCCCAAGGTCGGCCGCCGGCTTGCCGTCCTTGAGGAACGTCAACGCCATCATGCCTTCGGTCCCGGCCCGCAGCGCCGAGGCGTCCAACTCGACCGTGTAGGGGCCGTCCGATCCCCTTGCCTCGGCGGCGGGCGCTTGCGGCGGCGCCGCCTGCCCCGTTGCGACGTCCACCGGCACCTCGAAGCGGATGACCTGCTGGCCCAGGCCCTTCGGCACCGCGTCGGCGTAGACATGGTAGGTTCCGGGCTTTGGAAAGCGCAGCGTGACCCTGAAGCGCCCGTCCGGCCGCAGCCCGCCCGCGTGCTCGTGCACAAAGCTCGAGAAAGCGCTGTCGGTCGCGAGCACGTGGAGTTGCTGCGTCAATTCCTCGTCGAAGCGCGTGATCGGCCGGCCCGTCGCCTTGTCGGTGAAAGCGATCAGCAACTCGCGCGTGAGCGGCCCGGCCTTCCGGACAACGAGCTCGGCGGTGACCTTCTCGGTCGTGCCGGGAAGGGCAAAGACGCCTTGGAGGATCCGCTCGGCCGCGAATGCGGGCGGTGCCGAGGCGCCGATCATGGCCACGCCGACCGCAATAATATGCTTGATGCGCATGGGCCTCACTCCCCTGTCAGTCGGTCATTGTTGGGGCGCTGCAGGCCCGGGTACCCGGCCGCGGCGAGCGCCGCGAGGAAAGCGCCCTCGTCCAAGGCGCTGTCGACCCGCACCTCCTGCGCCTGGGGGTAGGCTTCGATGCGCGCCTGCGGGTCGGTGCCCAGCAGCGCCCTGGTGACGGACTTGGCGCAGCCGCCGCAGGTCATGTTTGGAATGTAGAAACGATGCATCTTGATCTCCTGGTTGGTTGGTCCGACCACTATGCGGTTTGACAGCGTGGCAAGGTCAAACACTTTTCGGCGAAATTTCTCCTTCGCCTTCAATGCCGGGATCAAGCGGGGCCGGCGCGTGTTCGCCGGCGCTCACGAGCTCACGAAGGCGCCACCATGGCGGCGCGATGGCGCGACGAGGCCGGTGTGTCGACCCCGAACCGGGGCGACTTGTGTCGCGCCTGTGGTCCTTGTTCCGCCCCGGCCGGCTCGGCCAAATCGGCAAGGATCGGGCAATCGGGGCGGTCATTGCCGTGGCAGTGGTCGGCCAGGTGTTCGAGCATGTGCGCCATCGCTTGCAGTTCGGCGATCTTCGCCTTCAGTCCGGCGACATGGGAAAGCGCCATCTCCTTGACGTGGGCGCTGGCGCGCTCACGGTCGCGCCACAAAACCAGCAGTTCCGCTATCTGTTCGACGGAAAAACCAAGGTCGCGCGCACGGCGGATGAAGCGAAGTCTATGCGCGTCCGGCGCGCTGTAATTCCGGTAGCCGGCGTCGGAACGCATCGCGCGCGGGATCAAGCCGATCTGCTCGTAGTAGCGAATCATCTTCGCCGAGACGCCGGAAAAACTGGACGCTTGACCGATATTCATCATGCTCTCCTTCTGGTGGAATTAATCAAATACCGCCCGAAAACCATGCTGCATTCAGATCGCGGCCCGCGCCAAGTCCGCAGGCGTCCCGGCGCCGGCCCCGACCGCCATCGGCGCCCGGAAGCGCTTGAGCCGGAGCGCGTTGCCGAGCACGAAGACGCTCGAGAGCGCCATCGCGGCCGCGGCGAAGATAGGCGACAGCAACATGCCGTTGACCGGGTAGAGCGCGCCCGCCGCGACCGGGATCAGCACGGCGTTGTAGGCGAAGGCCCAGAACAGGTTCTGCTTGATGTTGCGGATCGTCGCCTTGCTGATCGCGATCGCGTTCGGCACGCCGCGCAGGTCGCCCGACATCAGCACCACGTCGGCCGCCTCGATCGCCACGTCGGTGCCGGTGCCGATGGCGAGCCCGACGTCCGCCTCGGCCAGCGCCGGCGCGTCGTTGATGCCGTCGCCGACGAAGGCGACCCGCGCGCCATCGATCCGGAACCGCTTGAGCGCCGCGACCTTCCCGTCCGGCAAGACCTCGGCCGCGACCTCGTCGATGCCGAGCTGCCGGGCGATCGCCGCGGCCGTGGCCGCGTTGTCGCCGGTGATCATCGCCACCCTCAGTCCGAGCGCGTGCAGCGCCGCGATCGCCGCCGGCGTGGTCTCCTTGATCGGATCGGCGACCGCGATCACCGCCGCCAGGCGGCCGTCGATCGCCGCGTAGAGGGGACTCTTGCCCTGCTCGCCGAGGCGCTGCGCGGCCGGCAGGAAGGGCGACACATCGAGGCCGAGCCGCGTCATGAAGCGGTCCGCGCCGACGGCGACGGTGCGGCCGGCGGCCTTGGCCGACACGCCAAAACCCGGTGTCGCCTCGAAGCCCTCGATGGGCGCGGGCGTGATGCCGCGCAGCCTCGCGGCGGCGACGATCGCCTCGGCGATCGGATGCTCGGAGCGGGTCTCGACCGCGGCGACCAGCGCCAGCACCTCGTCGTATTCGAAGCCCTCGGCGGTGACGAGGTCGGTCAGCTCGGGGCGCCCCTTGGTCAGGGTGCCGGTCTTGTCGAGCGCGATGACGCCCACATCGCGCAGCGCCTGCAGGGCTTCGCCCTTGCGGAACAGGATGCCGAGCTCGGCCGCGCGGCCGGTGCCGACCATGATCGAGGTCGGCGTGGCCAGCCCCATGGCGCACGGGCAGGCGATGATCAGAACCGCGACCGCGTTGACGAGCGCGAAGGTCAGCGCCGGGTCCGGACCGAACAACAGCCAGACCAGGAAGGTCAGCGCGGCCGCCGCCATCACCGCCGGGACGAACCACATGGTCACCTTGTCGACCAGCGCCTGGATCGGCAGCTTGGCACCCTGCGCCTGTTCGACCAGGCGGATGATCTGCGCGAGCACCGTGTTCGCGCCGATCTTGGTGACGCGGAAACTGAAAGCGCCGGTCTTGTTGATGGTGCCGCCGACCACTTCGGCGCCCACCCCCTTCGCCACCGGCACCGGCTCGCCGCTGATCATGCTCTCGTCGACATACGAGGCGCCCTCGACGACCTCGCCGTCGAGCGCGATCTTCTCGCCCGGCCGGACCAGCACGACGTCGCCGGTGGCGACCTGGTCGAGCGCGATCTCGACCGTCTCGCCGTTGCGCGAGACGCGCGCGGTCTTGGCCTGGAGCCCGACCAGCCGCTTGATGGCCTGCGAGGTCCGCCCCTTGGCGCGCGCCTCGAGTGTGCGCCCGAGCAGGATCAGGGTCACGATGACGACGGCGGCCTCGAAATAGACATTGGCGGTGCCCGCTGGAAGCACCCCGGGCACGAAGGTCGCGGCCAGCGAGTACCCGTAGGCGGCCGCCGTGCCGAGCGAGACCAGCGAATTCATGTCGGGGGCGCCGCGCAGCAGCGCCGGCACGCCCTTGCGGAAGAAGCGCAGTCCCGGACCGAACAGCACAAGGGTGGCGAGCGCGAACTGGATATACCAGCTGGTTTGCTCTCCAAGGACGCCCATCACCCAATGGTGCATGGCGGGAATGAGGTGGGACCCCATCTCGAGGACGAAGACCGGCAAGGTGAGGATGGCGGCAATGAGCAGATCGCGCCGCAGCGCCAGCGCCTCGCCCTCGCGACGCTCGGCGTCCTGGTCGCCGGCGCCCGCCGTCCCGTCGGACAAGCGGCGCGACTTGTAGCCGGCCCGTTCGACCGCCGCTTCAAGGTCTTCCGTCGAGACGACCCCGGCGAGGTGGCGCACCCGCGCGCGCTCGGTCGCCAGATTGACGGTCGCTTCGAGCACGCCCGGGATTTTTGCGAGCGCCTTCTCAACCCGTCCCACGCACGACGCGCAGGTCATGTCCGCGATCGCGAGCTCGGTGGTCTGTTCGCGAACGGTGTAGCCGGCACCCTCGATGGCGCGGACGGCGGCCTGCGGATCGGCCAAGCCGGCGAAGGTGATGTCGGCGCGCTCGGTGGCGAGGTTGACCGCGGCCGTCTGCACGCCGGGGACCGCTTTGAGCGCGCGCTCGACACGGCCGACACACGACGCGCACGTCATGCCTTCGACCGCCAGGCTCAGTCGGGTGACCGAGGCCATCGGTGGATTGGCGCCTTGTTGGACAATGGAAGCCATTGAAATACCCCTTGTATGTGTTTGTGAAAGCAAGCTTAAACCTTCCCACGATTGGAAGGTCAAGCCTATTATTGACTTATTTCCCGCCGTGTAGGCTCGAAATGCCGGCGGCGCCGCCGCAGCCCCGTCCCGGCTGCGCGCAGACCTCCCAGCCGCCGCCGAGCGCCTTATGGATGCCGACAACGGCAAGCCGCTGACGGGTGCGGGCCACCGCCAGCGCGCTCCGGCTGGCAAAGTCCGACCGTTCGGCTTCGAGCACATCCAGATAGATGCCTTCGCCGGCCGCGAAACGCACGCGGGCAAGACGGGCCGCTTCGCGACTTGCCGCCGCCTCAAGCAGGCGCAGTCCAAGCGTGCTGCCGGCGGCGCCATAGGCTTTGAAGGCATCGTCGGTTTCGCGCAGCGCGCGCAACACGGTCTGGTCGTAGGCGATCAACGCCTCTTTGGCACCCGCCTCGCTGGCGGCGATCCGCGCGCGCACGCGCCCGGCATCGAACAGGGACCAGCGGATGACCGGGCCGAGGAGGCTCGACATCACGCCGGCGCCGCTCATCGCATCGAGGCTTCCCGCGACAACCCCGATCGAACCGTGCACCTGGATCTCGGGGTAGAGCCCCGCCGTCTCGACCCCGATCCGTGCGCTCGCAGCGGCGAGCGCCCTTTCGGCCGCGGCAACATCGGCGCGCCGTGCAAGGAGGCCGGCGGGGTCGCCCACGCCGATGGTTCGAACCGTCAGCGCCTCACGCGCCGGTGCGCCAGCCGGTGGCTTGAACGTCTGGGGCGTTTCGCCAAGCAGGATGGCCAGCGCGTTGGCGGAGGCTGCGCGGCGCGACTCCAGCCCGGGCACGGCCACCTCGACATGGCGCAACAAGGCCTCGGCGCGCAGCCGGTCGAACTCGCTGGCGGAACCGGCGCGCACGAGGCGTTCGACCAGGTCCAGGCTGTCGCGCTGGCTCCGGCTGATGTCGGCGGCGACGGCGAGTTCGGCCTCGACGCCGCGCAGTTCGAACCAGGTGGCGGCCACCGCGGCGACGACGCCGGCCTGCGCGGCGCGCAGCAGCGCCTCGCGCGAGCCCGCCTGCGCCCGGGCGGCCTCCACCGACCGCCGCACCCGGCCGAAGAGGTCGATCTCCCAGGAGGCGTCGAGCGCGCCGCGATAGGTTTCGATCCGGCGCGGCTGGCCGGGCGGCGTCTCGACCTCGCCGCGGCGGCGGTTTTCATGGCCGAGCGCGGCGCCGCCGCGCGGCAGGAAGCCCTGGCGGCTCTCGCCGAGCATGGCCTTTGCCTGTTCGAGCCGCATGGCGGCGATGCCGATGTCATGGTTGGCCGCGAGCGAGCGCTCGATCAAGGCGGTCAGCGCCGGATCGTCGAAGGCGCGCCACCACGCCAGCTCGACGGCCCCCGCGACCAGCCCGGCGGGCGGCGCGCCGAAGCTCGCCGGAAGCCGCGACGAAGCCAGCGAAGACGGCGCGTAGTCGGGGCCCACCGCGGCGCAGCCGGCCAGGATCAGCGCACCGAGGGGGAACCAAACTGCTTGATAGGTAATCTTCATGACGTGCACTCCTCCATGCGCGGCTTCGCGCTTGCCGCGCGACGCTCAAAGCGGGCCGACAGGCCGCGCATCACCACATAAAAAACCGGCGTCAGGAACAAGCCGAACAGCGTCACGCCGAGCATGCCCGCGAACACCGCGATCCCCATGGCTTGGCGCATCTCGGCCCCGTCGCCGGTGGCCAGCACCAGCGGAACGACGCCGGCGATGAAGGCGAGGGACGTCATCAGGATGGGCCGCAGCCGCAACCGGCACGCCTCGATGACCGCGTCGAGCGCGCTTGCTCCCTCGGCTTCGCGGCTGCGCGCGAACTCGACGATGAGGATCGCGTTCTTGGCCGCCAGGCCGACGAGCACGATGAGCCCGATCTGGACGAAGACGTTGTTGTCGCCGCCCACCAGCCAGACGCCGGTGATCGCGCTTAGCAGGCACATCGGCACGATCAGCAGCACCGCCAGGGGCAGCAGCCAGCTGTTGTATTGCGCCGCGAGAATGAGATAGGCGAGCAGCACGCACAGCGGGAAGATGAACAGCGCCGAATCGCCGGCCAGCTTTTGCTGGTAGGTGAGGTCGGTCCATTCGATGCTCATGCCTTCAGGCAGGACCTGCTTCGCCAGGCGCTCCATGGCCGCAACCGCCTGCCCCGAACTGACGCCCGGCAGCGCGCCCCCGGAAATGTCGGCCGCGGGGTAGCCGTTGTAGCGGATCACGCGGTCGGGGCCGGAACCGGGCGTGACGGTGACGAACGAGGACAAGGGCAGCATGTCCCCGGCCGCGTTGCGCACCTGCAGGCGGCCGATGGCCTCGGCCTGCATGCGGTTCCCGGCGTCGGCTTGGGCCGTCACCTTGTAGGTGCGCCCGAAGCGGTTGAAGTCGTTGACGTACAGGGAGCCCAGATAGACCTGGAGCGACTCGAACACATCGGCCAGGCGCACCCCCTGGGCCTTGACCTGGGTGCGGTCGATGGCGACGTCGAGCTGCGGCGCGTTGACGTCGAGGCTGGTCATCAGAGCGGCCACCTGGCCCGACTCGCCCGCCTTCGTCATCAGGACCTGGGTCTGCCGGACCAGGGCATCGAGCCCGGCCCCGCCGCGGTCCTCGACCAGCATCTTGAAGCCGCCGGTCGCGCCAAGGCCGGGCACCGGCGGCGGCGGGAACACCCCGAGGAAGCCGTCGGGGATGCTGGCGAATTTCGCCTGCAGGCGCCCGGCGATGGCGGTCGCGCTCAGATCGGGCGTGGCGCGGTCCTTGAACGGGTCGAGCATGACGAACATGATCGCCGCGTTCGGCACGTTGACGAAGCCGTTGATCGACAGCCCGGGGAACGCGACGACGCTTTCGACGCCGGGTTCGGCCAGCGCGATCTTCGACATCTGCCTGGCGACGGCGTCGGTGCGCTCGAGCGATGCCGCGTTGGGCAGCTGGGCGATGCCGACCAGGTAGTATTTGTCCTGCATCGGCACGAAGCCCGGCGGGACGGCCTTGAACCCGAGGAAGGTCAGCGCGACCAGCCCACCGTACACCATGAGCGCCACGCCGCTGACGCCCACCACCTTGCGCACCGTGTTGCCGTAGGCGTCGGGCGCGCGCCGGAACGGCCGGCCAAGCACCCCGAACAGGCGCTCGGCGCGCCCGCGCAGGCTGCGCGGGTCGCGCGCCACCGCATCCATTCGCGGCCGCAGCAACATGCCGGCGAGCGCCGGGCTGAGCGTGAGCGAATTGACGGCCGACAGGATCGTCGAGATGGCGATCGTGAGCGCGAACTGGCGGTAGAACTCACCCTGCAGACCGCTCAGGAAGGCGGTCGGGATGAAAACGGCGGCGAGCACCGACGTGATCGCGATCATCGGACCGGTGACCTCGTCCATGGCGCGCCTGGCCGCCTGCGCGGGTTGCTCGCCGTTTTCGATGTGCCGTTCCACGTTTTCGACGACGACGATCGCGTCGTCGACGACGATGCCGATCGACAGCACCAGGCCGAACAAGGACAAGGTGTTGAGCGAGAACCCCATCAAATGCATGACGGCGAAGGTGCCGATCAGCGACACCGGCACCGCCAAAAGGGGGATGAGCGAGGCGCGCCAGTTGCGCAGGAACAGCACCACCACGATGACGACGAGAATGATCGCCTCGAGCAGGGTGGTTGCCACCGACTCGAGCGAGGCACGCACGAAGAGTGTCGGGTCATAAGCGATGCGGGCGCTGAGCCCGGCCGGGAAGCCTCCCTCAAGCCGCGCCATGGTGCTCCGCACCGCCTGCGCGACGTCGAGTGCGTTGGCGCCCGGACTCTGGATGATTTGCAGCGCGACGGCGGGCTCGCCGTCGAGCAGGCTGCGCAGCGCGTAGGCGTCGGCCCCCATCTCTATGCGCGCGACATCGCGCAGGCGCGTCACCTGGCCGTCGGCGCCCGTGCGGACGATGATCTCGCCGAACTGCTTCTCGTCGGTCAGGCGCCCGAGCGTGTTGACCGTCACCTGGAACGCGGCGCTGGAATTGGGCGCCTGGCCCACCGAGCCGGCCGCCACCTGCACGTTTTGCTCGCGCACGGCGGCGATCACGTCGCCGGCCGTGAGCCCGCGCGCGGCGACCAGGTCCGGATCGAGCCAGAGCCGCATGCTGTATTCGCCGGCGCCCCAGACCAGGACGTCGCTGACGCCCGGGATGCGCGAGAGCTCGTCGCGCACCTGCAGATGCGCGTAGTTCGAGATGTAGAGGGGGTCGTAGCGTTTGTCGGGCGAGAGCAGGTGGACCACCATCAGGATGTCCGGCGAGGTCTTCTGCGTGACGACGCCCTGGCGCCGCACCTCTTCGGGCAAACGCGGCAGCGCGCGCGCGACCCGGTTTTGCACCTGGATCTGCGCCATGTCGGCATTCGTCCCCTGCGCGAAGGTGACGGTCAGGACCATCCGGCCATCGGTCGCCGACTGCGACGACATGTACTGCATGCCCTCGACCCCGGTGATCGCCTGCTCGAGCGGCGCCGCCACCGTTTCGGCGATCACCTTGGGATTGGCGCCCGGGTAGGAGGCGCTCACCTGCACGGTCGGCGGCGTCACCGCCGGATACTCGCTGAGCGGCAATTGGAAAAAGGCGGCGATGCCGGCGATCACGATCAGAATCGAGAGGACGATCGCGAAGATCGGGCGGTCGATGAAGAAGCGGGGGAAGTTCATTTCGCCCTCCCCGCGACCAGTGGCAGCAGTGGCACCAGCGGCGTACCGTCGATCGCGGCCGGCTGCGGCGAGATCCGCATGCCCGGGCGCACCAGCCCCTTGACGACGAGGCGCTCGCCCGGCCGCAGGCCCTGCTCGATCACGCGCAAACCGTCGGCCACCGGGCCGAGTTCGACCGGCCGGTATTGCGTCTTGTTGTCCTTGCCGACGACGAGCACGTAGCGGCTGCCCTGGTCGGTGCCGATCGATTGGTCGGAGACCAGCACCTTCGCTTGCGGCGCCCCGGTCTCGAGCCTGACCTTGGCGAAAAGACCGGGCGTCAACAGCCCGTCGGGGTTGTCGAACACGGCGCGCAGACGCACCGTGCCGGTCGCGCGGTCGGCGCTGTGCGAGAGGAAGTCGACGCGGCCCGGGCGCGAATACGTCTTGTCGGTGAGCAGCGCCAGCGTGACCTTGGCAGACTGCGCCGCGCGCGGGGCGGCGTCGGCCCGGCCCGCCGCGAGCGATCGCAGATAGGTGCGTTCGTCGACATCGAAATAGACATGGAGCGGATTGATCGAGACGATCGTCGTCAGGGGCGTCAGGCCGCCGGCGACGTAGTTGCCCTCGGTGACGAGAGTCTGGCCGACGCGTCCGCTGATGGGCGCCGTGACGCGCGTGAAACCGAGATCCAGTTGCGCGGCGTCGACCGCCGCCTTCGCGGCCTCGACCTGCGCCTCGCGCGCGCTCAGCGCGGCCGTCGCGGTGTCTAGGCGGTCACGGGCGACGATCTTCTGGGCGAACAGTTGTTCGGCCCGCGCATGCTCGGCCCGGGCCAGCGACGACCCGCCTCGGCCTCGCGCAAGCGCGCCGCGGCGCCGCTCAGCGCCGCCTGGAACACCCGTGGATCGATGCGGAAGAGAACCTGCCCCTTCTCGACGAAGCGGCCCTCGGGCACGCTCACGTCCTCGATGTAGCCGGCCACCCGCGGGCGCAGTTCGACCCGCTTGACCGCCGCCAGCGCGCCGGTGAACTCGACAAACGGCGTCACCGGGCGGACAAGCACCTCGGCCACCGGAACGCCGGGGGGCTGCGCGGGGGCGGCGGGCGGCGGCGGCTCGCAGCCGGCGATCGCGAGCGCGGCGCTCAACGCCGCGGTGGAACGTACAACGTGGTTAACTTTCATCATTTGGCCTTTTGCGACAGGGGTCGGGGTGGTTTTGCTGAGCCGAAGCGGCTGCTGTTGCCTTTATCCGGCTTGCCACGCTTGGAAGGTCAAGCGTTTTCGGATTCCCGCGTTGCCCCGCAACGCGCCGTGGGCGGCCGCGCCCCAGGCGCGCGCAAATCGCGGATGCCGACGCCGATGTCCAAGCGGGGTACAATCGTTAATGTTTCCACTTACATCAGGCAGTGCCATGAATCAACTCGAACAGCTCAAGCAACTGACCACCGTCGTCGCCGACACCGGCGACTTCCAGTCGATCAAGGCGTACGCGCCGCGTGACGCCACCACCAATCCCTCGCTCATCTTCAAGGCCGTGCAAAAGGCCGAGTACAAGCCGCTGCTCGAGCGGGCCGTGCGCGATTTTCCGGGCCACTCGACCGAACAACTCATCGACCGCGTGCTGATCGCGTTCGGCGTCGAAATCCTCAAGCTCATTCCGGGGCGCGTCTCGACCGAAGTCGACGCCGGCCTGTCGTTCGACACCGCGGCCACGGTGGCCAAGGGGCGCGAGCTGACCGCCCTGTACGCGCAGGCAGGCATCGAACGCGAGCGCGTGCTCATCAAGATCGCCGCGACCTGGGAGGGCATCCGCGCCGCCGAGATCCTCGAGCGCGAGGGCATCCGCTGCAACATGACCTTGCTGTTCTCGCTGTCGCAGGCGATCGCCTGCGCCGAGGCGGGCGCGCAACTGATCTCGCCGTTCGTCGGCCGCATCTACGACTGGTACAAAAAATCGACCGGAATCGAGTACGCCGGCGCGGACGACCCGGGGGTGCAGTCGGTCAAGCGGATCTTCAATTACTACCGCGCCTACGGGTACCGGACGGAGGTGATGGGGGCGAGTTTCCGCAACACCTCGCAGATCCTCGAACTGGCCGGCTGCGACCTGCTCACGATCAGCCCCGACTTGCTGCAGGCGCTCGCCGACTCCGATGCGCCCGTGCCGCGCAAGCTCGACGCGGCCAATGCCAGCGCGCCCGGCGAGAAGGTCTCGCTCGACGAAAAAACCTTCCGCTTCATGCTCAACGACGACGCGATGGCGTCCGAGAAACTGGGCGAGGGCATCCGCGCGTTCTGCGCCGATTCGGGCAAGCTCAGGCAAATCGTCGCCGCGATGCGCTGACCGTTCCGGCGCGCTAAAAACCGTGCCGGCACGAAGACGCCAACCCGGATGCCGACACCCGAAACCCATATCGCCCGCATGCGGGGGGCGATATGGGTTTCGGTTTTCTGGCCCGCACGTTGACGACAAGTACGTGTTAGTACTTTCCGGTTTAAAAATGAATGCGTCCCATCAATACAGGCGCCGCCACTGCCCCTTCAAAACTAGGACGACCAAGCGATGCGCCAATCCCCGCCCCACCCCACCCCGTTGATCCGGCTAGCCATCGGCGTCCTGAGCGCGCTGGCCCTGCTCACCGCCTGCGGTCCCAAACCGGACGCGAACGGCGCGGGCGGCGGTCCGGGCGGGGGCAACGGTCCGCCGCCCGAGGTTGGCGTGATCACCACCGGCTTCGCGCCGGTGACCTTGCAGACCGAGTTGCCGGGACGGGTAGAGCCGGTGCGCGTGGCCCAGGTGCGGGCGCGCGTCAACGGGGTCGTGCTCAAACGATTGTTCACCGAGGGCAGCGAGGTCAAGGCAGGGCAGGTGCTGTTCCTGATCGACCCCGCGCCCTACCAGGCCGCGCTTAACAGCGCGCGCGCCGCGCTCGGCAAGGCCGAGGCCAACCTGGCCCAGGCCAGGGGCCAGGCCGAACGCTACCGGCCCCTGGCCGAAGCCAACGCCGTGAGCAAGCAGGAATACGCGAACGTGCTCACCGCCCAGCAGCAGGCCGCCGCCGACGTCGCCGCCGCCAACGCGCAGCTCCAGATCGCAAGAATCAACGTGGGCTACGCCAACGTGGCCGCGCCGATCAAAGGGCGCATCGGCCGCGCGCTCGTGACCGAGGGCGCGCTGGTCAGCGCGGCCGAGGCGACCCAGCTCGCGCTGGTCCAGCAAACCGACATCGTCTACGTCAATTTCACACAGTCGGCGAGCCAGTTGCAGCGCCTGCGCAAGGGCGCCGGCGACGCCGCCGCCGCTGCGGGCGGGGTCCCCGTGACCATATTGCAAGACGACGGCACGCCGCTGCCGCAGCGGGGCACATTGCTGTTCTCCGACGTCAACGTCGATCCGACCACCGGCCAGATCACGCTGCGCGCGCAGGTGCCCAACCCCGGCAACAGCCTGCTGCCCGGCCAATACGTGCGGGTGCGCGTGGCGCAATCGGCGCCGCAGCGGGCGATGCTGGTGCCGCAACAGGCGGTCACGCGCGGCAGCTCCGGCGACAGCGTGATCGTGGTCGGCCCCGGCGGCAAGCCGGCGCCGCGTCCGGTCACCATCGGCGCCCAGCACGGCACCAGCTGGATCGTGCTCGAGGGCCTCAAGGAGGGCGAAAGCGTGGTCGTCGACGGCTTCCAGAAAATGATGATGCCGGGCGCGCCCGTCAAGCCGGTGCCATGGACGCCGGCCGCGGCCGCAGGCGACGCGCCCGCCCCCGCCCCCGCCACCGCCACCGCCACCAAATAATCGTCAGGACGCCCCATGGCCCGTTTCTTCATCGACCGCCCGATCTTCGCGTGGGTGATCGCCCTGTTCATCATGGTGGTGGGCGCGGTCGCGATGACCCAGTTGCCGATCGCCCAGTATCCGGCCGTCGCACCGCCGTCGATCGTCATCAGCGTGGCCTACCCGGGCGCGTCGGCCCAGACGCTCGAGGACAGCGTGATCAGCATCATCGAGCGCGAGATGAACGGCTCGCCCGGCCTGATCTACATGGAGTCGGTCAGCCAGGCCAACGGCCAAGGCTCGATCACGCTCAGCTTCGAGAGCGGCACCGACGACAACCTGGCCCAGGTCGACGTGCAGAACCGGCTCGGGCGCGCCACCCCGCGCCTGCCGCAGGCGGTGGTGCAGCAGGGCGTGCGCGTCGACAAGGCGCGCGCCAACTTCCTGATGTTCACCATCGTCTCGTCGGACGACCCGAAATGGGACCCGATCGCGCTCGGCGACTACGCCTCGCGCACCGTGCTGCCCGAGCTCCAGCGCATCCCCGGCGTCGGCCAGGCGCAGCTGTTCGGCACCGAAAAGGCGATGCGCATCTGGATCGACCCGGCCAAGCTGGTCGGCTTCAACCTGGCCCCGGCCGACGTCACCGGCGCCATCCGCGCCCAGAACGCGCAGGTGTCCTCGGGCACCATCGGCGACCTGCCCAACATCGCGGGCCAGACCGTCACCGCCACCGTGGTCGTGACCGGGCAGCTGAGCACGGTCGAACAGTTCGGCGACATCGTGCTGCGCGCCAATCCGGACGGATCGAGCGTGCGCCTGCGCGACGTCGCCCGCATCGAGATCGGCGGCCAGAGCTACGGCACCTCGGCGCGCCTGAACGGCAAGCCGTCGACCGGCATCGGGATCCAGCTCGCGCCGTCGGGCAACGCGCTCGAGACGGCCAGGCTGGTGCGCGCGCGCATGGGCGAGCTGGCCCCGTACTTCCCGGCCGGCATGAAATGGGCGATCCCGTTCGACAGCTCGCGCTTCATCGAGATCTCGATCAGGCAGGTCGTCGTGACGCTGGTCGAGGCGGTCATCCTGGTGTTCCTCGTCATGTTTTTGTTTTTGCAAAACTTGCGCTACACGATCATCCCAACCATCGTGGTGCCGGTCGCGCTGCTCGGCTCGCTCGCCACCCTGCTCGCGCTCGGCTTCTCGATCAACGTGCTGACCATGTTCGGCATGGTGCTGGTGATCGGCATCGTCGTCGACGACGCCATCGTCGTCGTCGAGAACGTCGAACGCATCATGAGCGAGGAGGGCCTGGCGCCGCTCGAGGCCACGCGCAAGGCGATGGGCCAGATCTCGGGCGCGATCATCGGCGTGACCGTGGTGCTGGTGTCGGTGTTCGTGCCGCTCGCGTTCTTCGCCGGCGCGGTCGGCAACATCTACCGCCAGTTCTCGGCCGTGATGGTGTCGTCGATCCTGTTCTCGGCCTTCATGGCGCTGTCGCTCACGCCGGCGCTGTGCGCGCACCTGCTCAAGCCGGTGCGGGCCGGCCACAACGTGGAGAAAAAGGTCTTCTTCGGACGCTTCAACCGCGGCTTCGCGCGCACCGCCAAGGGCTACGAGGGCGCGGTGGCGCGCATGCTGCGCCACACGGGCCGCTCGATGATCGTGTTCGCCGCAGTCATCGCCGTGGTGGCGCTGCTGTTCGCGCGCATGCCGTCGTCGTTCCTGCCCAACGAGGACCAGGGCTACGTCATCGCCAGCTTCCAGCTGCCGCCGGGCGCCACGCTCGAGCGCACCCGCACCGCGCTCGTCGCGGCCGAGGAGTTCATCCTCAAGCAGCCCGAGGTCAAGAGCATGGTCGGGGTGATGGGCTTCAGTTTCTCGGGCAGCGGGCAGAACGCCGCGCTGGCCTTCATCACGCTCAATGACTGGGACGAGCGCGGCGGCGACGGGCAAAGCGCGGCCGATGTCGCCAACCGCATCACGGGCAAGCTTTCAGGCATCCGCGACGCCTTCATCTTCGCGGTGAGCCCGCCGCCGATCCCGGAGCTCGGGCGCGGCACCGGTTTTTCGTTCCGCCTGCAGGACCGCGGCGGCAACGGGCGCGCCGCCCTGCTCGCGGCGCGCGGCCAGCTGCTCGGGCTGGCCTCGCAAAGCGCGGTGCTCACAGGCGTGCGGCCCGAGGGACTCGAGGACGCGCCCCAGGTGCTGCTCGAGATCGACCGCGACAAGGCCAGCGCGCTCGGCGTCGGCTTCGACGCCATCAACGCGGCCATCTCGACCTCGCTCGGCTCGAGCTACATCAACGACTTCCCCAACCAGGGCCGGCTGCAGCGCGTGGTGGTGCAGGCCGACGCGACGGCGCGCATGCAGCCCGACGACCTGCTGCGCCTGACGGCCGTCAACGCGCGCGGCCAGCAGGTGCCGCTGTCGAGCTTTGCGGGCACGCGCTGGGTCACCGGCCCGATGCAGACGGTGCGCTACAACGGCTACCCGACCATGCGCCTGTCGGGCGACGCCGCGCCCGGCCGCAGCACCGGCGAGGCGCTGGCCGAGATGGAGCGGCTCGCGGCCCAGCTGCCGCCGGGCTTCGCCTTCGAATGGACGGGCCAGTCGCGCGAGGAGAAACTGTCGGGCGCGACCATCTTCGTGCTGCTCGGCTTCGCCATGCTGGCCGTGTTCCTGGCGCTGGCGGCGCTGTACGAAAGCTGGTCGATCCCGGTCTCGGTGCTGATGGTGGTGCCGCTCGGCGTGCTCGGCGCCCTGCTCGCGGCGATGTCGCGCGGCTACCCGAACGACGTCTACTTCAAGGTGGGCCTGATCACCATCATCGGCCTGGGCGCCAAGAACGCGGTGCTGATCATCGAGTTCGCCAAGGAGTTGCAGGCGCAGGGCAGGACGCTGGCCGAGGCGGCCATCGAGGCCTGCCACCTGCGCTTCCGCCCCATCCTCATGACCTCGCTCGCCTTCATCCTCGGCGTGCTGCCGCTGGTGCTCGCCGGCGGCGCCGGCGCGGCCAGCCAGCGCGCGATCGGCACCGGCGTGATGGGCGGCATGATCGCCGCGACGGCGCTCGGCGTGTTCTTCGTGCCCGTGTTCTTCGTGGTGGTGCGCACACTGTTCAAGGGCGGCGAACGGCAGCGCAAAAAACACGCGCATGAAGAAGGCGCGCCAGCAAAGGGCCAACACGATGCGTAAGCAATTTTTCCCGCCGGCGGCGCCGCTGGCGCTGACCGTGGCCCTGGCGCTGGGCGGCTGCGTCTCGCTGGCGCCGGCCCACCAGCGCCCGGCCGCGCCGGTCGCGGCCGCCTTCCCGGACGCGCCCGCCGTCAACGGCGAAGCGGCGGCCGGCATCGGCGGCGAGGCCGCCGCCGGCATCGCGTGGCGGCGCTTCTTCCCCGACGCGCGCCTGCGGCAACTGATCGAACTGGCGCTCGCCGGCAACCGCGACCTGCGCGTGGCCGCGCTCAACATCGAACAGGCGCGCGCCCAGTACCAGATCCGGCGCGCCGAGCGGCTGCCGGGCGTGGCGCTGGCCGTCAACGGCAACCGCGCCACCGGGGCCGACGACGCCATCGCCAGCAACTACAGCGCCGGCCTTGGCGTGGGCGCCTTCGAGCTCGACTTCTTCGGCCGCGTGCGCAATCTGAGCGAGGCGGCGCTGGCGCAATTTTTGGCCACCGCCGAGGCGCGCAAGAGCGCCCAGATCAGCCTGGTCGCCGCGGTCGCCAACGTGCATCTGAGCCTGCTGGCCGACGACGAACTGATCGACCTGACGCAAAAGACGATGGCCGCGCGCGCCGAGTCGCTCAAGCTGATTCAACTCAAATACGACAGCGGCGTGGTCTCCAAGCTCGACTTGCAGCAGGCGCTGTCGCTGGTCGCAAGCGCGCGCGTGACGCTGGCGCAGCAGCAGCGCCAGCGCGCGCAGGACGCCAACCTGCTCACGCTGCTCGTGGGCCAGCCGCTGCCGGCCACGCTCGCGCCGGCCGCGACGCTGGCGGCGACCACGCTGGCGGCGCTGCCGGCTGGGCTGCCGTCGGATCTGTTGGCGGCGCGCCCGGACATCCGCGCCGCCGAGCAGCAACTGCTCGCCGCCAACGCCAACATCGGCGCCGCGCGCGCCGCCTTCTTCCCGCGCATCTCGCTCACGGCCACGGCGGGCAGCGCCAGCGGCGAGTTGGGCGGGCTGTTCAGCGGCGGCTCGTACGGCTGGACGGTGGCGCCGCAACTGCTGCTGCCGATCTTCGACCACGGCCGCAACCGGGCCAACCTCGGCAGCGCGCGCGCCGGGCGCGAGATCGCCGTGGCCCAGTACGAACGCGCGATCCAGACCGCGTTCCGGGAGGTGTCGGACGCGCTCGCGGGCCAGGCCACCTTCGGCGAGCAGCTGCGCGCGCAACGCGCCGTGGCCGAGGCCGAGGCCGAGCGGTTCGCGCTGGCGGAGCTGCGCTACCGCAACGGCGTCGCGAGCTACCTCGACCTGCTCGACGCCCAGCGTTCGCTGTTCGCCGCGCAACAGGCGGCGGTGCTGGCCAGGCTGCTGCAACTGCAGAACCAGGTAACGCTGTACCGGGTGCTCGGGGGTGGGTGGAGCGAGCCGGCCGCGCGCTGAGCGGGCCGCGGCGCATTGAGCTGGCCGCGGCGGATTGAGCGGGCCGCGGCCCGCTCAGCGCGCGGCCACGAGTAGCTTTGACGCGACAGAAATCGCGAACCTGTTCCTCATCGAAAAATCACCCACCGTCATCCTCGCGAAAGCGAAAACGCATGCGTTTTCCCCATGCTGAGCTTGCCTATACGCGCTGTTCGAACCTTCAGGCTCGGGAATTGTGAGGGCTAAGATTTTGGATGTCGCGCAACTGCATGCTCACAGCGAGGCAAACGCATGAGTTTGCACCCGCGCGGGCACGACGTAGATTCCGCTACTAAATTGCCCCGCCATAGAACCTATGCCCATTGCGCGCTCAGGCTCTCGGCCTGCTCAAGCACCAAGGCCACCGCCGCATCCTGCTTGGTTGGCGGATACTTGTACTTGCGCAGGATCCGCTTGACCATGAGGCGAAGCTTGGCCCGCACACTTTCGCGCACAGCCCAATCAACGCTGGCGTTCTGGCGCAGGCTCTCGGCCAGCTCATGGGCGATCCTCTTGAGCGTCTCGTCGCCAAGTTCCCGAACGGACTCCTCGTTGTCGGCGAGCGCATCATAGAACGCGAGCTCGTCGGTGTTTAGCCCTGCGTTCGCACCGCGCGCGGCCTCCTCCTTGAATTTCTTCGCCATCGCGATCAACTCTTCCATCACCTGCGCCGTCTCGATGGAACGATTCTGGTAACGCTTGATGACATTGGTGAGCATTTCGCTGAACTTATTGTTCTGCACCACGTTGGTCGCGAACCGCGCTCTTATCTCGTTCTCGAGCAGGCGCTCGGGCAACTCGACGGCAAGATTGCGCTCCGGCAGATTGCGCACCTCGTTGAGGAAATCCTCGTCCAGAATGCCGATGTTTGACTTGTCCAAACCCGAAGCGCTAATAATATCGACCACCGTATTCGACACCAATGCCGCCCCGATGATCTGGAACACGTCTGGGATCTGCTCCTTGTACGTCTCGATCTGGTCGTACGCCTTCCAGATGTCTACGTGTTCGTCGGCCGGGTTTTTAAGTTCCAGTAGCACCAGCGGAAGGCCCTTGATGAACAAGATGATGTCCGGACGGCGGGTATGCTTCGGCCCCTTGATCGAAAACTGGTTGATGGCCAGCCACTCGTTGGACGCCACGTCGGCGAAATCGATCAGGCGAACGAAGTCGCCGCGGGTCTCGCCGTCGCACTGGTATTCGACGGGCACGCCATTGACCAGCAAGCGCTGGAACAGCCGGTTGGCCGACAGGAGCAAGGGCGTGTCCAGGTTCAAAACCTGTTGCAAAGCATCGTCGCGGGCGACCATCGGGATCACCGGGTTCAGCCGGCTGATTGCATTGCGCAGACTCTCTACGAGCACCACCTGCGTGTAGTTGGCCCGTTCGGGTGCGTCGCCGTCGAGGGCGATGTCGGGACCGTAGAAATGGCTGTAGCCGGTATCAATGAGCCCGGCCAGTGTTTCTTGTTCGAGTTAATTTTCTGTTATCAAGTGGCCCGGATATGTCGATCGGATCGACACGTTGTTCGGATATGTTTAAAAAACGCGGAAAAATCGACACGTTTTTGTTGGAACCAGTAGTGATTGCGAATCTCCAATTTTGGTTTTCCCGCTCAGTGCAATTCGTTGATCAACTTTGTAAGCGACGATAAAGCCCCTGTCCGTGCACGGAAAGCAGCGGCGCACAACAACAGGCATTTAGGTGCGCTCCCAATATTTTCTTTGTGCCGGGCAGAAACTTGATTAACCGCAATTCGCCATGCCATAAACCCCATAAATTGGTTGTTCTGCATCACCAACGCGCTTCCGCGCCGTCCGCTTGGGGAGAAAAAAGACATGGACTGGACGAACCGACCGTTTGAATGGGCCGGCCTGACCGAGGCGAACCGACCGATCCGTTTGCGCATGTCCGGTGCAAAGGGCGTGGTCGACGACCATTTGC
>NZ_PXWF02000321.1 GCF_003011895.2 Massilia glaciei | reverse complement strand
CGAAATACGCAGTAGAACGGCCGTCAAGCTCATATCCGACAACGGGGTGTCTGTACCCCGCCCTGGAAAAACGAGGTCGCCTACGCGCTGCAGGGACTTCAGCAGGTCCATCGACGCAGTGGAAAGCGGGACCCTGTGCTCCCTGCCGGCCTTCATCCTTTCCGCGGGAACCGTCCACACCTTGGCCTCTAAATCAATCTCGCTCCATTGCGCGCCGCGAACTTCTCCCGAACGACAGGCCGTGAGGATCGCAAAGTGGACGGCGCGGGCGGAGACGCCTTCGCGCAGGGCAAGATCCGACATGAAGCCATGCAGTTCACGCCACGGCAATGCGGGATGATTGCGCACAGGGGCGATCTTGTTGGGATTTGCCAGCAGATTTTCGAGATGGCCGCGCCACCTCGCGGGATTCTCGCCCTGCCGGAACTTGCTCACGGTGGCCCAGTCGAGAATGCTTTCGATACGACCGCGAAGGCGCGTTGCCGTTTCGGTCTTCGTATCCCAGATCGGGCTGAGCACCTTGACGATCAAATCGGTGTCAACGTCGGCGACCGGCAAAGCTCCTATCAGCGGCGTCGCGTAAGTGGCAAGGGTGTTCTCCCATTGGCTCGCATGTTTCGCATTTTTCCAGCTGCCCTTGTGGGCCGCAATGTAGGCCGCAGCACACTTATCGAACGAAATGGCTTTCGCCAGGGCGAGCTTGTCGGCCGTTCTCTGGGCCTCGCGCTTGTCGAGGGGGTCGTGCCCCTCCAGTAGAAGCGCGCGGCACTGCTTGGCCCTCTCGCGCGCTGCAGACAGGCTCACCGTGAGCACGGAACCTAGCCCCATTTCGCGAGGTCGGTGATTCAGGGTGTAGCGGAATACCCAGCTTTTGGTTCCTGACTTCGACACTTGCAGCCACAGCCCCATGCCGTCACCGTAATGGCCCGGCTTGCTGATCCTGCCAACGCCCACAGCCGACAGCTTGTGCATCTTCAGCGCCGTATCCCTACCCACGTTTGTACCCATGTTCGACACGTGGATTGTACCGTTTTCCGGCGGACGCTGGCGGACGTCACTTTTGAGATTTCCCCTATGGGGAGGCGAAAAAAAAGCTCCCGTGAGGGAGCTTTTTTCTTACTACTGGCGGAAAGGGTGAGATTCGAACTCACGGTAGGACATAATCCTACGCCGGATTTCGAGTCCGGTGCATTCGACCACTCTGCCACCTTTCCTGAATCGGTCTGTCGCGCTCACGATGCCTTGCAAGCGAAGCGAGATTATAGCAAGGCATGTAGGAAAACGGAAGGGTCAAAAGCGCGATTCACTCAACTTTTTTTGGCACATATCAATGCGCCCCCCTCCCTCTTGCTGATCAGCCCTTCGCCGGGCTCAGGCGCTCGAGGCCACCCATGTACGGACGCAGCACGGCGGGGATCTCGACGCTGCCGTCGGCCTGCTGGTAGTTCTCAAGCACGGCAACGAGCGTGCGTCCGACCGCCAGGCCCGAGCCGTTAAGCGTGTGCAGCAACTCCGGCTTGCCTTGCGCGTTGCGGAAGCGCGTCTGCATGCGGCGCGCCTGGAAGGCCTCGCAGTTCGACAGCGAGGAGATCTCACGGTAGGTGTTCTGCGCGGGCAGCCACACCTCCAGGTCGTACGTCTTGCTTGCGCTGAAACCCATGTCGCCGGTACACAGCGACATCACGCGGTACGGCAAGCCCAGATTTTTGAGGATGGCCTCGGCGTGCCCGACCATTTCTTCAAGCGTCGCATACGAATTGTCGGGATGGACCACCTGCACCAACTCGACCTTGTCGAACTGGTGCTGGCGGATCATGCCGCGCGTGTCGCGGCCGGCGCTTCCCGCTTCCGAGCGGAAGCATGGCGTGTGCGCCGTCATTTTGATCGGCAATGCATCGGTCGCGATGATTTCGTCGCGCACGGAGTTGGTCAGCGACACTTCGGACGTCGGGATCAGATAGAGCGCGCCGCCCTCGCCTTCCTGGCCGCCCTTCTTGACGGCGAACAGGTCCTCTTCGAACTTGGGCAGCTGGCCGGTGCCGCGCAGCGAATCGGCATTGACGATGTACGGTGTGTAGCACTCGGTGTAGCCATGCTCGCCGGTATGGGTGTCGAGCATGTACTGCGACAAGGCGCGATGCAGGCGCGCGATGCCACCCTTCATGAAGGAAAAGCGCGCGCCCGTTATTTTGGCGGCGGTGTCGAAATCGAGTCCAAGCGTGCCGCCCACGTCGACGTGGTCGCGCACCTCGAAGTCGAAGGCGCGCGGGGTGCCGATCTTGCGCACTTCGACGTTGCCCGATTCGTCGATACCCGCGGGCACGGATTCGTGCGGCAGGTTCGGCAGCGACTCCATGAAGGCGGCCAGCTTGAGCTGCACTTCGCCGAGCGCGGTCTCGTTGCTCTTGAGCGCGTCGCCGAGGCCGCCCACTTCCGCCATCAGCGCCGTCGTGTCCTCGCCCTTCCCCTTGAGCATGCCGATTTGCTTGGACAGCGAGTTGCGCTTGCTTTGCAGCTCTTCGGTGCGGGTTTGAATCGCCTTGCGTTCGGCTTCGAGCGCGGTGAAAACGGCGACGTCGAGCTGGAACTTGCGGCTTGCCAGGCGGGCCGCAACGGTGTCGATATCTTTACGGAGAAGTTGGATGTCTATCATGGGATGAGGATTGCCGGTATGTCGAAACCGCAATTGTACCAAGCCGGACACCATTCCCCGCGAGATTTGTCAGACCACACTTACCCCCGCGCGTCGCTGTCGAGCCCGCGCAGCCAGGCGAGTTTTTCGGCGATCTTCGATTCGATCCCGCGCGGCACCGGTTCGTACCAGCGCGGTTCGGCCATGCCGTCGGGCAGATAGGTCTCGCCGGCCGCGTAGGCGTTCGGCTCGTCGTGCGCGTAGCGGTATTCGTGGCCGTAGCCGAGCTCCTTCATGAGCTTGGTGGGGGCGTTGCGCAGGTGTACCGGCACCTCGCGCGACTTGTCTTTTTTGACGAAGGCGACGGCCCGGTTGTAGGCGTTGTAGCCGGCGTTGCTCTTGGCCGCGATGGCCAGGTAGATGACGGCCTGCCCCAGCGCCAGTTCTCCCTCGGGCGAGCCGAGCCGCTCGTAGGTGGCGGCCGCATCGTTGGCGATCTGGATCGCGCGCGGGTCGGCGATGCCGATGTCCTCCCAGGCCATGCGCACGATGCGGCGCATCAGGTATTGCGGGTCGGCGCCGCCGTCGAGCATCCGGCACAGCCAGTACAGGGCGGCGTCGGGGTGCGAGCCGCGCACCGACTTGTGCAGCGCCGAAATCTGGTCGTAAAAATTGTCGCCTCCTTTGTCGAAGCGGCGCGAGTTGAGCGTGAGCGCGTTGTCGACGAATTCGCCCGTGATGGCCGTGACGCCCGATGTCTCGGCCGAGGTGCGGGTTTGCTCGAGCAGGTTCAGGAAGCGCCGCGCGTCGCCGTCGGCGTAGCCGATCAGCGTGGCGACGGCGACGTCGTCGAACGCGAGGCCGCCAAGGCCGTAGTCCTGCGCGCGCTTGAGCAAGAGCAGCATTTCGGCGTCGGTCAGCGCCTTGAGCACATACACTTGCGCGCGCGACAGCAGCGCCGAGTTGACCTCGAACGAGGGGTTCTCGGTGGTCGCGCCGATTAGCGTGACCAGGCCCGACTCGACGAACGGCAGCAAGGCGTCTTGCTGCGATTTATTGAAGCGGTGGATCTCGTCGATGAACAGGATAGTGTGCTTGCCGCTCGCCAAGAAGTGCTCGGCCTGCTCGATGCCGGCGCGGATGTCTTTGACGCCCGACAGCACCGCCGACAAGGCGATGAACTCGCAGCCAAAGGCGTTGGCGGTCAGGCGCGCGAGCGTGGTCTTGCCCACGCCGGGCGGCCCCCACAGGATCATGGAGTGGGGCCGGCCCGAGCGGAACACGAGGTTGAGCGGCTTGCCCGGCCCGAGCAGATGGCTCTGGCCGATGACTTCGTCGATGGTGGCCGGCCGCAATGCCTCGGCCAGCGGCGCCCGTGGTGCGCTCTTGAACAGGTCATCCACCGCGTACCCTCCCTTTACAGGGCTGGGACAGCGAAGAGAACGCGCAACGTTGGCGTGGTGTCATGGGCAACCGATAGCAAAAAGTCGAGAGCGCATAGTCTAGCGCATGCGGGCCCACAGGGTCACAGTTATGACCATTGGCGAACGTGCACAGTTCCCGCCCCGGCGTTTTCGGCGCACCAAAAACAGCGCCGCAACTTCTGTTCGCACGGCAACTTTAGTGCTATCCTCGTTAACACATGAGCGCGCCTCGACGGGAGCGTGCGGAGAAGGAATAGAGATGAAGATCGCCGAAATTCTTGATGAGCTCGACCTGTTCCAGGAGTTCACCTACCCTGAACTGGAACGCTTCGCTCCCTATCTGCAGTTGGAGGCCAAGTCGGCCGACGCTGTGATTTTCCGGGAAGGCGACACCGGCAACGAGTTGTATATCCTCATCAGCGGCAGCACGTCGATCCTCAAGGGCTACGAGCACGGCTGCCAGTTGATGGCGCACGAATTGCGCGGGCAGATTATTGGCGAAATGGCCATGATCGACCATGCGGCCCGTTCGGCAACCTGCATTGCCGAGACCGATTGCGAGCTGCTGACCTTAACGGCGACCAATATGGACAAGTTTGCCAAGGACCACCCCGACCTGGCCTACCGTTTCATGGCCTGCCTGGCGCGCCAGTTGTCGCGCCGCCTGCGCCGCGCCTCGACCCTGATGGCCGACTTTCTGGGCGCTTAGGTGACACTTAGGTGACGCTTGGGTTTCGCGCTTAGGTTTCGCGCTTAGGTTTCGCGCTCAACCTCCGCGCCTACCCCTCAAAAACATCAGCGCCCTTCGGCATGACGAATTTGAATTGTTGCGCGGCGAGCGGCGGATTCTTCTCGAACTTTTTAAACGTCAGCATCGACGCCTGGCCGAAGGCATCGTTCAGCTCCATCGCCACCGGCTGGCCGTCGCGCAATCCGATGCTGATTTGTGCGAAGGCGCTGTCTTTCGCTTTTGGCACCGCCTTGAGCCATTCGATGCCGTCGCGCGTGCCCGCTTCGCTGAGCGTGAAATTCTTGTCGAGGTCGTTGCTGCCGAACAGGATCGCGGCCGGCGAGGAACCGAGCGCGTCGCCCAGCTTCCTGACGGTCACCTGGTTCAGGTCCTTGTCGTAAATATAGAGCTTGTCGCCGTCGGCCTGCAGCACCTGCTCGTAGGGCTTGACGTACGACCAGATAAACTTGCCCGGGCGGGCGAATAAAAAGGTCCCGCTGGCCGGCGCGGCAACCTTGCTCGTCGGCGTCTTGCGCACCTGGGTCTGCACGAACTCGCCGCGCGCGGCCTTGGTGCTGGCCACGAAGGTCTTGAACTGATCGAGTGCGGTGGCCTGCGCCATGCCGGAAAAAGCCAGCAAGCCCGCGGCCATGAACATGCCCAGCGATTTAGTCATTGTGAAGCGCATTTGATTCCTTTAGTAAGTAATGCCTATTCTGCATTGGCGATCGGCACCAGGATGTCGCGGTTGCCGTTCGATTGCATTGGCGAAACCACGCCACTGTTTTCCATCTGTTCGAGCAGGCGCGCGGCGCGGTTGTAGCCGATGCGCAAATGTCGCTGCACCAGCGAAATCGACGCGCGCCGGTTCTTGAGCACCACCGCGACCGCCTGGTCGTACAGGGCGTCGGCCTCGCCACCGCCCTCGCCCGCCACCGCGCCACCCTCGGCGCCACCTTCGCCCTCGAGCGTGCCGCCGTCGAGGATGCCGTCGATGTAATTGGGCTCGCCCAATGTGTGCAAGTATTTCACAACCCGGTGAACTTCCTCGTCCGATACGAATGCGCCGTGCACGCGCACGGGCAGACCGGTGCCCGGAGGCATGTACAACATGTCACCCATGCCCAGCAGCGCCTCGGCGCCCATCTGGTCGAGAATGGTGCGCGAGTCGATCTTGGACGAGACCTGGAACGCGATCCGGGTCGGGATATTGGCCTTGATCAGGCCGGTGATGACGTCGACCGACGGCCGCTGCGTCGCCAGGATCAGGTGCAGGCCGGCCGCGCGCGCCTTTTGCGCGATGCGGGCGATCAATTCCTCGACCTTTTTGCCGACCACCATCATCAGGTCGGCCAGCTCGTCGATGATGATGACGATCGTCGGCAGCTTCTCGAGCGGCTCGGGCGAGTCCGGGGTCAGGCTGAACGGGTTCGGGATGTGCTCCTCGCGCTTGGCGGCCTCGGCGATCTTGGCGTTGTAGCCGGCCAAGTTGCGCACCCCGAGCTTGCTCATGAGCTTGTAGCGGCGCTCCATCTCGTTGACCGCCCAGTTCAGCGCGTGGCCGGCCTGGCGCATGTCGGTCACGACCGGCGCCAGCAGATGGGGGATGCCCTCGTAGACCGACATCTCGAGCATTTTCGGGTCGATCAGGATCAGGCGCACGTCGGCCGGGTCGCTCTTATATAGCAGCGACAGGATGGTCGCGTTGATGCCGACCGACTTGCCCGAACCGGTGGTGCCGGCCACCAGCAGGTGGGGCATCTTGGCGAGGTCGGCGATCACCGGCTTGCCCGCGATATCCTTGCCCAGCGCGATCGTCAGGCTCGAGGCGTTGTCGTTGTAGATCTTGGAGCCGACGATCTCCGACAGGCGCACGATCTGGCGCTTGGGGTTCGGCAGCTCGAGCGCCATGCAATTTTTGCCGGGGATGGTCTCGACCACGCGGATCGAGGTCAGCGACAGCGATCGGGCGATGTCGCGCGCCAGGCCGACGATCTGGCTGCCCTTCACGCCCGTGGCCGGCTCGATCTCGTAGCGCGTCACGACCGGGCCCGGATAGGCGGCCACGACCTTCGCCTCGACGTTGAAGTCGGACAGTTTCTTCTCGATCAGGCGGCTCGTGAATTCGAGCGTCTCGACCGAGACCGTCTCCTGCACCGCCTGCGGCTCGTCGAGCAGCGCCAGCGGCGGCAGCCCCGAGTCGTTCGGCAGGTCGCGGAACAGCGGCGCCTGGCGCTCCTTCTCGACGCGCTCGGACTTGACCACGACCGCCATCTGCGGCTCGATCTTGACCGGCGGCGCGGCGATGTGCTTTTCGACATGCTTGGCGCGCTCGTGCACCAGCACCTCGTCGCGCTTGACGGCGGCGACCTCGCCCTGGCGCCGGTCCTCGCGGTCCTGGTAGTACAGGCGCAACCAGACGATCGCGTCCTCGATCGCCCCGCCGATGCGCTCGGCGACGGCGAGCCAGGACACCTGGAAGAACAGGCTGAAGCCGAGGCCGAACAACATCAGCAGCAACAGGGTCGCCCCGGTGAAGCCGAAGGCGACGTCGGCGCCATGGCCGATCAGTTGCCCGAGCACGCCGCCGGGGGCGCGCGGCAGGGCCACGCCGAGGCTGTACATGCGCAGGAATTCAAGCCCCATGCTGCCGGCGAACATGAGCACGAAGCCGCCCCAGCGGATCAGGCCCTCGTGGTGGTGCTCGGGCTCGCCGGCGGGGGTCCGGGCGATGCCGTCGTTGAGCTTGCGGTAGCCCTTCCAGATCATGCGCAGGAAGCAGATGCACCACCACCATGCCGAAAAGCCGAACATGAACAGCAGGAAGTCCGACAGATAGGCGCCCGCCTTGCCGCCCAGGTTGCTCACCTTGAGCTTGACGATCTCGTGCGACCAGCCCGGGTCGCTCTTATTGTAGCTGAGCAATATTATGACGAAATACAGGAACAGCACGGCGAGCGCGATCCAGCGCGCCTCGGTCAGGAGGCGCACCAGGCGGTTCGGCAACGGTTGCCGCGGCTGCGTGGGATTGCGGGTGTAGGTGGGGGTTTGGCTTGTCTTTGTCATACTTTATGAAACGTTACCTGCAAGCATCCCGATGGGGCGCGATGCGCTCATTCTAAGCCAAATATTGTCAGGCGGCCCCATTTCGGGCGCGCGCGCGCGATCGACTATAATTGTTAGCTTGCATTTGTCGCGGCGGCGCACTTGATCGCGGCGCGAACGGCCCCAGTTTCACTATAGTTTCCCTATTTCTATATACATCGCCCATCTTTCGACCAGAAACCTCCCATGACCACACCTAAACACGCCCGCGTCCTCATCCTTGGTTCCGGCCCCGCCGGCTACAGCGCCGCCGTCTACGCCGCGCGCGCCAACCTGCAACCGATGCTCGTGACGGGCGTCGAGCAAGGCGGACAGTTGATGACCACCACCGATGTCGAGAACTGGCCGGCCGATCCGATGGGCGTGCAGGGTCCCGAGCTCATGCAGCGCTTTTTGCAACACGCCGAACGTTTCAACACCGACATCGTGTTCGACCACATCCATACCGCCAAGCTGCAGGAAACCCCGATCCGCCTGCTCGGCGACAGCCACGAGTACACCTGCGACGCCCTGATCATCTCGACCGGGGCCTCGGCCATGTACCTCGGCCTGCCCTCGGAGCAAGCGTTCATGGGCAAGGGCGTGTCGGCCTGCGCCACCTGCGACGGCTTCTTCTACCGCAACCGCGAGGTGGCGGTCGTCGGCGGCGGCAACACGGCCGTCGAGGAGGCGCTGTATCTGAGCAACATCGCGAGCAAGGTCACGATCATCCACCGGCGCGACAAGTTCCGCGCCGAGGCGATCCTGATCGACCGCCTCAACGCCAAGGCCGCCGAAGGCAAGATCGTCATCAAATACAACCACACTCTCGACGAAGTGGTCGGCGACACCAGCGGCGTGACGGGGGTGAACATCAAGTCGACGCTCGACGGCACGGTGACGCCGCTGACGGTGCACGGCTTGTTCGTGGCGATCGGCCACAAGCCGAACACGGGCATTTTCGAAGGCCAGCTCGACATGCACAACGGCTACATCAAGACCAAAACGGGCCTCGAGGGCATGGCGACCGCGACCAACATCCCTGGCGTGTTCGCCGCCGGCGACGTGCAGGACCACATCTACCGCCAGGCCATCACCAGCGCCGGCACCGGTTGCATGGCCGCGCTGGATGCGCAGCGCTACCTTGAAAGCCTTGAAAGCTGAGCCAATGGCCTCGATGAAAGACTTCGCCGACCTCAAGTCCCTGCGCGCCACGCTCAAGGACCAGGAGCAGGCGCGCGCGGTCGAAAAGGCCGAACGCGAGCGGCGCGAGCGCCAGCAAAAGCAGGAGGCCAATCTGTTCCAGGGCGCCGTCGGCGGGGTCAAGCGCATCGCCCAGCCGGACCGGCATGTGGCGCGGCCGGCCTCGGCGCCGGTCGCGGTGCGCGGACCGGCGCCCAAGGCGCGCACCCAGGCCGAGGACGACGCGCTGGTGTTGCGCGAATCGCTGTCGGACCAGTTCGACGTCGACGGCCTGCTCGACGACGATCCGACGCTGAGCTACTCGCGCCCGGGCGTGGGCGGCGACGTCGTGCGCAAGCTGCGCAAGCGGCACTGGCCCGTCCAGGGCGAGCTCGACTTGCATGGCATGGACCGCGAAATGGCGCGCGACCAGGTCGGCGACTTCCTGCGCCGCAGCACGCTGCGCGGGCAACGCTGCGTTCGCATCATCCACGGCAAGGGGCTCGGTTCGGCCAACGGCGAGCCGGTGCTGCGTTCGATGGTGCACAGCTGGCTGGTGCAAAAGGACGAGGTTGTCGCGTTTTGCGTGGCCAACAAGGCCGATGGCGGTTACGGGGCGTTGATCGTGCTGCTCAAGGCCGCGCTCGACCAGTGACGCGACGGCCGCCCTCCCCGTCGTTTCTGTCAATGGCAGAAACGACTCCCCGTTAAGTCTTGTCTTTAACTCGGCAGAAATCGAGCTACCGACCTTCATTGATAAAGTAACCAACGTCATCCTCGCGAAAGCGGGGACCCATGCTGAGCTTGCCTACACGTTGCACGGGATAGCTGCGCCCCACCGTCGTCCCCGCGAAGGCGGGGATCCATGCTGAGCTGACATACACCTTGCGTAAGATTGTCACGGGTTCAAACTTGGTGCGACAGCATGGCCCCCGCCTCTGCGAGGAATCGTTTCTGCCATTGACAGCTCTTTTGTTGCGTCACTGAAAACCCGCTATCATATTAGGCTAGCAAGTTTCCCCACATCCACACCAGCCGCCCCGCATGTCCCTCATCCTCATCATCGAAATCAGCGCCATTCTGGTCGGCGCGTTCTCCGGCTTCATCGAGGCGCGGCGCAAGCGCATGGACCTGGTCGGCGTGTTCACGGTCGCCTTCATCACCGCGTTCGGCGGCGGCACGCTGCGCGACCTGTTGCTCGACCGCCGTCCGTTCTTCTGGGTGGTCCACCAGGAATACGCGATCCTGATCTTCGTGCTGGCACTGATCGCCTCGCCGCTGATCCGCAAGCTGCGCCAGATCGTCTCCGAAAACCTGATCGTGGTCGCCGACGCCATCGGACTGGGCCTGTTCACGATCGCCGGCGTGTCGGCCGCGCTCGCCTCGGAGATGCCGGTCTTCATCGCCGCGATGATGGGCGTGATCACGGGGATATTCGGCGGCGTGCTGCGCGACATCGTGTGCAACGAGGTGCCGATGGTGTTTCGCGACGGCAAACCGTACGCGATCTGTTCCTTCATCGGCAGTTGCATGTACCTGCTGATGCTGCAGTTCGACATCTCCAACGACTTCGCGCTTTGGTCGAGCGCGACCGTCATCACCGGGCTGCGCCTGATGTCGTGGAAGTTCGACATGCGCATCGGCCACCGCTAGCCAGTCCTGGCGGCGGCCGGCGCGAACAAATCAGACCGCCTCGGGTCCCGTCTCGCCGGTGCGGATGCGGATCACCTGCTCGACGTTTTGCACGAAGATCTTGCCGTCGCCGATCTTGCCGGTGCGCGCGGCCTTGATGATCGCGTCGACCACCTGGTCGGTCATCGCATCGTCGACCACGACTTCGATCTTGACCTTGGGCAGGAAGTCGACCACGTACTCGGCACCGCGATAGAGCTCGGTGTGCCCCTTCTGGCGGCCGAAACCCTTGACCTCGGTCACCGTCAGGCCCGTCACATTGACTTCGGCCAGCGCCTCGCGCACCTCGTCGAGCTTGAACGGTTTGATTACACAGGTGATCTGTTTCATGACGTCTCCTTAAGTTTCATTCAATTTCATACAATTTCATTCAAAAAACCGGGAAGTGATCGGGTAGCGCCAGTCGCGCCCAAAGCCGCGGTGCGTGACGCGGATGCCGACCGGCGACTGGCGCCGCTTGTATTCGTTGATCTTGATGAGCCGCGTCACGCGCGTCACGTCGGCCGCCGGATAGCCGGCCTCGATGATCTCGGCCACCGAGTGGTTCTCCTCCATATACATGCGCATGATGGCGTCGAGCACCTCGTAGGGCGGCAGCGAGTCCTGGTCGAGCTGGTTCTCGCGCAGCTCGGCCGACGGCCCGCGCGTGAGGATGCGCTGCGGGATCACGTCGCCGACGCCGTTGCGGTAGTCGCACAGACGGTACACCAGCGTTTTGGCGATGTCCTTGATGACCGCGAAGCCGCCCGCCATGTCGCCGTACAGGGTGCAGTAGCCGACCGCCATCTCGCTCTTGTTGCCGGTCGTGAGCACGATGCTGCCATGCTTGTTCGACAGCGCCATGAGCAGCGTGCCGCGGATGCGGGCCTGGATGTTCTCTTCGGTCGCGTCCTCCTTCAGGCCGGCGAATTCGGCCGCCAGCGTGGCGCCGAACGCGTCGACGCAGGCGCCGATCGGGATCTCGTCGTAGCGCACGCCGAGCCGCGCGACCATCTCGCGCGAATCGATCCACGAGATGTCGGCCGTGTAGCGCGACGGCATCATCACCGCGCGCACCTTGTCGGCGCCTAGCGCGTCGACCGCGATGGCCAATGTGAGCGCCGAGTCGACCCCGCCCGACATCCCGATCAGCACACCGGGAAAGCCGTTCTTGCCGATGTAGTCGCGCACCCCCAGCACCAGCGCCTGGTAGACCTGGGCCTCGAGCGCGAGCGGCTCGGGCAGCGCGTGCGCGAGCGGGCGCGCGCCGTCGAAGTCGACCACCAGCAGGTCCTCCTCGAAATGGCGCAGCTGCGCGCACAGCGCGCCGCCGGCGTCCATGACGAACGAGTCGCCGTCGAAAATGAGCTCGTCCTGCCCGCCCACCAGGTTCGCGTACACCAGCGACATGCCCTGCGCGCACACGTTCTGGCGCATGGTTTCGTAGCGCAGGTGCTGCTTGTTCATGTGGAAGGGCGAACCGTTCGGCACCAGCAGCACCTCGGCGCCGGCCGCCTTGGCGAGCGCGGGCGCGCGCATGAACCAGGTGTCTTCGCAGATGTTGACGCCGAAACCGACGCCCTTGACCGTAAATACGCACGGCGCCTCGCCCGGCGAAAAATAGCGCTTCTCGTCGAACACGGTGGTGTTGGGCAGCTCGTGCTTGTGATAGCTGCCGAGCACACGGCCGTCGGCCAGCACGCTCGCGCTGTTGTGGCGCGCGCCGGTGGCCGCGTCCATCGACGGATGGCCGACCACCACGTGCAGGCCGGGGAACTGGGCCAGCTCGGCGACCAGGGCGGCCAACGTCTCGCGCGTTTTTGCGTAAAATGCATTGCGCAGCAGGAGATCTTCGGGCGGGTAGCCGACCAGCGACAGCTCCGGGGTCAGCACGATGTCGGCGCCGGCGGCGGCGGCGCGGCTGGCCCACTGCACGATCTTGGCGCTGTTGCCGGCGAGGTCGCCGACGGTGCTGTTCATTTGGACGATGGCGACTTTGACTGTCATGACGGCGTAGCAGTGAGCTTAAAAGAGTGAGATTAAAAACGTGAGCTTAATAGCGTGGGCTTAATAGCGTGGGCTTAAAAGCGTGAGCTAAAAAGGTTGAGTTAAAAAACAACCAAAAAAAATGGGAAGTCAGCGCGCATGGATGCATTACCGACAAAAGTGGATTATCGCACGCATATCGTATCTTCTCTTTCCGAGATCGGGCAGGCGGCTTGGGACGCGCTCGCCGCCGCCCAGCCCGATCCCAATCCCTTCGTCTCGTTCGCCTTTCTGCACGCGCTGCACGAGTCGGGCGGCGCCTGCACCGAGACCGGCTGGCAGCCGCAGTTCGTCGCGCTCTACGACGGCGCCGAGCTGGCCGCCGCCATGCCGCTGTACGTCAAGATGCATTCCTACGGCGAGTACGTGTTCGACTGGGCCTGGGCCGACGCCTACCAGCGCAACGGGCTCGACTACTATCCCAAGCTGCTCTCGGCGATCCCGTTCACGCCCGTGACGGGCCCGCGGCTGCTGGCGCGCGACGCCCACGCGCGCGCCGCCCTGCTCGCTGTGCTGCGCGCCACCCAGGAGGCCAGCGCCGTCTCGTCGACCCACATCCTGTATCCGCCGGCAGACCAGGTGCGGCAGTTGGCCGACGCCGGCTTCATGCTGCGCAGCGGCGTGCAGTTCCATTGGCTCAACGCGGGCTACGACAACTTCGAGCAGTTCCTCGCCACGCTCGAGCACAAGAAGCGCAAGAACATCCGCGCCGAGCGGCGCAAGGTGCGCGAGGCGGGCGTGACGCTGCGGCGCGTGCGCGGGCTCGACGCCAGCGGGGACGACTGGCGCCTGTTCCACCGCTGCTACGAGCACACCTACGCCGCGCACCGCTCGACGCCCTACCTGAACCTCGATTTTTTCCTGCGCATCGGGCGCACGATGGCGCACAACATCCTGCTCGTGATCGCCGAACGGGGCGGCCACGCGATCGCCGCCTCGCTCGTGATCCACAGCGAGCGCACCCTGTTCGGGCGCTACTGGGGGGAACTCGAACACGTGCCCTGCCTGCATTTCGAGGCCGCGTACTACCAGCCGCTCGAGTTCTGCATCGAGCAAAAAATCGCCGTGTTCGAGGGCGGCGCGCAGGGCGAGCACAAGATGGCGCGCGGCTTCCTGCCGACCCGCACCTGGTCGGCCCACTGGCTGGCCCACCCGGCGTTTGCCGACGCCATCGAGCGCTTCCTTGAGCGCGAGAACGGCGGCATCGACGACTATCTCGACGAACTCGACGACCGCAATCCCTTCCTCAAGCGCCCGCCCGGCGCCTGATTTCCGGCCCCGCTTGCCGCCCGGCTCCTCCTGATTCATCCGTTGAAGTCCACTAGTGCCGGGCCCGGTTGTGTGGTTTTTGATCCACTGCGATTGATTCACATCAAGGCCGAACCAACTCGCCCCGCGCCGACCCTCGCCGGCGGGCAAGCTGCTTACGCATCGCAGGAGCCGGCGCCCGGCCGTACGCAAAAACAGGTTTGGGCGCCACCGTGTGCAATTTTGCACACAGGCCGTGCAAGCCTCTGTCTTTCAGAGAGTGGCTAAAGCGTGCACACTCCATCGCATTGCATAAATGACCCGCAATACAATAACAACTGAAGGAGATCGTAATGCGTTTGACCAGGAAACAGAAGATCATGCTGCGTCGTTCCATGGCCGTTGTGATGGGCCTGCCCGCCATCGCCGTTCCAACGGGCGCCTATGCCCAGGTTGAAGCCGCGCCAGCGGCCACCAGCGGGATGGAAAAGGTCGTAGTGACGGCGCGCCGCCGCGCCGAATTGATCCAGGACGTGCCCGGCGCCGTCAGTGCGATTTCCGGCGCAGATCTCGAAAAGCGCGCCATTCCGGACATTACCGCCCTCGCCGATCTGGTGCCCGGCACCACGCTCAAAACCTCGCGCGCCACCAACACGACGCTGACCGCCTTCATCCGCGGCATCGGCCAGCAAGATCCGGTCGCCGGCTACGAGCAGGGCGTCGGCGTCTACCTCGACGACGTCTACCTGGCCCGCCCGCAGGGCGCGCTGACCGACATCTACGACCTCGAACGCATCGAAGTGCTGCGCGGCCCGCAAGGCACGCTGTACGGCCGCAACACCATCGGCGGCGCCATCAAGTACGTCACGCGCCGGCTGTCGAACAAGCCGACCTTCGAATTCAAGGGCGCGCTCGGCAACTACGGCCAGCAGGACGTCCTGTTCAAGGGCAGCATGCCGATCAACGAGATGATCCGCATCGGCGCCAGCGTGGCCAGCTTCAACCGCGACGGCTTCGGCAAGAACGTCATCACGGGCCAGGACAATTACAACAAGGAAGTCGGCGCCGCCCGCGTCAGCATCGAAGCGACGCCGACCGCGGACCTGTTCATCCGCCTCGCCGCCGACAAAACCGACGACGATTCGCTGCCGCGCCACGGCTACCGCCTGACCGCCGGCCCCGCGCCTACCAACTACGCTCCGCTGCCGGGCGATTACGACACCCGCGCCAACCTGTACAAGGTGCTCGGCCACGACCAGGAAGTGGTCAACAAGGGCGTCTCGCTGCTGGTCGATTACACCATCAATTCCGATCTGTCGTTCAAGTCGATCAGCGCGCGCCGTTCCTCGAAGTCGTACTCACCGATCGACTTCGATTCGCTCGACACCCCGCTGTTCGAAGCGCCGACCATCTACAGCGACAAGCAGACCAGCCAGGAACTCCAGTTCACCTACACCGGGTCCAAATTCCAGGGCGTGGCCGGGGTGTTCTTCATGAAGACCAACGCCTTCAACGAATTCGACGTGCTCTACAACGTGGCCGGCGGCCTGGCGCTGTACACGCTCGACGATATCGACGGCAAGTCGGCAGCGGCCTTCGCCGACATCAGCTACTCGCTGTCGGACACGTTCAACATCAACGTCGGCGGACGCTTCACCGAAGACGAACGCAAGGCGCGCATCTACAAGCGCACCTACCTGGGCCTGGCCGGATCGCCCACGCTGGGCAATCCGAACGCCATTCCCGCCGCTGCGCCGAACACCGACATGAGCAAAAGCGACCTCAATCGCAAGGACACCAAGTTCACGCCGAAACTCGGCTTCGGCTGGAAGATGGCGCCCGAACACAATCTGTACGGCACCTACTCGGAAGGCTTCAAGGGCGGCATGTACGATCCGCGCATGGACTTGGCGGCCACGGGAGGCCCGAACACCCCCGCTTCGCTGATCAAGCGCCAGGGCGTCAACCCCGAGGAAGTCGCGTCGATTGAACTGGGTCTGAAGTCGAACATGATGGGCGCGCGCCTGCAAACCAATATGGCGGTGTTCTACACCGACTACAAGGAAGTGCAGATCCCCGGCTCCGTCCCGACCTTCAACGCGCAGGGTGTCGTGACCGGCTTCGCAGGCTTGCTAACCAATGCCGGCAAGGCGAAGATCAGGGGTATCGAGCTCGAAGCGATCGCCCGCGTCACCAACCAGCTGACCGTGAGCGGCATGTACAGCCACATCGACGCCCAGTACAAGGAGTGGATGGTGTCGAACGGCACCGCGCTGGTCAATGTCGCCAATTCGGCCGAATTCCAGAACACGCCGAAGAACAGCGGCAACCTGGCAGTCAATTACGAGTGGCCGCTGGCATTTGGCGGCAACAAGGGCACCCTGAGCTTGAACAACAACCTCTCGTACAAGAGCAAGGTGTACCAGACTGAAATCATCAAGCCGGCCGGGGTGCCAAGTCTCGACGCGGCGGTCGTGCCGAACCTGATGCTGGCCCAGGAAGGCTACTCGCTGTGGGATGCAGGCCTGGTGTGGACCAGCGCCGACCGCAAGGTCCAGGTCGGCCTGCACGGGCGCAACCTGACCGACAAACGCTACAAGGTCGCGGGCTATAATTTCGCCGGCTTCTTCAACACTGTGACCACATTCTACGGCGACCCACGCACCGTGAAGTTGACGCTCGGCCTGAAGTTCTAAGGCGCGGCGCATAAAGAAAGGGGGAGGACGATTAATCGTCCTCCCCCTTTTTCATGTCCAGTGTTTTAAACGTCCATCCGCGGACACGCCAGCAAGCACACCTGCATGGAAACGGCTACCCCTTGCGCGTGCGCGGCAGCGGCAGCGCCACAGGCGCCGGGCCGCCGTTGACGAACAGGCCGGGCTGCGCGTCGGCATACTCGCGCAGCAAATTCCACACCGTCCTGACCCGGGGCAGCCGGTACAGGTCCACCGGCGCCACCAGCCAGTACGAGCGCTCGGCAAACACTTCGTGCTGCAGCACCGGCACCAGGCGCCCGTCTTCTGGAATCACGTAGGGCGGCGCCATCATCAGTCCCAGCCCGGCCGCCGCCGCCTCGGCCTGCGCCATCATGCCGGTGCAGCACAGGCGCCGGCGCGGCACGAAACCGAGTTCGTCGAGAAAATTGAGCTCGTTGCTGGCCAGCCGGTCCTGCACGTAGTCGACAAAGTCGTGTTCGGCCAGATCGGCCTGGCGCAGGATCGGCCGATGGCGCGCCAGGTAGGCCGGCGAGGCGTACAGGTACAGCCGGAACGACACCAGCCGCGTCACCATGTAGCGACCCGTGCTGGGCGCGTCGAGCATCACGCCGAGGTCGGCCTCGCGGTTGGCCAGGTTGGCAAAGCGCGGCTGCACCAGCAAGTCGATCGACAGGTCGGGATGCCCCTGCAAAAAGCGCGACAGCAGCGGCGTGATCACGCGCACCCCGAGCGCCTCCGGCACGCCCAGGCGCACGACGCCACGCACCTCGATCTGGTTGCCGCTCAACTGGTCCTGCGCCGCCAGCGCCGCGCTTTCCATCACTTCCGCGTGCGGCATCAGGGCCAGGCCCATTTCGGTCAGTTCGTAGCCCTCGCGCGAGCGGTCGAACAGGGTCGACCCCAACTGCGCTTCAAGGCGGTCGATGCGGCGCGCCACCGTCGTGTGTTCGACCTCGAGCCGGCGCGAGGCGCCCGACAAGGTGCCGGCGCGCGCGAGCTCGAGGAAGTAGCGCAGGTCCGTCCATTCAGGCAATGTCTTCATGCGGACCATTGTGCATCAATGCACAATCAGCTGGCAATTATTTACTTACGCCCGGAACGGGGGGGCACGCGAATTTCGACATGGATCAATCTGGATCATGCCCTGGCCCGGGCGTGGGCCGGGCGTTGGCATTGCGCTTGTGCATAAATGCACAAAGGGTGTTCGCGCAGTTCCCTTCCGCCGCATAGCCATTTGGCGCACACTGCTTGGCATGCGAAACCTGCGCCACTTACATCCATAGACTGGTCCAACGTGTCCCCATTTACCGAAACGACTTACACCAGTAGCGACGGCCTCCAGCTGTATGCGCGCGATTACGCGCCTGCCAGCGGGCCGGCGCGACTGCCGGTCATTTGCATCCACGGACTTACCCGCAATTCGGCCGACTTCGAAGAACTGGCCCCGTGGATCGCCAGCCAGGGGCGCCGCGTGCTCGCCGTCGACGTGCGCGGGCGCGGCAACTCGGCCTTCGATCCCGATCCCTCGCATTACAACGCGATGGTCTACGCCACCGACATCATCAATCTGGCGCACGCCCTGGGCATCGCGCGCGCCGTGTTCGTCGGCACCTCGATGGGCGGCATCATCACCATGACGGTCGCGCTGCGCCGCAGCAGGCTGATCAGCGCGGCCATCCTCAACGACATCGGCCCCGTGCTCGCGCAACAGGGGCTCGAGCGGATCACCGCGTACGCGGGCAAGGGCTGCGCGCTCGAATCCTGGGACGCGGCGGCCAACTACTGCAAAACCATCAACGAGAGCGCGTTTCCCGAAAACCCCTCGGACGAGTGGACCAAATGGGCGCATCGCGCGTTCATTGAAAACGAACAAGGACAGCTCGTGTTGCGGTACGATCCGAACATCGCAAGCGCGCTGCAAAACGGCAAAATCAAGACCAGCTCGATTATCGCCAAGCTGGCGTTCCGGCGGCTGGCGCGCAAGCGCCCCACCCTGCTGGTGCGCGGCGCCCTGTCCGACCTGGTCGGGCCGGACGAGGCGAGCTACATGCGCAGCGTCGCCCCGGCCCTGCAGTACGCCGAGGTGCCCAATGTGGGCCACGCGCCGATGCTGACCGAGGCGCCGGCGCGCGAGGCGATACGCAAATTTTTGTCGCAGGTCGATTAGGGCCGCGACGTCCGCATTTAGATTACAAGTGACGAAACTGGAGACACCATGAACAAAACCAATCTGATCGCGGCGGCCCTGCTGGCCGCCTTCGCCGCCGGCGCGCCGGTCCAGGCGCTGGCCGCCGGCCCCGACCTCAAGGTCGCCCTGATCGCCGGCAAGACCGGCATGCTCGAAGCCTACGCCAAGGAGACCGAGACCGGCTTCATGATGGGCCTCGAGTACCTCACCGGCGGCAAAATGGAGATCAACGGGCGCAAGCTCAAGGTCATCGTCAAGGACGACCAGAGCAAGCCGGACCTGGGCCGCACGCTGCTGGCCGAGGCCTACGGCGACGACAAGGTCGACATCGCGGTCGGCACCTCCTCGTCCGGCTCGGCCATCGCGATGCTGCCGGTGGCGCTCGAATACAAGAAGGTGCTCATCGTCGAGCCGGCCGTGGCCGACGCGATCACGGGCGACAAATGGAACCGCTACATCTTCCGCACCTCGCGCAGCTCGATGCAGGACGGGCTGGCCGCGGCCAGCACCCTCAAGGGCGGCAGCGTGGCCTTCCTGGCGCAGGACTACGCCTTCGGACGCGACGCCATCAAGGCCGGCAAGGACGCCCTGAAGGCGACCGGCAGCAAGGCCGTGGTGGTGCACGAGGAGTACGCGCCGCAGACCACCAGCGACTTCACGGCATCGGCCCAGCGCATCTTCGCCGCGCTCAAGGACAAGCCGCAGCCGCGCGTGCTCGGCATCGTATGGGCCGGCCCGAACCCGATGAACAAGATCGCCGACATGCACCCCGAGCGCTACGGCATCGCGCTGGCCCCGGGCGGCAACATCCTGCCGGTGCTCAAAACCTGGAAGAGCTACCCGGGCATCGAGGGCACGATCTACTACTACTACGCCTTCCCCAAAAACAAGATGAACGACTGGCTCGTCTCCGAGCACACCAAGCGCTACAAGGCGCCGCCCGACATGTTCACCGCCGGCGGTTTCGCCGCCGCCAGCGCGGTGGTCAGCGCGCTGGCCAAGGCCGGCTCGGGCGACTCCGAAAAACTCATCGCCGCGATGGAGGGGCTCGAGTTCGACACCCCGAAGGGCAAGATGAAGTTCCGCAAGGAGGACCACCAGGCGCTGCAATCGATGTACCACTTCCGCATCAAGAAGGACCAGAAGAACGAATGGGACCTGCTCGAGCTGGTGCGCGAAATCCCGGCCTCCGAACTGCCGCTGCCGGTCAAGAACAAGCGATGAAACCGAACGACGGCGCAACCCCGTCCCTGTCCACCCGCGACCTGACCATCCGCTTCGGCGGCCATGTCGCGGTCGACCGGGTCACGGCGGACTTCTTTTCCGGCACCCTGACCGTCATCGTCGGCCCCAACGGCGCCGGCAAGACCACCTACTTCAACCTGATGTCGGGCCAGTTGCCGGCCAGCTCGGGCACGGTGCACCTCGGCGGCGCCGACATCACGCGCCTGGGCGCGGCGCGCCGCACCACGATGGGCATCGGGCGCGCGTTCCAGCTCACCAACCTGTTCCCGAACCTGACCGTGATCGAAAACGTGCGCCTGGCCGTGCAAAGCCGCGCCAGGCTCGGGTTGAACATGTTCTCGGTCTGGTTCGGCCACCAGGAGCTCATCGCGCGCGCCGAGCACTACCTCGAGCGCGTGGCGCTGCAGGAGCGGCGCGCCTCGTACGTGGCGGCGCTCTCGCACGGCGACAAGCGCAAGCTCGAGGTCGCCATCCTGCTCGCGCTCGAGCCGTCCGTGATGATGTTCGACGAGCCGACCGCCGGCATGAGCGTCGACGAGGTGCCGGTCGTGCTCGAGCTGATCGAGCAGGTCAAACGCGAGCGCAACAAGACCATTTTGCTCGTCGAGCACAAGATGGACGTGGTGCGCCAGCTGGCCGACCGCATCATCGTGCTGCACAACGGCGCCCTCGTGGCCGACGGCAATCCGGCCGAGGTCATGGCCTCGGCGATCGTGCAGGAGGCCTATCTTGGCACTGGAAGCGTACAACATGTCTGAACCATTACTGACCCTCTCGGGGGTCCACACCCACATCGGCCAGTACCACATCCTGCAGGGCGTCGAGCTGGCCGTGCCGCGCGGCTCGCTGACCGTCCTGCTGGGACGCAACGGCGCCGGCAAGACCACCACCTTGCGCACCATCATGGGACTGTGGCAGGCCAGCGCCGGCAGCGTGACCTTCGACGGGCGCGCCATCGGCGCCATGTCCACGCCCGACATCGCGCGCGCCGGCATCGCCTACGTCCCCGAGAGCATGGCCGTGTTCTCCGAGCTGACGGTGCGCGAGAACCTGCTGCTGGCCGCGCGCGGCGGCGCCCCCGACGGCGCGCGGCTGGACTGGATCTTCGGCTTCTTCCCGGCCCTTAAAAAATTCTGGAACTATCCGGCCGGCAACCTGTCGGGCGGCCAGAAGCAGATGGTGGCGATCGCGCGCGCCATCGTCGAGCCGCGCAAGCTGCTGCTCATCGACGAGCCGACCAAGGGCCTAGCCCCGGCCATCATCGACAGCCTGATCGCCGCCTTCCGCGAGCTCAAGGCCGGCGAGACCACGATCTTGCTGGTCGAGCAGAACTTCAACTTCGTCAAGAACCTCGGCGACAACGTCTGCGTCATGGACGACGGCCGCATCGTGCACGCCGGCGCCATGGCCGATCTGGTCGCCGACGAGGCCCTGCAACAACGCCTGCTCGGGCTCTCGCTCGCCGCCCACCAGTAGCCCAACCTTAGGACAATGAACGTGACCGCTCAAACCCCGGTGCTGCCACCGACCACCGCGCTGCCGCCGGCCGCGCCGCCGTCCGACGCGGCGCTGCCGTCGGCCCCGCGCGACCTCGCGCCCCTGCTGCTGGTGCCCGCCCTGATGCTGCTGATGCTGCCGCTGGTGGGCAGCTTCCCCATCTGGCTCACCCTGACCGTGGCCGGGCTGGCCATGGGCATGATGATCTTCATCATGGCCAGCGGCCTCACGCTCGTGTTCGGGCTCATGGACGTGCTCAACTTCGGCCACGGTGCCTTTGTGGCGGTCGGCGCCTACGCCGCCACCATGGTGCTGCTGCCGATGCAGAACATGCTCGAGATCGACTCGCTGCCGCTCAACCTGGGCGTGCTGGCGCTCGCGATCGGGGTCGCCATGCTCACCACCGCCGTGCTCGGCTGGGCGTTCGAGCGCATCATCATCGCGCCCGTCTACGGCCAGCACCTCAAGCAGATCCTGATCACCATGGGCGGCATGATCGTGGCCGAGCAACTCATCAACGTGATCTGGGGCGCCGAGCAGATCGCGCTGCCGCTGCCGGCCAGCCTGCGCGGCGCCATCCTGTTCGGCGACGCCGCGGTCGAAAAATACCGGCTGGTGGCGGTCGTCATCGGGCTGGTGGTGTTCGCGGCCATGTTCCTGGTCCTGAACCGCACCAAGATCGGCCTGTTGATCCGGGCCGGCGTCGAGAACCGCGAGATGGTCGAGGCGCTCGGCTACCGCGTCCGGCGCCTGTTCGTGGCCGTGTTCGCGGCCGGCTCGGCGCTCGCCGGCCTGGGCGGCGTGCTGTGGGGCCTGTACAAGGAGTCGCTGACGGCGGCCATGGGCAGCGAGATCATGGTGATGATCTTCATCGTGATCATCATCGGCGGGCTCGGCTCGGTCGGCGGCTGCTTCATCGGCGCGCTGCTGATGGCGCTGGTGGCCAACTACGCCGGCTTCCTCGCGCCCAAGGTGGCGCTGATCTCCCACATCATCCTCATGATCGCCATCTTGCTGTGGCGTCCCGCCGGACTCTACTCCGGCAGCCGGCGCTAGGAAAACCCCATGCTCAAACAAATCCTCTCGGGCGACATGCCCCGCAGCCGCACCCTCGGCCTGACCCTGCTGCTCATCTTCCTCGGGCTGGCGTTCGCGCCCTTTTTGACGAGCGGCGCGCGCCCGCTCAACACCGCCGCCACGATCTGCGTCTACATCGTGCTGGTGGCCTCGTACGACCTGCTGCTCGGCTACACCGGCATCGTCTCGTTCGCGCACACCATGTTCTTCGGGATCGGCGCCTACGGCGTCGGGCTCGCGCTGGCCAGCGCGGCCGACCCGACCTGGCTGGCCACCATCGGCGGGCTGCTGCTCGCGCTGCTGCTCGCGCTCGCGCTCTCGCTCGTGGTCGGGCTGTTCGCGCTGCGCGTGCGCGCCATTTTCTACGCCATGATCACGCTCGCGGTGGCGTCGGCCTTCGCGGTGCTGGCCTCGCAGCTGTCGGACTTCACCGGCGGCGAGGACGGCAAGACCTTCGGCGTGCCCGAGCTGCTCACGCCCGGCTTCAAGCTGTTCGACTTCGAGTTGTTCGGGCGCTCCCTCGACGGCAAGCTGATCACCTATTACATCGTCTTCGGCGGCTGCCTGGCACTGTTCCTGTTCCTGCTGCGGGTGGTCAATTCGCCGTTCGGCCGGGTGCTGCAGGCGATCCGCGAAAACGAGTTCCGCGCCGAGGCGCTCGGCTACCGCACCATGGTCTACCGGGTCTGGGCCAACGTGATCGCCGCGCTGGTGGCGGCGCTGGCCGGCGCCCTGATGGCGCTGTGGCTGCGCTACGTGGGGCCCAAAACCATGCTCGGCTTCGAGGTCATGACCGACATCCTGCTCATCGTCGTCATCGGCGGCATGGGCACGATGTACGGCGCGGTGGTCGGCGCGACCCTGTTCATCATCGCCCAGAACTATCTCAAGTCGCTCATGGCGGCCGGCTCCGAGGCGGCGGCGGGGCTGCCGATGCTGGCCGCGGCGCTGCACCCGGACCGCTGGATGCTGTGGCTCGGCGTGCTGTTCGTGCTCTCGATTTACTTCTTCCCGTACGGGATAGTGGGCAAGCTGCGCATGCTCGGGTTCAAACCCGGGCCCAAGCCCGGCTGACGATGCCCGCCCCGTGCGCGCGCGGCCCGTTTCGGGCCGCGTTTTTTTTTGCCGCCGGAACATCGAAGAAATATCAAGGTTCGATCTTTTTCAGGTCATATTATTCAGTGAGCAATGGGCCCACGGCCTGCCTTCCAGCGCGTGGACACATGCGACCACTTTCCCTGGAGGAGCCATGACTGACGAAACCAACTTTGCGTGCGGCCCGCGGGCGCGCCCGCCAACGCGCGCGCGCGCCGCGCTGCTTGCCGTCGCGGCGGCCATCCTGATCCCCGGTGTGGGCGCGGCGCAGCAGCCGGGCATCGTGGTCGTGCGCGACGCCGACACCGGCCAGCTGCGCCCGCCCACCCCGGGCGAACTCAAAAAACTGCGCGCCCAGGAGAAGCTGATGCTGCCGCCGGCCTCCAAGCCGGTGCTCAAAAAGCGCGCCGACGGCAGGTCGCAGATGCGGCTCGGCGAGAGCGCGATGGTCTACTCGGTGGTCACCCGCGGCGCCGATGGCAAGCTCGTCGTCGACTGCCTGACCGGCAGGGAGGCGGCCGAGGCGGCCGCCGCCGTCACCAAGGAACCGGTGGCCCGCGCCGCCAAGGGGAGCGGCCATGACACCAAATAATCTGCGCCGCCTGCGCCAGGCCGCCGCGCTGGTGCTGCTCGCTTGCGCGCTCGGCGGCGCCAGCGCCGCCGCCAAGATCACCATCGTCAACACCAACGAGCCCGGGGTCGGATTCAACGACCCGACCCCGGTGGCGCCCATCGGCGGCAACAAGGGCACCACGCTGGGCCAGCAGCGCCTGCTCGCGTTCCAGCACGCGGCCGGCATCTGGGCCGCCACGCTCACGAGCAAGGTGGCGGTGCGCGTCGGCGCCTCGTTCGTGCCGCTCGCCTGCACCGCCGACAGCGCGGTGCTCGGCTCGGCCGGCGCGAACGACATCTTCGCCGACTTCCCCAACGCTCCCAAGCCCGACACCTGGTACCCGAGCGCGCTGGCGAGCAAGCTCGCCGGGGTCGACCAGGCCGACCCGGGGGAGCCGCACATCCGGGCGCGCTTCAATTCGCGCCTCGGGCTGTTCTCCGATTGCATGCCCGGCAACCCGTTCTATCTGGGCCTCGACAGCAAGCATGGCACCCAGATCGACCTGGTCGCGGTGCTGCTGCACGAGATGGCGCACGGCCTGGGCTTCCAGACCTTCACCGACGGCCAGAGCGGCGAGCGCGCCGGCGGCAAGCCGTCGGTGTGGGACCACTTCATGCTCGACAACCGCAGCGACAAGTTGTGGCTGGCCATGGACGACGCCGAGCGGCGCGCCTCGGCCACAAGCGGCGACGGCCTGTCCTGGAACGGCGCCAACGTGAGCGGCGCGGTGCCGTTCGTGCTGGCTCCCAAATCGAACCTGGCCGTCGGCGGGCCGGCCGCCGGCGGGGCGGCGGGCAACTACGATGTGGGCGACGCCAGTTTCGGCCCGGCGCTGGGCATGAACGCGGTGACCGGGCAGCTCATGCCGGTGGCCGGGCAAGCCGGCTCCGAGGGGCTCGCGTGCACCGTCCTCAACGAGGCCAACGCGCTGGCCGTGAAGGACAACATCGCGCTCGTCGAGCGCGGCGGCTGCGCCTTCACCGACAAGGCCAGGCACCTGCAGCAGGCCGGCGCGCGCGCGATGATCGTGGCCGACAACGCCCCCGGGGCCGTCACCGGCCTCGGCGGCGAAGACCCGACCGTCGTGATTCCCGCCGTGCGCATCACGCAGCAGGCCGGCGCGGCGCTCAAGGCGCGCCTGCTCGCACACAACGGGACCGCCTCGGGCGTCGTCGCCAGCCTCGGCATCAACCCGGACCGGCTGGCCGGCACCGACCACCTGCGGCGCTTACTGCTGTTCACGCCGGCGGAGTACTCGCCGGGCTCGTCGGTGTCGCACTTCAGCTCGGACGCCAAGCGGAACCAACTCATGGAACCGTCCATCAACGACGATTTGAAGCAGGCGCTGGTGCCGCCGTTCGACCTGACCACGCCCCTGCTCAAGGACATCGGCTGGTGACGGTTGCCAAGCAAGACTGAAAAGGGACGCCCGGTCATCGTGGCGGCCCTTTTTTTGCGGCGGCGCCGCGCCGTCCGGAACCGGACAACAGCGCTGTCCGCTATCGAACACCGGCCGCGCCACGTCCGCCGCGCCACGCCACGAAAAAAAAGGGGCCGGACGCGCGAGCGGCCGGCCCCTCCTTTTCCGCGGCGCGGAAATTACGCCACGAGTTCCTTGTTGAACGCGGCGATGCCCGACATGATCTCGGCTTTCGCCTCCTCGGGACCGGCCCAGCCCTCGATCTTGACCCACTTGCCCACTTCGAGGTCCTTGTAGTGCTCGAAGAAATGCTGGATCTGGCGCAGGCGCAGCTCGTTCATGTCCTCCGGCTTTTGCCAGTGGCTGTAGATCGACAGGATCTTGTCAACAGGCACGGCCAGGATCTTGGCGTCGCCGCCGGCCTCGTCCGTCATCTTGAGCACGCCGATGGCGCGGCAGCGCACCACCACGCCGGGGATCAGCGGGAACGGGGTGATCACGAGCACGTCGCACGGGTCGCCGTCGTCGGAGATGGTGTTCGGCACGTAGCCGTAGTTGCACGGGTAGTGCATCGCGGTTTCCATGAAGCGGTCGACGAAAATCGCGCCCGACTCCTTGTCCACCTCGTACTTGATCGGATCGGCGTTCATCGGGATTTCGATGATGACGTTGAAATCGTTCGGCACGTCGCGGCCGGAGGAGACTTTATTCAAACTCATGGGATTCCTTGGTGACTGGCAATGGCAATTGCGGAATTATAACCAAAAAACGGGGCCATTGGTGCGGCGCAGCAATGAAATCGCCGCCCGGCGCAACGTTCCGCTACACGATGCTGGCCAATGCGCACTGGCGGAAATGGACCGCCGCCTCCTCTTGCTGGCCGAGCGCGTCGTGCATCTGCGCCAGTTTGAGGTGGGCCTCGCGCACCACGCGCGCCTCGCCCGCGTCCGACAGGGCCCGCTCCAGATAGCGCTGGGCCTTGCCCCACAGCTTTTGCTTGAGGCACAGCGTGCCGAGCGTGAGCGCCAGCTCCGGGTCGTTCGGATGCTGCTTGATCCAGGTTTCGCAACGCTCGATCTGGGCCAGCAGCGGGGGCGAGCCGGCCGCCGGCGCGGCGTCGCGGTAGGCGCGCACCACGCGGGCGTCCCACTCCACGGCCAGCGAGGCCTCGGCCGTCAGGCGCGCCTCGTCGTGCAGGCCGCGCGCGCTGAGCGCGGCGGCGGCGCGCGCGGCGATGTACGGCTTGACCCGGTCGGCGCCGGGCACGCCCGACCAGACCCGCATGATCGACTCGGCGTCGTGCGAGGGGTCCGACAGCAGCGCGTCGTAGGCCAGCTCACGCAGGCGCGCCGAGAGCGCCGGATGGAGCGCCTTGTGCTTGTCGAGCGAACGCACCAGGCGCAGCACCTCGGGCCAGTTCTTGGCCTGCTGGTGCGCCTTCATCGACCATTGCAGCGCGTGGATGTGGCGGGTGCCGCTGGCGGTCAGCTCGGCGACCGCCTCGAGCGCGGCCTCGGGCTGGTGGTCGTCGACCAGCAGCTCGGTGACGGTCATCAGGCGCGCGGTCTTCATCGCATTGTCGCGCACGATGCCGGCCAGCCAGCTGTCGCGCCGCGCCGATTGGCGCATGCGGTGCGCCGCGCGCGCGCCGATCAGGGCGGCCAGGCCGGCGTTCTCGGGCAGTTCGGCGGCGCGCATGGCGGCCTTCTCGGCGTGCCCGAAGCGGCCCTCGAACAGCGCCTTGAGCGCGTCGCGCAATCCCTTGTTGCCGTCACGCTCGCGCTTGCGCAGGCGGTAGGCGGCCACCCGCTTGGGCATGCTGATGGTGGCGCGGAAGGCGCGCACGGTCGCGTACATCAGGCCGAACAGCAGCACCGCGACGACCACGAAGAAGTTGAGCGACAGGTCGACCCGGTACGGCGGGTAGAAGAACACCACGTTGCCGGGGTTGAAACGCGCCGTCACGGCGATGCCGATGGCGGCGGCCATCAGCGCGACTAGCCAGAGGAGGAGGCGCATGGTTTAGGGCTTCGCTTTGTAGTTGCGCACCGCGTTGATGCTGTCGGACAGGGTCGGCATGTCGATCGCCAGGTCGTTGGCCTGCACCTGGCGCAGCGTGGCCTGGGTCGCCTGGGTGTCCCGGGCGCGCGTGTCGAAGTACCTGGCCAGCACCTGCTGGGCCGCGACGAGGTCGCCGCGGAAGGCCGCCTGGTTGCGCGCGAGCAGCGCCATGCGCGCGTTGAGCAGGCGCAGCTTGAGGTTCTCGCGCACGAAGTAGCCCTCGCTCGGGGCCAGCATCAGCACGTCGGGCTCGGTGACCTTGCGCACCCGGATCAGCTCGCGCACGTCGCTCCACATCTCGTTGCTCCAGTTGGTCCAGGTCTCCCTGGCGCGCGCGGCGTAGGTGCTCGCGGCCGAGGCCGGCGCCGGCGCGGCGCCGGCGGCCGGCTTGGGCGCGATCAGCGGCGCGACCGGGGCCGGCGTCTCGGCCGACAGCAGCGGCAGCCGGTCGACCCGTTCGATGGCCTGGTCGAGTTTGAGCGCGACCCCGGCCAGGTCGACCGAGGGCAGGCCCTTGAGGGTCTCGATGTCGCGCGCGATGGCGCGCCGGATCGAGATGAACTGCGGGGTGTCGGAGTGCGACAGCGAGCGGTCGGCGTTTTGCAGCGCGATCAGCGCGCCGGCCACGTTGCCGGCCAGTTGCAGCTGCTGGCTGGCGGTCGAGAGCACCTGTTCGATCTCGGCCAGCGCCCACTCGTCGCGGTTCTTCGACATGTCCTGGTACAGCTGCTCGAGCGCGATCTGCTGGCTTTGCGCCTCGAGCTGGCGCGTCTCGAGCACGCCGACCTTGGCCTGCAGCTCGCGCGTGTGGTCCTGCACCGTGCGCGCGAGGGTGCGCGCGGCGGCCACCTCGGCGGCGCTGGTGCGCAGGCCGTTGGCCATGTCCCGGCGCAGCTTGTTGAAGCGGTTGTGGGTCGACCAGGCCAGCGCGGCGAGCAGCACCACCAGCAGCACCACCACCAGCGGCATCCAGCGCTGCACGAACTCGGCCAGGGTGTCGGCGGGCAACGTGCGCGCCGGCGGCGCGGGGGCGGCGGGCGCGGGCGGCGCGGGGGCGGCGGCCGGAGGGGTTGGGGCTGGGGTGGCGGCGGCGGCGGGCGCGGCTGCGTTGGGTTCGGGTAGGTTGGGCGATTCGTTCATACTCATGATTGTAACGCGGCAAGCAGGCGGGCGTCGCCTGATCCGGTGAGGGTCAATTTGGTCAGCCCCAGCGCCCGCGCCGTTTCGGCGATGCGCGCGTGCGGCACGATCAGGTGTTGTTGTAGCAATTTTGCAACGCCGTCGACGGGTTCGGCCTGGCGCGCCAGCGCCGCCAGCCCGCGCAGCGCCTCGGAACTGGTGATGATCCAGTCGTTCGGGGCCGCGAGCAGGCGCCGCAGGGCCGCGCCCAGCTCGGCGCTCAGGGGCGGCGTGCTGCGCCGGTAGGCGGCCACGGTGTGGACCTCGGCGCCGGCCGCGCGCAGGCCGTCGGCCATCAGTTCGCGCCCGCTCTCGCCGCGCACGATGAGCACCTTCTTGCCGGCCAGCGCCGCCAGGTCGATCGAGCCGAGCAGGTTTTCGGAGTCGCTTCGGGCCGGGTCGGCCGGGCACAGGATGCGCGCGTTATGGTCCGTCACGCCGTGGCGCGCGAGCGCGGCGCGGCTGCCCTCGCCGAGCACCGCCAGCGCCACGCCCGCCGGCCAGCCGGCCAGGTGGGCGAAGGCGGCGTCGATCGCGTTGGGCGAGACGAAGGCGACGAGCGCGTAGGCCGGCAGGCCGGCCAGCACGGCGGCCAGCGCGCGCTGGTCGGGCAGCGGCGAGATCTCGAGCAGCGGCAGCACGACCACCTCGCGCCCGAGCGCGGCGACGCTGCGCGCGAGCGGCTCGGCCTGCGCGCGCGGGCGCGTTATGACGACCAGCGGTTCAGGCATCGGCGGCACCGGCTCAGGCATCGGCCGCGTCGGCCGCGTCGGCCTGCTGGTGGCAGGCGGCCAGGATCTCGGTCGCGTCCTGCGCGCGCAGCAGTTCGGACACCGCGCGCCCCAGTTCGGCCGGCTCGCGGGCCGGGCCGGACAGCTCGGCGCTGGCCATGCGGGCGCCGTCGGGCGTGGCGACCATCGCGCGCAGGCGCATGGTGTCGCCGTCGATGGTCGCGAAGGCGGCCAGCGGGATCTGGCAGCTGCCGCCGAACACCTTCGACACCGTGCGCTCGGCGGTGACGGCGCGCGACGTGTCGGTGTGGTTGAGCGGGGCGAGCAGCGCGGCCAGGTCGGCCCCGCCGGCGCTGCGCCCGGCCACGATTTCGATCGCCATCGCGCCCTGCCCGGCCGCCGGCAGGCTGTGCTCGGGTTCGAGCAGGCCGCGGATGCGCTGCGGCAGGCCGAGCCGCTTGAGGCCGGCCGCGGCGAGGATGATGGCGGCGTAGTCGCCGCGGTCGAGCTTGCCGAGGCGGGTGTCGAGGTTGCCGCGCAGCGGCTTGATGACGAGCCGCGGGTGGCGCGCCGCGATCAGGGCCTGGCGGCGCAGGCTGCTGGTGCCGACCACCGCGCCCGGCGGCAGCTCGGCCAGGCTGGCGTAGTGGTTCGAGACGAAGGCGTCGCGCGGGTCCTCGCGCTCGAGCACGGCGGCCAGCGCGAAGCCCTCGGGCAGGTCCATCGGCACGTCCTTGAGCGAGTGGACGGCGAGGTCGGCGCGCCCGTCCTGCATGGCCGCCTCGAGCTCCTTGACGAACAGGCCCTTGCCGCCGACCTTGGACAGGGCGCGGTCGAGGATCTGGTCGCCGCGGGTGGTCATGCCGAGGATCTCGATACTGCATTGTGGATATAATAAAGCCAGTTGCGCGCGCACGTGCTCGGCCTGCCACATGGCAAGACGGCTTTCGCGCGAGGCGATGACCAATCGGGTTGGATGCTGCGGCATTGCTTCGGTTGAGTTCAAAACGGCTACTTTCACTGTCGTTGGCCTGGCAGAAAACGATTTGTCGCTGTCGGCTCTTGAATAAGATCGCAAATTTTATCATGCGGCCCCGGCGCGGACCTTGGCCACGAGCCATCCGCATCCCTGATCGCCCCCTTTTAAGTCGCTCCACCCTTTTTGCAGTCACTCCCCCTTTCACGCTGGACAACCGGGCAGACCAACATGGCAAACAACATCACAAACACGGGCGCCGACAAGGACGCCCCGCTCAAGGAGGACATCCGCCTGCTCGGGCGCCTGCTCGGCGACGTGCTGCGCGAACAGGAGGGCGAGGAGGTGTTCGCCGTGGTCGAGACGATCCGCCAGACGGCGGTGCGGTTCCGGCGCGAGGCCGACGCCCAGGCCGGCGAGGACCTGGCCGAGCTGCTGCACAAGCTCACGCGCGAGCAGACCATCACGGTGGTGCGCGCGTTCTCGTATTTTTCGCACCTGGCCAACATCGCCGAGGACCAGCACCACATCCGGCGCCGGCGCGCCCACCTGCTGGCCGGATCAAAGCCGCAAAAGGGCAGCGTCGGCTTCGCGCTGGCCAAGCTCAAAGGGGCCGGGGTCGGGGCCGGCACGGTCGCCACGTTCTTCAACGACGCGCTGATCGTGCCGGTGCTCACGGCCCACCCGACCGAGGTGCAGCGCAAGAGCATCCTCGACGCCGAGCACGAGATCGCGCGCCTGCTGGCCGAGCGCGACCTGCCGCTCACGCCCAAGGAGCGCGTCGCGAACCTGCACCTGCTGCACGCGCGCGTGGCCACGCTGTGGCAGACGCGCATGCTGCGCTACTCCAAACTGACCGTGGCCGACGAGATCGACAACGCGCTGTCGTACTACCGGATCACCTTCCTGCGCGAGCTGCCGGGCCTGTACGACGACATCGAGGACGAGATCGCGGCCCATTATCCGGGATCGACGCCGGCCGCTGGCGGCGCGCCGTACGTGCAGATGGGCAGCTGGATCGGCGGCGACCGCGACGGCAACCCGAACGTCAACGCCGGCACCGTGGCGCACGCGCTGGTGCGCCAGGCCACCACCATCCTCGACTTCTACCTCGACGAGGTGCACGCGCTGGGCGCCGAGCTGTCGATCTCGACCCTGCTGGTCGAGGCCAGCGACGCCCTGCTGACGCTGGCCGAGGCCTCGCCCGACCATTCGCCGCACCGCGCCGACGAGCCGTACCGGCGCGCCCTGATCGGCATCTACGCGCGCCTGGCGGCGACCGCGCGCGCGCTCGGCGCGGCCAACATCCTGCGCAAGGAGGTCGGCCAGGCCGCGCCCTACCTTGGCGCCGCCGACTTCGGCGCCGACCTGGCCATCCTGGCCGGGTCGCTGCGGCTCAACCACGGCGCCCTGCTGGTCAAGCCGCGCCTGGCCACGCTGATGCGCGCGGTCGACATCTTCGGCTTCCACCTGGCCTCGCTCGACATGCGCCAGAGCTCGGACGTGCACGAGCGCGTGCTGGGCGAATTGTTCGCCAACGCCGCCGCCGAGCCGCACTACGCGCAGCTGGCCGAGGCCGACAAGGTCGCGCTGCTGCTGGCCGAGCTGTCGCAGCCGCGCATGCTCCATTCGCCGCACGCGCTGTATTCGGACGAGACCAATTCGGAGCTGGCGATCCTGCGCGCGGCCAGGGACATCCGGCGCCGCTACGGCGCGCGCGCGATCCGCAACTACATCATCTCGCACACCGAGACGGTGTCGGACCTGCTCGAGGTGCTGCTGCTGCAAAAGGAAACCGGCATGCTGCGCGCCGGCGGGCTCGAACTGATGGTGATCCCCTTGTTCGAGACCATCCCCGACCTGCAGCGCGCCGCCGCCATCATGGACGAGTGGATGGCGCTGCCGCTGGTGGCCTCGCTGGTGGCGCGCCAGGGCATGCAGCAGGAGGTCATGCTCGGCTACTCGGACTCGAACAAGGACGGCGGGTTCCTCACGTCGAACTGGGAGCTGTACAAGTCCGAGATCGACCTGGTCGGGGTGTTCGCGCGCGCCGGCGTCAAGCTGCGCCTGTTCCACGGGCGCGGCGGCACGGTCGGGCGCGGCGGCGGGCCGAGCTACGAGGCGATCCTGGCGCAGCCGCCGGGCACCGTGAACGGCCAGATCCGGCTGACCGAGCAGGGCGAGATCATCGCCTCGAAGTTCTCCAACGCCGAGATCGGGCGCCGCAACCTCGAGCTGCTGGTCGCGGCCACGCTCGAGGCGAGCCTGACGCCGCACGGGGACGACGGCGCGGCGGCGCCGGCGCTGGCGCGCTTCGAGGCCGTGATGGCCGAGTTGTCCGATCGCGCCTACCGCGCCTACCGCGGGCTGGTGTACGACACCCCGGGCTTCACCGACTACTTCTTCTCGGCCACGCCGATCGCCGAGATCGCCGAACTGAACCTGGGCTCGCGCCCGGCCTCGCGCAAGTCGACGCGCCGGATCGAGGACCTGCGCGCCATCCCGTGGGGGTTCTCGTGGGGCCAGTGCCGGCTGCTGCTGCCGGGCTGGTTCGGGTTCGGCTCGGCGGTCGGCGGCTGGATCGAGGACGGCGGCCGGCGCGACGAGAAGATCGCCGCCCTGCGCGAGATGCACGCGCAGTGGCCGTTCTTCGCCACGCTGCTGTCGAACATGGACATGGTGCTGGCCAAGACCGACCTGGCGATCGCCTCGCGCTACGCCGATCTGGTGGCCGACGCCCTGCTGCGCGATCGCATTTTCGCGCGCATCGAGGCCGAGCACGCGGCCACCCTGCGCTGCCTGGCGCTGATCACCGGCGCGCACGAACGGCTGGCCGGCAATCCGCTGCTGGCGCGCTCGATCCAGAACCGCTTCGCCTACCTCGATCCGCTCAACCACCTGCAGGTCGAGCTGATCGAGCGGCACCGGACGCTGTCGCGCCAGGGCAAGGCCGACGAGCGGGTGCACCGGGGAATCCACCTGTCGATCAACGGGGTGGCGGCGGGCTTGCGCAATTCCGGTTGAGGCGGGCGGCGCCCCGGGCCGCTGCGCGGCGCGACCACGCGCCCCGTCGTCCTCGCGGACGCGCACTGCTGTCCGGAATAAAAACCTTAACATCGCAATGGGCTAAATTGGCTGTTTAGTCGCTTCAGAAATCGTGTCACAGTCAACTTAATATCAAATTCCACGTCATCCCCGCCAAAGCGGGGATGACGTTGAGTATTTTTATTGATGAAGATCGAAAGCTCAATTTCTGCCGCGTTAAACACCAATTTCTGCACCGGTAAGATGTCAAGGAAATTATCCCGGACAGTATTGTGCGGAGGCGGGGAACCATGCCGAGTCCACAGCGAGGACGACGGCGGGGCGTTCGACGCCATTCACTCTTGCATGGCGGCACAACTGGTCTATACAGCTATATGATTGCCATCCGAGCAATTGCTCGGTATTGACACAATTGGATAGAGTTGGCCGCAAACGGCGGCCTACAATCACGCCATAGTCTCCGATTCGCGCGTCCGCACCACAGGGCGCGCATTTTTTTTGCGCCGTCCGCGCGCCGTCCGCCCCCTCCCCTCCCCAAAAAAACGCGCCCTTCGAGCCCCCGCTGTTGCGAACTTGCAAAAAAGTGGGAACGTTTCCAAGAAATTGTTCGCACTTCGCTTTAATGAATGATATATTTCAAAAAAGACGAATGGAAACGATTCCATAAGACCCCAAAAGCCCCGGGTCACCCTATCATTACACTACTTGGAGAACGTAGATGAAGACCACAATCCGACCACGCGACAACCGTGGCACCCGCCCATATTTCCGTCTGAGCCCGATCGCCGCGGCCTGCGCCACCCTGCTGGTGGTGTCGGGCGCGGCCCAGGCGCAAGACGCGGCCAAGGAGACCGAGGCCGCCGCGGCCGCCGAACCCGTCACGGTCGTGGTCGTCAAAGGCATCCGCCGCAGCATCGAAGACTCGGTCGCGACCAAGCGCAAGTCCGATTCCATCGTCGAGGTCGTCTCGGCCGAGGAACTCGGCAAGCTGCCCGACGCCAGCATCGCCGAGGCGCTCTCGCGCCTGCCCGGCGTGGTCGGCCAGCGCGGCCCCGACGGCCGCGTGAGCGTGATCTCGATCCGCGGCCTGTCGCCCGAATTCTCCGGCTCGCTGCTCAACGGACGCGAGGTGGTCAGCTCCAACGACGCCCGCACGGTCGAATACGACCAGTTCCCGTCCGAGCTGATCGGCTCTGCGCTGGTCTACAAGACCCCCGACGGCACCCTGATCGGCCAGGGCCTGTCGGGCACGGTCGACCTGCGTTCGCGCAAGCCGCTCGACACGCGCGGACGCGAGATCGCGGTCAACCTGCGCGGCGAGAAGAACTCGACCGAGAACCTGGTCTCGGGCGTGGCGCCGGGGATCGGCAAGCGCTTTAGCATCTCCTACGTCGACCAGTTCGCCAACAACACCTTCGGCATCGCGGCCGGTTTCGCCCGCCTCGACGTCGCCAGCGAGGTCAAGCAGACCGAGCTCGTCATGTACGGCGACTTCAGCCCGTACGGCCTGCCCGTGTCGGGCAACGCGCCTTCGAAGTTCCCGGCGCCGGGCGTGGCCAACGGCAACTCGATGCTGCCGATGTTCTGGACCGCGACCTCCTCGACCAAGCGCAACACGCGCGACGGCCTCATGGCCGTGCTCGAATGGAAGCCCAACAAGAATCTGCGCAGCCAGCTCGACCTGTACTACTCCAAGTTCGACACCCACGAGGTCGGCGCCAAATTCCTCTCGAGCATGTTCGCGACCTGGGGCGGCGGTGTCGCCCCTAACCTGTCGAACGTCAAGACCACCCAGGTCGGCCAGAACACCTTCACCACCAGCGCCACGGCCGACAAGATGCCGGTCACGACCGGCAACTTCGACACCAAGCGCAAGGACAGCATCTCGGCGCTGGGCTGGAACACCGAGCTGCGCCTGAACGACCAGTGGCGCGCCATGAGCGACGTGAGCTTCTCGCGCAGCGACCGCAACGAGACCTACTCCGAGGTGTACGCCGCGCCGTACGACAGCGCCGCCCAGAACTGGACCTACGGCAGCTTCAGCTGGAACGTGCCGGTCGACGGCGGCGCCCAGACCTGGACCCCGGCCCAGGCCGACTACCTGGCCAACCCGGGCATCGTCAAGATGGGCGACCAGGGCGGCTTCGACTTCGTCGGCGACCAGGACGCCTACACCGGCGCGATCCGGAACCCGAACATCAAGGACCAGATCAAGACGCTGCGCCTGTCGGCCACGCGCCGGCTCGACGGTTTCTTCAGCGACTTCACCGCCGGCGTCAACTACACCGCGCGCGACAAGGACGTGAGCAAGAACGAGGCGCGCCTGCTGATGAAAAAGGATGCCAACGGCAACTACATCCGCGACATCCCGGCCTCCGCGCTGGGCGCCCCGATCAACATGTCGTGGGCCGGCATCCCGGGCATGATCCGGATCGACGTGCCGGCGCTGGCCAACACCGGCGTGGTCTCGCTGCAACCGCTGTTCGCGCAAAAGGTCGACAACGACTCGGGCGTGCACGAGAAGGTCATGACCGCGTTCGCCAAGCTCGACATCGACACCGAGTTCGGCAACGTGCCCGTGCGCGGCAACCTGGGCTTGCAGGCGGTCAAGACGGAACAGAACTCGACGGGCTGGGAATACCGCGGCAACAATGCGACCCCGGACATCACCCAGTTGTTCGCCCGCAGCGGCGGCGCCAGCTACACCGACTACCTGCCAAGCTTGAACCTGGTGGCGGAGTTCCCGAGGGGCTTCATCGGCCGCTTCGGCGCGGCCAAGACGCTGGCGCGCCCGAACATCGTCGACCTGCGCGCCGGCAGCAGCACGCCGACCGTGATCAAGGAGCCGGGTCCGGACCAGGGCAAATGGACGGTCGCCTATTCGGGCAATCCGGAGCTTGAGCCGTGGCGCGCGACCTCGATCGACTTCTCGTTCGAGAAGTACTTCGGCAAGCGCACCTACGTGTCGGCCGCGGCGTTCCACAAGACGCTCGAGAACTATGTCTACAACGAACTGCGCGCGCGCGACAATTCGTCATTCCCGCTGCCGCCGGGCCTGCCGGCCGGCATCGTGGTGCAGAAATTCGGTCCCGTGATGCAACCGGTCAATGCCGAGGGCGGCAAGCTGCAGGGCCTCGAACTGTCGGCCTCGCTCGAAGGCGCGATGATCCATCCGATGCTCGACGGCTTCGGCCTGGTGGCGAGCGCGTCCAAATTGTTCAGCGACATCCAGGACAAGGATGGCAAGGAGATCAAGCTCAACGGCTTGTCGGGGGTGTCGGGCAGCGCCACGGCGTACTACGAGAAGCACGGTTTCTCGGCGCGCTTTAGCCAGCGCTACCGTTCGGCGTTCACGGCGACCACGCGCGACATCTTCCTCAACGCGACGACGCGCGAGCAGAATGTGGACCGCGTGGCCGACATGCAGATCGGCTATGAGATCGAAAAAGGCGCTTACAAGGGCTTGTCGTTCCTGCTGCAGGTCAACAACGTGTTCGACAAACCGACCCAGAACAGCGTGACGCCGGGCGACAACGCGCCCGACAAATCGATGCTGCTGCCGAACTACACGTATTATTTCGGACGCCAGGTCTTGATGGGGATGAACTACAAGTTCTAAGCGGAAGTGGGCCGGCGGCGCCGCATTGGCCGCCGGCCAAACAGAAGTCGAAAACCAAGAATCAAACCCACCTCCCCCCAACGTCATCCCCGCGAAAGTGCGAACGCATGCGTTTGCCCCATATTGAATATGCGGTCACGCGCCGTCGACCCATTTTAGCCCCGCTGCACGGCCTGAATGATCTAACTGCACTTACATTCATGCTCAGCATAGGTCCCCGCCTTCGCGGGGATGACGGTTAGTGGGTGCGCGGGCACGGTTGGTCGGTGCGCGGGTGGCCGTGGATGTTTGGCCGTGGGTGTTTCAACGAAGGTGATTGTTCTAACTCTATTGCAGGAGACGTGCGCATGACCCTCACACCTGTGCGAAAAATAGTCGTGGTCGGCGGCGGCACCGCCGGCTGGATGACAGCGTCGGCCCTGTCGAAAACGCTGGGCCCGGCCTGCCAGATCCGCCTGATCGAATCGGACGAGATCGGCATCATCGGCGTCGGCGAGGCGACCATCCCCCACATTAACGAATTCAACCGTGCGCTCGGCATAGACGAGGACACCTTCCTGCGCGCGACCCAGGGCACCTTCAAACTCGGCATCGAGTTCGTCAACTGGGGCCAGACGGGCGAGCGCTACATCCACGGTTTCGGCCGCGTCGGCCAGCCCGGCGACGCCCTGCCGTTCCACCATTTCTGGCTGCGCATGGCCAAGCTCGGCCGCGCCGGCCCGCTCGCGGCCTACTCGATGAACACGGCCGCACCGCACCACGCCAAGTTCATGCGCGCGCCGCCCGAGATGCGCGGCTCGCCCCTGCAAGACCTGGTGCACGCCTTCCATTTCGACGCCAGCCTGTACGCGCGCTTCTTGCGCGACTACGCCGAACAACGCGGCGTGCGCCGCACCGAGGGCAAGATCGCGCGCGTGTCGCAACGCGAGCCCGACGGCTTCATCGACGCCGTCGTGATGGAAAGCGGCGAGCGCATCGAGGGCGATTTCTTCGTCGACTGCTCGGGCATGCGCGCCCTGCTGATCGAGCAAACCCTGCACGCCGGCTACGAGGACTGGTCGCACTGGCTGCCCTGCGACCGCGCCATCGCCGTGCCCTGCGCGTCGGCCGGCGAACTGCTGCCGATGACGCGCTCGACCGCCCACGCGGCCGGCTGGCAGTGGCGCATCCCGCTGCAGCACCGCACCGGCAACGGCCACGTCTACAGCAGCGGCTTCATGGAGGCCGACCAGGCCGAGGCCATTTTGATGGCCAACCTGGACGGCGAACCGACCGCGCAACCGCGCCACATCCGCTTCCAGACGGGACGGCGCAAGAAAAGCTGGAGCCACAATTGCGTCTCGGTCGGGCTGGCCAGCGGCTTCATGGAGCCGCTCGAGTCGACCAGCATCCACCTGATCCAGACGGCGATATCGCGCATCATCAATTTCTTCCCGCAAGCGGGATTCGACGCCGCCGACATCGCCGAGTACAACCTGCAAACCCAGGTCGAATACGAGCGCATCCGCGACTTCCTGGTGCTCCATTACAAGGTCACGCGGCGCACCGACTCGGCGTTCTGGGATTACTGCCGCACCATGCCGATCCCCGAGAGCCTGCAGCGCAAAATCGACCTGTTCCTCAGCAACGGGCGCATCTACCGCGAGCAGGATGAGTTGTTCACGGAGATGAGCTGGCTGCAGGTGATGGTCGGGCAAGGCGCGATGCCGCGCGGCTACCATCCGTTCGCCGACCTGCGGCCCGAGGCCGAGGTGGCCGCCTATCTGGGCAATGTCGAGCAGGTGATCGCCAAATGCGTCAAGGCGATGCCGAGCCAGGCCGAATTCATCGCCGCCCATTGCGCCGCCGGCGCCAACTAACGCACGCTAAACCTTTGGAGTGTAAATTGAAAAATACTTTGCCTATCATCGTGGCGGGACTTTGCGCGCTTAGCGCCTGTGGCGGCGGCAGCGCGGCGTCCCCGGCGGCCCCGGTTCCCGTCCCGCCCGCGCCCGCGCCCGTCACGCCGGCCCCGCCGGCGCCGCCCGCGATGCCCGCCGGCGGCGTGCCGGCCAGCTGGCGGCTGGTCTGGTCCGACGAGTTCGACGTCGCCGGCCTGCCCGATCCGGCCAAATGGGACTACGACACCAGCCGCAACAAGCAAGGCTGGCACAACAACGAACTGCAGTACTATTCGCGCGCGCGGCTCGACAATTCGCGCGTGGCCGACGGCAAGCTGGTCATCACGGCGCTCAAGGAAAAGCTGACCGGCGCGGCCGACTACGGCGGACAGTCGTACACCTCGGCGCGGCTCTTCACGCGCGGCAAGATCGACTGGACCTACGGCTACTTCGAGATCCGCGCCAAACTGCCCTGCGGGCTGGGCACCTGGCCGGCGATCTGGACGCTGGGCAGCAAGGGCGCGTGGCCGGCGGACGGCGAGATCGACATCATGGAGCATGTCGGCAAGACCCCGGGCCAGGTCCTGGGCAGCGTGCACACCGGCGCCTACAACTGGCCCATGAACACGCAGAAAACGGTGACCACGACGGTCGCCGACGCCTGCGACGCGTTCCACAACTACCAGCTCAGGTGGGATGCCGAGCAGGTCGTGATCGGCGTCGACAACCGCAATTTTTTCCAGTTCGTCAATCCGAAGGATGGCGACAACGCGAAGTGGCCTTTCAGCAATCCGCAGTATCTGTTGCTCAACGTGGCGCTGGGTGGCGACCTCGGCGGGCCGGTCGACGACGCGATCTTCCCGGTGCAAATGGAGGTTGAGTACGTGCGCGTGTACCAGCCATAGAAAGAGCCGGACCCCCGCTGCCCTCCCCCACGACTCGCTCTGGCATTCATGCTCGTTTGGCGTCTTATTTATGCGCGTTCTGTCTCGTTTGTACCCGGTTTTCTTTCAGCAAAAAAACCAAGGCACGATGCGACGAAAAGAGACAAAACCAGGCGCGAAACGAGCACGAATGCCAGAGAGGGCTGCGCAGGCATCCGCCTACCAAGCAGCCGCACTGGTCCGGGCGCAACATCCTCAAAATCAACGACCCGTGGAATCTTGATGAGCGCGTCGAAGATTGGGGCCGGCAGCGTCGACTACGCTATCTCTATCCAAAGCGCAACGCCGAGTCCAAGCCGTCCGCCCATCCTTCGGTAAGGAATGCCAGATCGGCGGAGATTTTGTAGGTCGATGTGCTGGTGGCGTGCATAGTCTCTGTTAAACAGCGAGGGCGGGAGCCGCCTATCCGATTTCGCGCACGAAGGTCGCCATGAATCGGTTCTCGGGATGTGCGCGACAGCGCGCGACAGCGCTGGCGATCACAGCCTCCTCACGCGCCATCAGGGCTTTGTAGGCGTCCATTTTCGCCAGAAGCAGTATTCCACTGGCGTAGCCGATCAGGGGCATTTTTTTGCTTGGCAATTCGGGGAAGGTCTTCGTGAAATAGTCATAGTCCGCGATAAAATCCGAGCAGGGCTTTTCTTTCAGTGTTTCCAGCGAATCGCGCATAAACACAATGGAAACCGTGAATTTCATCGGTTCCGCAAGTGTCTTTTTCATGTCCAGATCGATTATTTTAACAAGCACCAGGGCGTTTCTGTCGAGGGCTGCCGAGCGCGACGTCTTCACCACCTTCAAACCGGACAAAGTACCGCCGGGGTGCGCGACACCCTCGATCACGGCCGTGCCCTGCGCGCCAGTGTTTGCCAGCGCGCTTGGATACAGTGCCTGTCCCGGTCCGAACAAATGCTCGCCCAGGTTCTGGACAACCTTGTCATTCAAAGCCGATGGCTGCGCCTGGACGGCGAGGCAGTAAACGAACAACAAGGTGAAAAAAGAGCGCTTCATTAGGTGGACCTGGTCGGCATTCTTGTCGGCGAAATACTGATTATGAAGATGATCCAACGCTTAATCAATGAGAAGAATTAACCCGCCGAGTTTTTGCAAACGAGGATGTCGCCGGACGCAGGCAAGCCGGTCCGCCGAAAAAATTGATCCGGCGTGCCGCGCAAGCCCAAAAAAAGGCCCGACATTGCCGGGCCATTTTTTGTAAAACTCAGGCGCGTCGCGCGCCCGCCGATCAGTGGTTGTGCAAGAAGCTCTTGAGCTTGTCCGAACGCGACGGCTGGCGCAGCTTGCTCATCGCCTTCGCCTCGATCTGGCGGATGCGCTCGCGCGTGACGTCGAACTGCTTGCCCACCTCCTCGAGCGTGTGGTCGTTCGACATCTCAACGCCATAACGCATGCGCAACACCTTGGCCTCGCGCGGGGTCAGCGAATCGAGCACTTCCTTGATGACGTTGCGCATCGACGCGTGCAGGGCGGCGTCGAGCGGCGCGAGCGTCGTGTTGTCTTCGATAAAGTCGCCCAGTTGCGAATCGCCGTCCTCGCCCATCGGCGTTTCCATCGAAATCGGCTCTTTCGCGATCTTCATGATCTCGCGGACCTTATTCTCCGGCATTTCCATCTTGAGCGCCAGCGTCGCCAGGTCCGGCTCGCTGCCCGTTTCCTGCATGATCTGGCGCGAGATGCGGTTCATCTTGTTGATCGTCTCGATCATGTGCACCGGCACGCGGATGGTGCGCGCCATGTCGGCGATCGAACGCGTGATGGCCTGGCGGATCCACCAAGTCGCGTAGGTCGAGAACTTGTAACCGCGGCGGTACTCGAACTTGTCGACCGCCTTGAGCAGGCCGATGTTGCCTTCCTGGATCAGGTCGAGGAATTGCAGACCGCGGTTGATGTACTTCTTGGCGATCGAAATAACCAGACGCAGGTTGGCGACCGTCATTTCGCGCTTGGCGTGGCGCGCGCGCTTTTCGCCCGCGGCCATCTGCTTGTTAATCTTGCGCAGGTCGGCCAGCGGCAGCGCCACGCGCGCCTGCAGCGCGATCATGCGCTTCTGGTGTTCCTTCACGGCCGGCACGTTGCGGCCGAGCACGGTGCTGTACGGATGGTTCGCGTTGACTTCGCCGTCAACCCAGTCGAGGTCGGTTTCGCTGCCCGGGAACACCTTGATGAAGTGGGCGCGCGGCATGCCGCAGCGGTTCACGCAAATCTCGAGCACGGCCTTTTCGATGTGGCGCACCTCGTCCATCTGGCCGCGCAGGGTGTCGCACAGCTTTTCAACGACCTTGGCGGTGAAGCGGATGCCGAGCAGCTCGTTCGAGATCACTTCCTGCGCCTTGACATAGTTCTTCGAACCGTAGCCGTCCTTCTCGAAGGCCTTGGCCATTTTTTCGAACTGGGCTTCGATGATCGCGAACTTGTCGAGCGCGCCGCGGCGCAGCTGCGTCAACTGCTCGGCCGAGAAACCGGCCGCGCCGCCGTTGGCGTCGCCATCCTCCTCCTCGTGCTCCTCCTCGTCGTCCTCGTCATCGTCGGAGGCGGCGCTGTGCGGCGCGGGCGCGGCCGGCGCGTTCGATTCGTTGAGGTCGACGAAACCGTCGACCACCTCGTCGACCTTGATGGTGTCGTTGGCGATCTTGTGCGACAGGGCGATGATCTCGGCGATCGTGGTCGGGCAGGCCGAAATGGCCTGGACCATGTCCTTGAGGCCGCCCTCGATGCGCTTGGCGATCTCGATCTCGCCCTCGCGCGTGAGCAGCGCGACGGCGCCCATCTCGCGCATGTACATGCGCACCGGGTCGGTGGTGCGGCCAAAGTCGGAGTCGACCGTCGACAGCGCCGTCGCGGCCGCGGCCTCGACTTCGTCGTCGCTGGTGGCGGTGGCGACCGTGTCGGTCAGCAGCATCATTTCGGCGTCGGGCGCGCGCTCGTAGACGGCGATGCCCATGTCGTTGAAGGTGGCGATGATGCCCTCGACCGCCTCCGGATCGATGATGTTCTCCGGCAACTGGTCGTTGATCTCGGCGTAGGTCAGGTAGCCGCGCTCCTTGCCCATGTTGATCAGGTTCTTGATCTGGTTGCGGCGGCGCTCCATGTCGGCCTCGGACGCCTTCGGGTCGGCCGGCAACACGCCGTTGACGCTGCCCTTGGCCTTGCGCTCGCGCGCCTTCGAGACCGCTTTGAGTTCGGCGCGCTCGACCGCGTTGAGCGCCGCCACCTCGTCGTTCTCGGGCGTGAACTCGCTCGGCTTGCGGCCGCGGCGGCCCGGCACTTTAACGGACGGCAACAGGTAGCCCGAGGTGTCGATCGCGGCCAGCGCGGCCGCGTCGGTGGTCTGGCTCACCGACTGGCCGGCGGTGATGATGACGGTCGGCTCGGCATCGGCCTTCTTCGACGCCGCGCGCGGCTTGGCCGGCGCCTTTGGCGCGGCCACGGCGGCGGCCGGCTCGGGTGCGGCCTCGACGCTCGGCACGGCGACCAGCTTGGTGCGCTTGCGCACCACGGCGACCGCCGCGGCGGCGCCCTGCTCCACGCCGGCCGGCAGGGTTTGAACGGCGACACCTGCCAGGCGCGACCCCTTTTTGACGACCGTGACCGTGCTCGCCGCATCCGTTTCGAGGAAGTAGGAGGTCGCGGTTTTCGGCACGGCCAGCGGGGCGCTAGCTTTGCGCGGCGCCTTGGTGGCTGTCAATGTCAGGGTCTTGGCGGGGTTCTTCATATTTACTCTCCGATCGAGGCATGTGGCGCGCCTGCGAGGTCTATAATCCACCTCGGCCCCTGTGCGGGAGGCCGGATGGAACGTGGTTCTGGGTGTCCCCAGCTAAGGGCGGTGTGGCCGGATGTCAAGCACGACGGGTGCGATTGTTTCGCAATGGGCTGGCAAACAGTGTTGTGCTTGGTGCAAAATGGCGCTGTCCATGGGGAACGAAAAAAAGCCCGCTAGCTAAAACGGGCTTGAATCTATTTTTCAGAGAAGAATAGAGGAGACAGGCGTATTATGCCGTAAAGCAAGTTTGCGGGATAATTGAAATATCATATAACCGGTATATGTTTTTCGTATACTTGCCAACAAAAACCGCCGTCGTCGACCTTCAACTACTATCTGCGCCAGGTCAAGCCGCGCGCAGCACAAGGGGCGGATCATACACGACTTCGCGCCCTCCTGCGCGTTGCCTATGCGAATAAAAGCCCGCCGTCAACGGTATTCAAAACAACAATCATGGCGAATTGGCGCAGCCTTACGATTGTGCCCATGCTATCCTTCCGGTTCCAGCTCTTACAATGAAGTCAATGAATACAACTAGTCCAGTCGCCGAGTCGGGCGACGCAGCACCAGCCCCCACCGATCAAAATTCATCTTTGGAGCACGGGAAGCCCGTCTCGCAAGACAGTCCCGCCGCCCAGGAGCGCGGCGAGCCGCAGCAGGCGCCCGCCGCGCCCACGACCGCGCGGTCCCTGCTCAAACAGTTCCAGCAACAGTTCCCGGCGTTCCGCGACTGCCTGCCGTTGTCGATCGGCATCGACAAGCAGATCCTCGCGCGCATGCCCGAACTCGACCGCAAAACCATGCGCGCCGCGCTCGGCATCCACACCGGTTCGCTGCGCTACCTGCGCGCGATGGAAAAGGCGACCGTCCGCCACGACCTCGACGGCAACGCCGGCGCCGAGGTGACCGACGTGCACCGCCTGCACGCCAAAGACACGCTGCAACAGCGTTTCAAAAAAGAGGCCGAGCGCAAAAAGGCCGAGCGCGACGCCGCCCTCGCCGTCGAAGCCGACAAGATGCGCCAGGAAAAACTGCTCCAGCTTGCATCCAAGTTCTCCCGCAACGCCTAAGTCCCGATGTCGAGCGCGCCCGACGAGGTCCCGCTGCCGCCCTACGCCGGCATCACGCTCGCCTCGGTGCGCCTGGTGCGCACCGAACACGATGCGGCCGAGGCGCTGGCGGCGTTGTCGGCCATGGACGTGATCGGCTTTGACACCGAATCGAAGCCGACCTTCCTCAAGGGGGAGGTCTCGACCGGCCCCCATCTGATCCAGCTCGCCACCGACGACATGGCCTACCTGTTCCAGATCGGCGGCGGCGGTGGCGCGCCCGCCATGCTCAAGACGGTGCTCGAATCGCACACCATCCTCAAGGTCGGCTTCGGCCTATCCGACGACCTCAAGCGCCTTAGCGCCAAGCTCGGCATCGACACGCGCAATGTGCTCGACCTCTCGACCGCCCTGCGCAAGGGCGAGCGCAACACGCTCGGCGCCAAGACGGCGGTGGCGCGCTTCTTCGGGCAAAAGCTGCAGAAGTCGAAAAAAATCACGACCACCAACTGGGCCATGGCGCGCCTGTCGGAAAAACAGATCCTGTACGCCGCCGACGACGCCCACGTCGCCCTGCGCATCTACCGCCGCTGGCGGCTCGACGTGCCCGCCGCCTGAGCTTCCCCCTGGCTTTACCGATCACAACATGTTGATCGCGCGCAAACCGTTCCTGCTCACTCTGCCGATAAAATCAAGCGACTGGCCTTGGTCACTTGCGATCGGTCAGCAACTCAACGAGGAGCAACCATGGAAGCGGGATTGCCAATGTTCGAAGAAGAGACGCGTCGATTCCTGGCCGAAAGCGAGGCCGCCTCGGCCTACCGTCCCGTTAAAAAGCTGCACGCTGCGGTGACGATCGGCTCGCGCACGCGGCGCGGCGGCGAAGTGGTGACCGCGAGCACCGGCATCGAGGTGCTGGTCGGCGAGCGGCGCCTGCGCGTGGCCTGCGTTGGCGACCTGGTGCGCTATCCGGACGGCAGCGAGAGCACCATCACGACGGGCGCCGGCGTTGCCGTTTGCTACAGGGGAAGGCCGATCGCGGTGGTCGGCAGCGACCTGGCCAACGGCGACGTCATCACCGAAAGCCTGCAGGCGAGCTACCAGATCACGCGGCATGGCTCGGAACCGGTGATCGCGGGCGTGCTGTGAGGTTTGCTTGGCGTCGCGGGGCGCGCCCCCCCTTCACGTCATCCCCGCGAACGCGGGGACCTATGCTAAGCCTGCATCGACGAGCAATATGAACCGTCAGGCCCGCGGTCTGGACAGAACACTGCGCAACTGTTCACTCTGTTCGGATTTGCCAATCTAGTGCTCGCAGACAGGCAATTTAAGATCACTGAGTCCCGTTCTCCCTCAAAAACGGCCTGATTTGGCGTAAAAATCGAAAAAAACAACGCTCGGAAATTGGGCGGATCTGAGTCCGGCCTTAGCGCTAAAAACATCAATTGTTCAGCGCAATGCACCCAAGGCCTTATGTGCCTTAGTGGTGACCGGCAACCCTTTGTGCGTCTTTACAATAGGGCACCTCGAATAACCGGTGAATTTAGCGCTGCCGCAGGTCGATCGCATGAATCGCGCGCGGCAATGCGAAAACGGGTTCAATGCCGTTTCGAGTGGAAGTTGACAAGCTGTGCTTCGGCCCATCCTAGTTCGCGGCCACCTACAAGTCGCAACGGTCCCGGCGTTTTCGGGGCGATCAAGGGCGGGCGGAGCACGGCGCAGCGAACCCTTGAGGGCATCGAAAATGCCTTTACGCTCAAGGGCTTAGGGTGGGATGCGGGGTTGGCATCCAGCCCGCGAGCCCGTCCGGCGGCAAGGACTTCCCCGCCCTTGGGGGCGGGGCTAGGGGTGGGGAAATCCACTCAATTTGGCAGAATCACGCGGCTGACGCCGTGTCAAAATCCACTGAAAACGGCATAGAGCCCGAAAACGGCGCTGTTTCCGGCCCTATTTCCAGGCCGCAGCCTTCAAATTCGATTGTCCGCACGGACCATGGACGTCCGAACGCCTCGATCTTCGTCGCCGTCAAAACTAAGCGCTGCAAATTGTAGGCGGCGACCTTCCAGTCAGCTGCAGCGTTGCGCGCGGCAGACCGATCGAGCGCACGTCTTTGCCACTGAGCTGAACCAGCCCGGCGAACACGTACTCGACGCGGGCGCGGGTCTTGGCGATGGGGTGGTTGCGCCGCTCCTGTGCTTCCTATACCGGCTTGTCCTTCGTGCCCTTGCGCTGGATGTGCACGCGCCAGCCTTGCTTCGTAAGTCGAGCTTCGCGCTCACCATCGACATAGCCTTTGTCGGCCAAGATGTTGCGATTCGTGTTGTTCGGATCGAGCACGTCTTCAAAGTGGAGCGTGTCGTGCGCGCTGGCAGTGCTCACCTTGATTTTGCATACCAGCTTGTAACGCCTGTCGGCGTTGGCCGAAAACTTGTAGCCGAAATAGAATTTGCCGCGCTTCTTGGTTCAGCGCGCATCGGTGTCCTTCTTCCGGCGCTTCGCCGGTGTCTGAGTGATTGGCATAGGGCCTTCGCCGACCAGCGCCTTCTCCTCCTTGCTTAACGACTGCTTCGGCGCTTGGACGATGCTCGCGTCGATCATCTGTCCACCGCGCGCGATGTAGGCCATGCTTGGACAGCTGATTGTTGACCGTCTCGAAATGCTATTGCTGGCGCCGGCCTGGATCAGGCGGCCCTTGAATGTGCAGATGGTCGTGCGGTCCGGGATGGCTACTAGCGCGCAGGCCGACGAAGCGCTGAAAACTGAGGCGGTCCAGCAGCTGGAATTCCATCTATTCATCGCTCAGGTTGAACAACTGCTGGATTAAAAGGACGTGTACCATCAACTCGGTTGGGAACGGTGGACGGTCGCCGCGCTCGCGGCGGGGCGTGGCGCGGCACAGTCGACCTCCGCCGCGAGGGCGGCAAAGTCGACGTGCTGCTCCAACACGCGCAGCGCGTCGCCAAGCTTGTTCAACTTGGCTTCACCTTCTTGGTCGGCAAACAGACTCTCTTGATCTTGGAAAATTTACGTCAGATTCGAGGCACCGTCATCATGCCAGATTGGCATGGGTTTTTCGAGGAGCCAAAAAGCCGTGATGCTGTGCCCGGTTTCACAGGCAAAGAAGATGATTGAGCGCGAGACACAACAACAGGAAAGAGGTCGATAACATTCTAACTCAGGGGCAAAGTGGGCAAAGTGACAGATGCCGGACAGAACAGCAATATAAACGCTTGCCAAGCGATTGGACTAGTGTCAGTCTTCAGACTGCAGTATGATGAATCGCAATCGGTTAAAATTGGATTTTTTCTAAAAAGTCTCGATACGTAGGTTAGCACGCAAGAAATTACGCGAGTATTTTGCGCCCTACCCTTTAAAAATGTATAGCTCTACCAATTTTTTAAACTATAAAACCATCCTTCAATACAATGAACAAAGACCTGCAAGCGGCAATCAATAATGGTGAGTTGATCCTTTTTCTCGGAGCAGGAGCTTCAAGAGGATGCACAATTCGAGGCGGGAAAGGGGTTTTAGACGGCGCTATGCTCGCTGCACATTTGGCAAACCAAGCTGGCTACCCTTATGACAACGAACCTTTAGATGAGGTTTATGGTGCGGTACGGGGGAAACTGCAGTCACGACTAGATCCGATATTGGAATCACTTTTTTTACATACAGAGCCGTCCCAGGACTATCTTTATTTAGCTGAATTTGCTTGGCGCCGTATTTATACGCTAAATATTGACGACGCATTGGAGACTGCGCTAAGAAGAAATAGCAAACAAAAAATTAGCATAAAGATGTCATCTGATGCAATTGTGGATCAAGATAATTTTTTTGAACGGCTGCATCTTGTAAAACTAAACGGATCAATCGATCGATTGTCGGGCGGCATTATATTTTCTTCGTCGGAATATGCCAAATCTACAGCGAAAACGCTTCCATGGTACGAGCAATGCGCATCTGATTTTCTGCGGCTGCCCATCCTGTTTATCGGGACGAAGCTTAGCGAGCCATTGCTAAAATATCATATCGAACGATACAAAAATGTTACTGGAAAATCCCCAGGCAAGAGTTTTGTAATTACTCCTTCGGCGACGGATCTGCAAAAACAGGTACTTTTGGACTATAATATTGAGCATATTGCCGGCACCTTAACTCAATTCGTTCAATGGCTTAAGGAAACTTTTCCCTCTCCTCTGCAGCCAATACAATTGGCAATGGAAAGTATTCCTCAATTGGCAGAGTTATTAAAAGCGCCAGACGTGAAAAAATACGCGTCACTATTTGATCATGTTACCCCGGTAAAGAAAAGCACTTTAACGAATCGAGCTCGAAGCGCCAAGTATGCAATACGCGAATTTTATAAAGGATTTCGGCCGACATGGGATGACATTATTGAGGGTATTCCTGCCGAGCTTGATATTGTGTCGTTGTCCCTCAAAGCTATCGAACAAGGGTTTAAAGCCAATTCTATCTGGCCTCTAATTGGCCCGGCAGGCTCGGGAAAAACCACGTTGCTAATGCAGTTGTGTTATTCACTACAGGCGAATCCTGGCTATGCAGTTTTCTACATCAACCAGCCGATTGACTATTTAATAGATACACTTGAAGCAATTGAGCGAACATCTACCGCACAAAAAATATTTGTTGCGATTGATAATTTTGACTTTGTTTCAGATCAATTGCGGGATATTTTTGAATCGAATAGACTTCGTCGGACTATGTTACTTGGAACCGAACGAGAGAACATTTGGAAACGTAAGACTCGAACTAGAATTGGGGCTTACTGCAGCGTTCCAATTAAGGTTGATCAGTTCAGCTACCATGACGCTGAAAAAATACTTGGTAAATTAGAAAAATTCGGTTCTTGGACACGGCTCGGACAATTATCACCGGCTCAACGAGTTAAGGAGCTTGTCGACCGTGCTCAAAAACAACTGCTGATTGCCCTGCTGGAGGCGACGTTCGGATTGGGATATGGGCAAATTATCGCCAACGATTTTAAGACTCTGCAGACTGACGAAGAGAGACTCTGCTTGCTAATTGTAGGACTAATAACTGATCGAAAACAAGATGCACCGTCGGCGCTAATCGATAGGGCATTCAGTTCCATCGGAATTCTCAACGGCGACATAATTTTATCAAACAATTTGGCCGGCATGGTGGTGCAGCGGTCGGGCGCTCATTCAGTTCGCCATCCGGTCTATGTTCGTTACATTCTTGACCATTTGGTTGATCCTAGCTTCACATTTAAAGCACTCGGCGCACTGTTAGACGCGTTCTCTCAGTATGAGTCACCCGTAATAAAAAATGTAAACAAATTGGAAGGCACTATCTACAAAGGATTAATTAACCATGCCTTTCTGAAAGATGTCTTAAAAGGGCATCAAGAATTAGTTTTGGGTCTTTACAAATCGCTTGAGAAAAAATTTGAACTTGATGGTTTATTCTGGCTTCAATATGGACTTGCCTTACGTGATTTTCGTGAACATACGGAGGCATTAGAAAAATTATCTACGGCTAGGCAGGCTTACCCAATGGGACACACCCTGCATGCGTTAGCGCAGCAACTGCTAATTGTTGCGGAACAGTCCGATGACACACAAATGGCGTTGACATACGCAGACCAAGCACGAGAAATATTGGAGGACTTAGATAAGCTTATTGAAAGTGACGACACTTTCCCAATCGTCACTTTGGCAGAGGGGTACACTAGAGTTATTCGACGACATCGCGATGACATCGCAGCTCGAAAAATTGCGAATTCGTTTATACCAAGACTTAAAAGGAGAAGTGAAGAACTTGCTGGAGATGTGCGACTAAATAGAGCTTATACTAACTTATTTAAGTATGTCGCGACTGGGACTTGGACTGAGCCTGATATTGAATGGATGGACAATTGAGGAATTTTTTATATGGTTTCGAGGCGCCTCGAAAAACCAATCTGGCATGATGACGAGGCCCTGCTTGAGCTGCAGCAGCGACGCCGGCAGGTCGCCGTGGCATTCAGCGTTGTTGAGCACCAGGCGCTCGCTGTCACGTGCCGCTGCGACCAACTGGGCCGGCAAACTGCACTGGCTGCACGTTGCCGCGAGCGACAAACTTACCTGGTACGGGGGCCGCCACGAGCCGCTAGTGATGATGATCTCCGGCGTCAACGGCGCCGGCAAGACCACGACCATCGGCAAGCTCGCCAAGCACATGTAGGCGCACCACCAATCGGTGCTGCTGGCCGCCGGCGACACCTTTCGCGCCGCCGCGCGTGAGCAACTGATAGTCTGGGGCCAGCGCAACGGGCACAGGCGATGAGCGAATTCCTGCTCACTGCCAACAAACTCTGCCACGTGGCGCGCGAAAGGCAGCTCATGTTCAGCGACGACGTCCGCGCCTTCCGCACCGTCTACTATGGCATCGTGCGCGAAGGCGAGTCGCTCAACCCTAAAAACATCACCAAAAACGACCGCGCCAGCAGTCCACCACCGTGAACCTGTTGCGCCGCTTTCGCTTGCATGCCGAAGCCGTCCTGCGCTTCATCGATACCATTTGCGAACAACACGGCAGAAAACGCCGTGCGCATGCCAAAAATAAAATAGAAAATATCGAGCTGCTTCCGAACCCCGAGCATTTCTGCATCATCCGCTCGTGTCTCGACACTTTGCGTAAGCAGGGGCACAGCATGCTCGCTGTACTACTAAACGCGTTCCATTGCACTCCTATCCAGCCAACCGTATAGCGGCTGAATTGTTACGCGGTCTTATAGGTGAGATGACCACCTCAAGGCAAGGTGAGCGTGCGCGCGAAAGTTGAGCATCCGTTTCAAGTGGTGAAGAACCTCTTCCGTCATCGAAAGACCCGCTACCGCGGTTTGTCCAAGAACACTGCGCAACTGTTCAGCCGGTTCAAATTTGCGAATCTGGTGCTCGGCGGCAGGCAATTTAAGGTCACTGAATCCCGTATTACGTTATGAGGACGAAAATAGGGATAAAATCCTTCGATTTGCATCAAAAACGACCTGATTGGGCGCGAAAATCAAAAAGAATCATCGTTTAGAAATTGGCCGGTTTTGAGTCCGGCGTTAGCGCCAGAAACATCAATTGTTCAGCGCTTCCCTAGTGAATTTCAATAACTTTTCCATGGCTGTGATAAACATAGGTTTCTGGGCCTTCAATATATATATAAGATTTCCCCCCCCCCCATTCCGCACGTTTAAAGACAAGGCAGTGTTTGTCTTGCGGATTGTTCCCAAAATATTCAGATATATACGGTTTATCGCCAGTAAAGTCGATAATCAAAAAACGTTTTATACAATTGAGGTTGGGGCCTTCAAAAACCAAAAGTCTGCTCATGTTTATTGGTCCTTTTCTTCGTAACTTTGCCTCTGGTCCAAGATCAATTCCGCTATGGATAAGCATATTTCCTGGCATCAAATGTTGAGTATTGTTTTGCGCGTCTTCTTTGCCTTTTAAATTGATTAAATCAAAGCCGTTTAAGACAATTCTGTCAGCTAGTCCGCCGGAGCCTTCAGCGGCCGAAAATTTCACAATACCGAGCTTGGTTGAATATATCTGTTGAGAATTTTCTTGCTCTTGCGAAATTCCAGTTAGTATTGTTGTTTTAGATTCTTCCACCTGCTCTACGGACGATTGAACAAGCGTGCACGATGCAAGAAAATGCAGCAGAATTAAATTCGATATTTTCATATTATTTCTTGAGGATGAAGTTTAATTAGGCGGGTCGAATTGCTTCAGTAATTGCCAGCAGCGATCTAGCGGGCTCGGCTTTAGATTTGTCGCACATCTTTGCCGGCAAATCGATTTTCATATCAATGAAGCCAAACAGCCATTTTCGGTGGGCCTTTACGTACTCCCCGCCCTCGTTCGCTGCGCGTATTGCAGCCGCCTCATCGCCGATTTGCGTTATAAGCAAGTTTTTAGCAGTTGCTTCGCCCATCGTGTTATTGATAAACGATTTGCCGTCACCTAATCCCAAGTGATGAGTAAGGTATACAAGCTTGGCTTTGTCTCCATCATTTAGGTCGTCGATCCTAAATTCTTTATCCCTCAAGCCATCCAGATTCTGTGTTCCATAATCAACCGCTGCATGTATAGAATATTCCGCCTCGTAACGTAAATCCAGCAGCTTCTGTAGATTTTCGTCGTTGGATGTGGCGCGGCTTGTTAAGTGTTTCGCTATGAGCACTTGCGCCAATGTATGCTTTTTTGTTGCGGTAACAAAATTGCCATCAGTCAGTTTAAATTCAATCACTTGTTTTTCCACAGAATTTTTCTTCTGCTTTACTGCTATTTTTCGTATCGTCAACCAACCCTCCTTTTTTGCGCGGCTATTTACGAAAGATCCATCGATTACGGCTTGGGCAATCCAACTTCCGTCCAAAAACTGTGTCATTCCGCGTGCTGACGATGCGGGAGATGCAGAATTAACATCCCATTCGCCGTCGTTTCTTAGCAGTTTTTTCATCAAGACCTTGCCATCCTTTCCTAGAATAGGCAATTTTGTCTTTTTGTTTATTTTTGGTATGTATTCGATAACGGTTAGGGTCGCAGCTTCTGCATTCATAATCGCTGCAATCGCTTGGGGTGAGAAACCGCTTCGCTTACCAGCCGCAATAATAATATCGCGGTACTTGAAGTTCGTTCCCAACTTTAGGTTCTCTTGGTTCGGGCACTCCATCGCAATTTTGTGAACAGGGTTCCCGTTTGCACTGCGTGTTAGAGTTTCCGTCGCCACTGCTTGGGGCTCTGGCTTATCCGTTCTGGCGGTCTGGGCGGGCCCGTTGTGAACCTTCATTGTGGACTGCAATTTTATTTTTGGACTGATCAAACGCGCGAATGTCGCTTCGTTTTCGAGTTGGATCTCCGATATTTTCTTCCAATCTAAGTTCGTTTTTTCTACATGCACTTGCACCACAGTCTTTTCGTCGGAGGTAATATGGGGAATTTTTCCGTTAGCATCCGTTTTGTATTTTTCGACCTTGCCATCTAAATGTATGGCAACATTCATACCACTGATTGGCATGTTCGCCGCATCGAAAAATTCGAGTGCTAAGAGGCGCGAAAAGTCAATTTGGATCGGCTTATGCTTCAGATCAAAGGGAGTCATCGGAATCTCCTCAGCATCTGGGATCCGCAATTTCTGCCCTTTCCTAATGGAAATCGGGCTGTTGATGCAGTTTAACTTCACCAGCGCCCGTACGTTGACGCCAAATGCTACCGCGATTAGGGACAAGGTGTCTCCTTCTACAACCTCATACACTCTGCTCATTCCTCTGCCTCCCAGTTCATCCATTCCTCGCTTTCGACTGGCCGCGGTTCATCGCTGGTGGTGAGTTCTGTCACCCAGTCCCCTGATCCGACAAAAGTTGTGAATTCCTTGCGCTTTTTTTCGTCGCGCTGGCGTAGGCTCCTGCCGTCGGCTGCTGTTTTTCCATCTAAGATAGTTCCGTTTGTTACACTGTCTATCGCAATAACATCGACACCAGGCTCAGGCCTTCCAGTAATCGCCGAAATTGCAGCCCAACGAATACTGTACGGCTCCAGCGTCGGCGTCACAAGCTCGTGCGGTAGATCGTTGAGCTTTGCGTTCGTGGCGGCGCCACTGTCAAATAAATGCTGCCCACCCTTAACGGTAAGACTGCCGGGGCAAGCGAAAGTAATGTCACTGCTTTCTAGTGTGATCGACGATTGTCCCGCCTGCAGTACGATTTTATGGTTCGCATTGATCTCGATACTGTCATTCACCGAGCTCACAGTAATCGACTTATCCGCCAAAATCTCCAGTTGATCCGTATGCGCCTGCAGCGACACCGGCCCATTGCCAGCGATGGCCTGAATCCCGCCCGCATGCGTGAACACTCCGGCGGCGTTGGCCGCCACCGTCGAGACGGTATGCGCCGCTGTCATGTGCAGATCCGACTGCGTGGTCCAGTGCAGCTGCGCGCCTGCGAAGACCACGGTCGATGCCGGCGTGGCCCAGTTGACGCTCGATGGCGACTCCATTAGCACCAACGGCGTACCAAATTTTTCGACTGGCAGATCGGCGTCGAGTGTGCGCTCGCCGCCTGTGGCCTTGAGCGCGTCCTGCCCGCCCAAGGACTCGGGGTGCTTTCCCTTTTCCTTCGGGTCGATTTGCTCGATGAAGTCCGCCTGCGCCTTGGCGCCGTCCTTACTAAACAGTGCTTGTTGCTGCGCGGCCGCCCCGGTCAGCGCCTTGGTCAATGCCTGCGCCACCTTGAGCCCGCCGAGTGCTTCGGTCGCGTCCAACTGGGTCGATGTCACGCTGCTACCCAGTTCGGCGCGGGCCGAGGTCGACAGCAGTACGCCGTCACCGCCGCGCACCACGCCCCAGGCGTCGGTGCGCAACTCGAAGCCGCTGCCCCGATAGCTGCCGCGTTGGGCCGAGATGGGCGCCTGCTCTATCAGGTAACCCAGGTTCAGTTGGGTCGCGGCGCTGCTTGTCGCCAGCCGCGTGCGCAATTGATCGGGGGTGTCGTCAAGCTGCCATTGATTGAACCCGCCACCTTCAAAATTGTGGCTGTGAATACCCGACAAAACCCCCGCGTGATTGATGCCTGACTCGTATCCGGCCGCGAACGGCGGCGGGTCCGACCCAGTGTAAAGCTGCGCCACCACCACCGGCCGGTCCATATCGCATTCGATGAAATCGACCAGCACTTCGGTGCCGATGCGCGGCGTGAACTGCGATCCCCAGTTCGGTCCGGCGAGCGCTTCGGCCACGCGCACCCAGGTGCCCGATGCTTCATTGCCTGGCGCATTGCCGGTTTCGTCGGTGTTGTGGCACATGCCGCCAGCGTTGGCGCCTTGCCCGCGCTGCCATGCGAACTGGATTTTCACTTGATAGTCGCGCCCAGTGGTCGCGACGGTTTTGTCCAGCCCGACCACGAGTGCGGTCTGCGGCCCCATCGCGGTGCGCGCATGCGGCGCCGCCGTTTCGCGCGGCACCATGGCCACGCTTTTGCGAACGCACGCAAAGCTGTTACGGTAGGTCCCCGCCTCAAGGCCGTCAGTCACGCCAGACCCAATACGCGGCAGAAAATTATTACGCGCTTCGTGGCGCATCCACAGCACCGTGAATGCGCGATCACCAGCGCTGTAGCGCTCGTGCTGGGTCAGCTCAAATGCGTTTCCGGCGGCCATCCGGCGCAACGCGCCCGTACCCTCGAACACCTTGTTGTCGAACTCGAGCGACTGCAGCATCAGCAGGCTGTGCGGATCGGCCGCCCCGTCAAGGCTGGCGATGCGCTCTCCGCTGCCGTCGTAGACCGGCAGCGCCGGCAGTTCGCCCGCCGCGAGTCCGGACTGCTGCTGCGCCGCCGGGGCCAGCAATTTGGCCGGATCCCAACTGCTGATGCTGACCCCGTTGGCCTGCACCTGGCGCCGCGCGGCAAACCCGTCGATCGCGTCGTCGGTGTCGGTGGCCCGCACGCCATGGAAGCGGATGCTCGATCCGCCCGGCGTCGCGGGTGCGTCGGCCCTACTGTCGAAGATCACCAGCTTGTGCCGCGCATGGCCATCGCCCGCATCCGCGTCGTCGGCCTGGTCGTGTTCGAAGCGCCAGTTAAGCCCCTCCGACGCGAGCAGCCGCTTGAAAAAATCGAAATCGCTCTCGCGGTACTGCGTGCAGATTGCGTGCCGCTGCATGGCTTGCCTGATGTCGAAGTCAAAACGCAGCTGCGGATAATCGGCCAGCAGTTCGGTCACGATGTCCCGCGCGGTCTTGTCCTGGAAAATATAGCTGTCGCGCCGCAGCCGCAGCACGGCCAGCGCCGGCTCGAGCCGCAGGCGGTACCGCGCCACGCCGCCGTCGGCGCCCACCCAGGCGGCCCCGTTGCAGATGCCGTGCCACGCCCGCCGGCTGCCGTCGGCCTGGAGCAGGGCGATGGTCAGCTCCTCGCCGTTGAACAGCGACAGATCCAGGTTGGTCGACACACTGAGCGCGTCGAGTTCGAACGAGAACAGCTCGTTGACCGCCTCGCTTCCGGTGAACTGTTCGGCCATGAGCGATTCTGCCAGCCCCCGGTCCTGCGCGCTGGCGAGCGTGATGAGCCGCGCATGTTGGCTCAACCCTGTGCCGAAGATGCCCAAAGAGGCAATCGTTTCGAGGGCTTTCATTTAACACCGCATGAAAGTGAGGTTGGCCGGGGGCGGGACAGGATCGATGTGGTCGTTCATGATTCCGAGTGGAGTGAATTCCTGATGAATAAAAGGGAGGCGGCGCGTTTTTGAAACTGGGGACGTCAATGTTTCGCGCCGCGCATCCCACACGATCTGACAGCTTTTCGCAAAGCCGCCAAGTTCACCTTGAGAAATATCTCAAGCACATCAAATTTATGCTGCCGCCTCCCGATGGCGGGGCGTCGTTCAAGGCAGTGTGATCGTCAGCTTGGCCGCGCGCGGCGGCAGCTTGACGACGTCGTTGTATGCGCTCATGCACATCGCCGTGTTTTTTCCGAGCGAGGCGCGAAGCCCGATGTAGCCGAGCGCGCAAATGAGCGCGAACACCGACGACAGCACCCACAGCGGCAGGTCGCGGCGCAGTTTGTGCATGATCTGGTCGGGACGCTCCGCATGCGGCGCGAAGCCGCCGCGCTTGCCCTTCATGCTGGCGATTTCGTCGCCGAGGCGGGCCGTCAGATAGTTCAGTTTCTCCGAGCCTTCGATGATGTAGCGGCCCTGGAAGCCGAGCAGCAGGCACATATGGAACACTTCGAGCGCTTGCAGATGGGCGCTGCCGCGCGCGCGCAGCGCTTCGAGCCGGACAAAGAAATTCTCGCCCGCGAGCTGGTCGCCAAACAGCACCAGTTGCAGCGGTCGGCGCGCCCACGCCTCGCGGATCGAGAACGAGGAGCGCAGCATGATCTCGTCGACCGCCGCGCAGAATGCGTACTTGGCGCCGTCGATGTCGTCAGCCGAGGCGCCGTGCTTTTTGGCGCCGCGCCCGAACTCGTCGAGGAACTGGGTCATCTTGAGCGTGAAGTCGGTGTTGTCCAGCGGGCCGTTGCCGTTCTTGAGCATGAACAGGGCATAGAAGCCGTCGTACATCAGGTCGAGCAGCGTCTGCGGCGCCGCCCAGGCATGCCCTTGCGCCTGGGGGCCGCCGGCCAGGGAGGGGGCGGTCGTCGTAGTCATTCGGATGGCCCGCGCGGGTCAGGCCGTGACGGCGACGAGTTCGAGTCTGAGCTCGCGCATGCCGGACGGGCAGTAGATCGAAATCGACTGCGCCTGCAGCATCCGCTCGTACATCTGGCCCTTCGCTTCGATCTGGAAGTAGCAGGTGTCGGGGCGCACCGGCACCGCCGCCGGCACCTGCGGCGCGTGCGAGATGCGCACCCCCGGCATGGCCGAGAGGACGAATTTTTCGACGTCGTCGGGCGCGCCGATCTTGAAGCGCAGCGGCACCACATCGACCAGTTCGAGCGCCGGCATGTTGGCCGAGACGGCCAGGTAGAAGTTGGTCTTGTCGTCGATTTTTCCAGAATCGAGTTGCCCCAAATAATAGGAGGGCTTTATTTCGTTGAGTGCGATTGCGAAATACTTCGACGATATTACGGTGTCAAGCAGCTCGCGGATGATCAGGTGCAACTTTGTGAAGCCCGGTCCGGGGTCGGCGTGCAGATAGGGTGGCAAGTCGGTCAGGGTCCAGCTTTTGGAAAACGTCATCAGGCCGCCGGCGACGCCGAGCAACTGCTCGTAGAGCCGCTCCGGGTGCAACGTCGGATGGTGGAAATAGTGCGACAACGAAGCGTAGGCCGAGCTGGCCGTGTGCAACAGCCAGAACGAGGACATGTCGCCGGAGCGAAATTCGATCACGTTCTTGCTCGGCTCGCGGTGGTGGCCGTACAACGCGCTGACCTTGGCCTGCAGCGCTTCGATCAGGCGGCGCAGTTGCAAAAGCAGGATGGGGGCGCTGCGGACCGACAGGCTCGGCGGCACGAACCCGGGGTCCATCTCAAAGCCGCCGGTGGCCACGCGGCGCAGGCGCAGCAGCGGGAAGTGGGTGTACGAGTCGCGCGGCTCGGATTCGGAGACCAGCCGCACCGATTTCTTGAGGTAGCTGATCTGGGCCAGCGCGGCCTGGGTGAACAGGTCGGGCGTGTCGCGGTCCGATTGCACGAAACGGGCGGCGTTGCCGGTTTGCTCCGTCGGCGCGAAGTTACCGCCGAATTGCTTGAAGGCGGGCAGGGCGGCGTAGAACAGCACGGTTTGCTGTGATTGCATCAGCTGGCTCAGGTCGACGACTTCCGGCAGGGCGTCGACGCCGGGGGCGTCGACCAGCTCGCCGTCCTGGAAGCGCAGCGACAGTGCCTGCACGCGCAGCGTGTTGTTGCCCAGCGCATCGCGGTCGACCTGCAACTGGTCCACGCCCCAGGCGTAGGGATGGACCGCCTTCAGGCTCTCGTGCAGGCGATGCTCGTGATACTGGTCTTGCTGCTGGAAATGTTGTGGGCGCAGGAACAGGCCTTCGCCCCAGAGTACTTTGCTGATCATACCGGATGTTCCTTCGCCGTGGGAAAGTCGATGGGTACTATCGTAAATTAGCGGAACAATAACATTTCCATAAACAAAACGATGCGCAATGTGCCCATGTCGTGCGCTACGACAAAGTTTCTAAACAAAGTAACCGGATCCGGCAGGAATCTTTTTGGATTTCTGATAACGTTAAGTTTAAATAATTAATTCCATGGGCGCATCTTTAAACCGTCAGTTTCAGAGGCCCGCTTGACGCCAATCCAACGTCGTCCGCGCATGGTTTCCCTGGGGGGAAACAATCACAAGTTAGTCTTCGGCACGCTCGAACAGCTTCCATTCACGTCCATCCAAACAGAGGGGAACCAGATGTCCAAAGTTGAAAGTGTTCAAAAGCGCCTGCAGAAAGTGCGTCCGCCGCGCGTCCAGATGACGTACGACGTCGAGATCGGCGACGCGACCGAAAACAAGGAGTTGCCGTTCGTGATGGGTGTTGTCGGCGATTTCGGCGGCAATTCCGAATCCGGGCAAAAGCGCCTCAAGGACCGCGCCTTCGTCGGCATCGACAGCGACAACTTCGACGAGGTCATGAAGGGCGTCGCGCCGCGCGCCGCCTTCAAGGTCGCCAACACGCTCGGCGACGACAAGTCCAGCTTCTCGGTCGACCTCAAGTTCACCTCGCTCGGCGACTTCCGCCCCGAGTCGGTGGTCGAGCAAGTCGGGCCGCTGCGCAAGCTGCAAGAGGCGCGCACCAAGCTGGCCGACCTGCGCAACAAGCTGGCGGGCAACGACAAGCTCGAAGACCTCCTCAGCGACGTGCTCGGCAGCACCGAGAAACTGGCCACGCTCGGCCAGCAAGCCAACGCCACGAAAGACTAAACCATGTCCGCTCAACCGACCCCCGCAGGCGGCGCCGCCGCAGTCCACGACACCAGCTTGCTCGACCAGATCGTCGAGCAGAGCAAGGTCGCCAAGTCCGGCACCGAGCACGCGCGCGCCAAGGACCTGATCTCCGAACTGGTGAGCCAGGTCATGGAAGGCACCGTGCTCGTGTCCGACAACCTTGCCGCCACCATCGACGCCCGCGTGGCGGAACTGGACCGGATGATTTCGGCCCAGCTCTCGGCCGTGATGCACGCGCCCGAATTCCAGAAGTTGGAGAGCAGCTGGACCGGCCTGCACTACCTCGTCAAGAACACCGCGACGAGCGCCAATTTGAAGATCAAGATGCTCAACGCGACCAAGAAGGAACTGGTCAAGGACTTCCAGAGTGCGCTCGAATTCGACCAAAGCACGATGTTCAAGAAGATCTACGAGGAGGAGTTCGGCACCTTCGGCGGCGCCCCGTTCGGCGCGCTGCTGGGCGACTTCGAGATCACCCGCCAGCCCGAAGACATGTACTTCGTCGAGCAGATGTCGCACATCGCCGCCGCCGCCCACGCGCCGTTCATATCGGCCGCCTCGCCCGAGCTGTTCGGACTCGAAAGCTACAGCGACCTTGGCAAGCCGCGCGACCTGTCCAAGGTGTTCGACACGGTCGAATACGCGAAGTGGAAGTCGTTCCGCGAATCGGAAGACGCGCGCTACGTCGGCCTGACGCTGCCGCGCTTTCTCGGCCGCCTGCCGTTCAACCCGGCCGACGGCGCCACCACCGAGGGCTTCAATTTCGTCGAGGACGTCGACGGCACCGACCACCACAAATACCTGTGGTGTAACGCCGCCTACGCCTTCGGCACCAAGCTGACGGGCGCGTTCGAGGACTTTGGCTGGTGCGCCGCGATCCGAGGCGTCGAAGGCGGTGGTTTGGTCGAGGACCTGCCGACCCACACCTTCAAGACCGACGAGGGCGAGGTCGCGCTCAAGTGCCCGACCGAGATCGCGATCACCGACCGCCGCGAAAAGGAGCTGTCGGACCTCGGCTTCATCTCGCTGGTCCACTGCAAAAACACCGACTACGCCGCCTTCTTTGGCGCGCAGTCGGCGCAAAAGGCCAAGAAATACAACTCCGAGGCGGCCAACGCCAACGCGGTGCTGTCGGCCCAGTTGCAGTACATCTTTGCCGTCTCGCGCATCGCCCACTACATGAAGGCGATGATGCGCGACAAAATCGGCAGCTTCGCGGCCGCCTCGAGTGTCGAGGACTTCCTCAACCGCTGGCTGACCCAGTACGTTCTGCTCGACGACAACGCGAGCCAGGAGCAGAAGGCCCAGTTCCCGCTGCGCGAGGCCTCGGTGCAGGTGTCGGAGGTGCCGGGCCGGCCGGGCGTGTACCGCGCCGTGTCGTTCCTGCGGCCGCACTTCCAGCTCGACGAGCTCTCCGTTTCACTCCGGCTGGTCGCCGAGCTTCCCGCATCGACCAAGTCGTAACAACCACTACCCGATCGGATGGCCATGAACGGATTCACCCCCGGATTGTTCGACCGACTGTTGGATGTGCCGGTGCACGGCGCCTCCAGCGGGACGGTGAGCCGCTTGTCGATCGAGGACCTGAAGGACTCGGTCGCGCGCGATCTCGAGGCGCTGCTCAACACCCGCACCGTGATCCCGGAGGACCTGCTTTTGCACTTCCCGGAATGCGCCCGCTCGATCGTGACCTATGGCCTGAACGACTTTGCCGGGCTGTCGCTGTCGAGCACCGACGACCGCGCCTACATCTGCGCCTGCCTGCAAACCGCCATCGAGCGGCACGAGCCGCGGCTCAGAGAGGTAACAGCGTCGCTCGAACTGCGGGCCGACTCGATCAACCGTCTCAATTTTTCCATCACAGCGCTGCTGGTTGTGAACGCGGCGAGTGAGTCGGTCAACTTCGACGCGATCCTGCAGCCATCGAGCCTGCATTACACCATCAGCAAGGCGCGCCGCACGGCGTCCAAGGGAGCCTGAATTGGATGAGCTACTACCGTACTACGAACGGGAGCTGGGATTTTTGCGCCGCTATTCGCGCGAGTTCTCGGAACGCTACCCGAAGATCGCAGGCCGCCTGCTGATCGGCGGCGAGGTGTGCGAAGACCCGCACATCGGCCGCATGATCGAATCGTTCGCGCTGCTCAATTCGCGCATCGCAAAACGGCTCGACGACGACTTTCCCGAGTTCACCGAAGCCCTGTTCGACGTGCTCTACCCGCATTACCTGCGGCCGTTTCCATCGTGCTCGATCGCGCACATGGACTGTAGCGCCACGGCGACGCAACTGACCACCGCCAGCGTGGTCCCGCGCGGCACCGAGCTCACAACGAGTGAGGTGCGCGGCGCGGAGTGCATCTTCCGCACCGCCTATGACGTCACGGTGGCGCCGCTGGCGCTCACGCGCGCCTCGTTCTCGGCCATCATCGACCCGCCCGAGGCGATCATCACGCCGGTCGGCGCCACCTCGAGCGTGAGCCTGACCATCGGCAGCACCGCCCAGCAGGTCGCGGTCGGCAAGCTGGGCCTCGACAAGCTGCGGGTGTTCATCGATGGCGAGCCGTCGTTTTGCGCGGCGCTGCGCGACGCGCTGTTCATGCGCACCGTGTCGGCCTATGTGGAGGCGAACGGCAACGGACGCTGGATCACGCTGCCGGCCATACCGGTGAGCGTGGTAGGGTTCGAGGAGGACGAATCGCTGATCGATTTTTCGGCGCGCTCGCACACGGCATACCGCCTGCTGACCGAGTACTTCTGTTATCCCGAAAAATTCAATTTTTTCGACATCGACCTCAAGACGCTCGCCGCCGCGCTGCCGTCGGGATGCCGATCGATCACGCTGCACCTGGCGCTGTCGGGCATGCGCACCGACTCGAACGCCGCGCGCATGCTCGGCACGCTCTCGACCAACAATATGCGGCTCGGTTGTACGCCGGTGGTCAACCTGTTCAGCAAGCGCGGCGAGCCGATTCGCCTCACGCACGCGAGCGCCAGTTACCCGGTGCTGGGCGACGGCCGCCGCGCCTTCGCCTACGAGGTGCATTCGATCGACTCGGTCAAGCTGGTGCGGCAGACGCCCCAGGGCGAGTCGGTGATCGAATTCCGCCCCTTCTATTCACTGCACCACGGCCAGACGCCCGAAAAAAGCGGCCACTATTGGTTCATGCGGCGCGACGAGGCCATAGCCTCGCTCAGCCCGGGCTTTGAGACCGAGATATCGATCGTCGACATCGACTTCGATCCGGCCGAGGTCGAAACCGACACCTTGAGCATAGAGCTGACCTGCACCAACCGCGACCTGCCGACGCTGCTAAGTTATGGCCAGCGCGGGGGCGAACTGACCATCACGGGCGGCTCGGGCGTCAAAGCGATCACCTTTTTACGCAAACCCAGCGCCTCGCAGCGCTTCGAGCAAGGCCGCGGCGCGCACTGGCGCCTGATTTCGCACCTGTCGCTCAACCACCTGTCGCTGGCCGACGGTGGCCTCGACGCCTTCCGCGAAATGCTCACGTTATACGACCTGTCGCGCTCACCCTCGTCGCAACGCCAGATCGGTGGCATCAAGGCTGTCACCCACAAGGCGGCCAGCACTTGGCTCAAGGGGAATCCGTTCGCCTGCCTGGTGCGCGGCATAGAGGTGCGCATGGTGATCGAGGAAGAGGCATTTGTCGGCAGCGGCATCCACGCGTTTGCCCACATCATCGAACGCTTCCTTGGCCTGTATGTGCATGCCAACAGCTTCACCCAACTGGTGATGGTATCGAACAAAACCGGAGAAGAGCTATTGAAATGCATACCACGAAGCGGCGATTTGAGCCTGCTGTAATCGAACGGTTGTTCGAGGAGCCGTACCGCTTCGAATATTTTCAGGCGGTGCGCATGCTCGAACTCTGGCTCAAGCGCCATGGACCGCCGCACCAGAACACGGTCGCCAATTTTTTGCGCTTCCAGAATTCGACCTCGCTCGATTTTCCCGCCAGCGAGCTCCTGAAACTCGAGCCGGAGCCGCGCGGTCTGGCGCGTGACGCGCGCGCGCTGGGCGAGGCGCTGCAGGCGCAGACGCTCAAATACATCCGCATCACGCCCGCCTTCATGGGCCTGTTGGGCGGGAACGGCGCGCTGCCGGCGCACTACACCGAACGCATCGCCGCGCACGCCCTGTACGAAAAGGACGATGGCCCGCGCGCCTTCCTCGACACCTTCTCGAACCGCTCGCTGGCCTTGTTCTACGAGGCCTGGTGCAAATACAGGATCGAGCTTAAATACCAGGTGGATGGCAAGGACACCTTTTTGCCGTTGCTGCTGTCGCTCGCCGGCCTGGGTAACGATTCGTTGCGCAAGCGCCTGACCGACGACCTTGGCGGCGGCGTGCTCGATGAATCGGTCGGCTACTTTGCGGCCGCCATGCGGCACCGGCCCGCGTCGTCGGTGCAGATCGCGCGCGTGTTGTCGGAGTATTTCAATGAACCCTTCAAGGCGATCCAGTTCATCGGCTGCTGGTACGACGTGCCGGCCGACCAGCAGACGGCGCTGGGCGGCGCCAACGCCTCGCTCGGCGGCGGCGCAATGGCCGGCGCGCGGGTGTGGCAGCGCGACCTGCGCCTGCGGCTCGAGATCGGGCCGCTCGGTCGTGCCGGTTTCAGCACTTTTCTGCCCGGCGGGAAGGCGGCGCGCGCGCTCAAAAGCATGCTGACCATGTTCACCGGCGTCACGCTCGAGTACGAGGTGCAACTGGTGCTGCGCGCTGCCGAAGTGAGGGGCGCCGCGCTGGGCGAGGCGGGTGGCGGCGCGCGGCTGGGATGGGACGCATTTCTGCTAAGTGGCGAGCAGACCGAAGACCGCACCGACGTCCGTTATGACTTTCACACGTTGTAAATCAAAACAAACAACAACAAGGAGCACGTCCAAATGAGCATCAACCTGAAAACGCTGATCAGTAAATTGAACGACACCAGCCGCACCGCGGCGACGCGCGCGGCCAGCATCTGCGTCTCGCTCGGACAGTTCGAGGTCGATATCGAACATCTGTTCCTGGCGCTGCTCGAGCAGCCCAAAAGCGACTTTACGATCATGGCGCGCCAGAGCGGCATCAGCGTCAACATGCTCGAGGCCGATTTGCGTGCGGAGGTGGGGCGCCTCAAGGCGGGCAATTCCCGCACGCCGGTCTTTTCGGCGCGGCTGCCGCAGTTGTTCGAACATGCGTGGCTTATCGCCTCGCTCGACATTCAGTCCGGCCGCCAAGCCGAGATCCGCAGCGCGCATCTGCTGCAAGCCCTGCTGACGGACCCGGAACTGGCGCAACTGGCCTGCCGCGGCTCGAAGCTGTTCGATAAATTCGACGTGGAGCAGATCAAGCATAAGCTCGACAAACTTACCACCGGATCGCAGGAGGCGCCAGCGTTGCAAAGCGAGGCGGCTGCCGACGAGGGCAGCGACCCGGTCGGCGAGATGTCCGCGCGAGCGGGGTCCAAGACGCCGTCGCTGGACCAGTTCACGACCAACCTGACGCAGCGCGCGCGCGATGGCAAGCTCGACCCCGTGATCGGGCGCGACACCGAGATCCGCCAGGCGATCGACATCCTGATGCGGCGCCGCCAGAACAACCCGATCCTCACGGGCGAGGCCGGGGTGGGCAAGACCGCCGTGGTCGAAGGCCTTGCGCTGCGCATCGCGATCGACGATGTGCCCGATGTGCTCAAGGGAGTCGAGATCCACACGCTCGACATGGGCTTGCTGCAGGCCGGCGCCAGCGTGAAGGGCGAGTTCGAGAACCGCCTCAAGAACGTCATCGACGAAGTCAAAAAAAGCCCGCACGCGATCATCCTGTTCATCGACGAGGCGCACACGATGATAGGCGCGGGCGGCGCCGCCGGCCAGAACGATGCGGCCAATCTGCTCAAGCCCGCATTGGCGCGGGGCGAGCTGCGCACCATTGCCGCCACCACCTGGGGGGAGTACAAGAAGTACTTCGAGAAGGATGCCGCATTGGCGCGCCGCTTCCAGGTGATCAAGGTAGAAGAGCCGAGCGAGGAACTGGCGTGTGCGATGCTGCGCGGGATGGCGCCATTGATGGAAAAGCACTTTGGCGTGCGCGTCTACGACGAGGCGATCACCGAGGCGGTGCGGCTGTCGCACCGTTACATCATGGGCCGTCAGCTTCCGGATAAGGCCATCAGCGTGCTCGATACCGCCTGCGCCAAGGTGGCGCTGGGGCAAAATGCGACGCCGGCGTTGATTGAAAACCTGACGCGCAAGCTTGAACGCATCGACGTCGAGGCGTGCTCGCTCGCGCGCGAGCAAAGCGTCGGCGGTGCGCATGCGGCGCGGCTGAAGGAGCTGGGCGCCGATCGAAGCTCGGCGGCCGAGCAGCATGCCGCCTTGTCGGCGCGCTGGGAGCGCGAGAAGGTGCTGACCGAGAAGCTCATGACCAGCCGGCGCGCGCTGGAGGCGGGCGGGCAGCAGGACGCCAGCCAGGGCAAGGATATCCAGGCCCTGATGGTCGAACTACGCGCGCTGCAGGGCGAGACGCCGATGGTGCCGGTGCAGGTGGACGGGCACGTGGTCGCCGAGATCCTCGCCGGCTGGACCGGCATCCCGCTTGGGAAAATGGTCAAGGACGAGATCAAGACGGTGCTCAAGTTGAAGGATCTGCTTGAAGAACGCGTGTTGGGCCAGTCGTATGCGATCGAGGCGGTGGCGCAGCGCGTGCGCACCTCGCGTGCGAATTTGGACGACCCCAATAAGCCGAAGGGCGTGTTCCTGTTCGTCGGGCCGTCCGGCATAGGCAAGACCGAAACCGCGCTGGCGTTGGCCGACGTGCTGTACGGCGGTGAGCGCAAACTCATCACGATCAATATGAGCGAGTACCAGGAGGCGCACAGCGTTTCGGGCCTCAAGGGATCGCCGCCGGGATATGTCGGGTACGGCGAAGGCGGCGTGCTGACCGAGGCGGTGCGGCGCAATCCGTACAGCGTGGTGCTGCTCGACGAAGTCGAGAAGGGGCATCCGGATGTGATGGAGCTGTTTTTTCAGGTGTTCGACAAGGGCGTGATGGACGATGCCGAAGGGCGCGAGATCGACTTTAAGAACACCATCATCATCCTGACCTCTAACGTGGCGTCGAGCGCGATGATGCAGGCTTGCCTGAACAAGACCGGCGCCGACCTGCCGCAGCCGGCGGCCTTGGAGGAGATGATTCGGCCGCATTTGATGAAGCAGTTCAAGCCGGCGTTTCTGGGGCGGTTGAAGGTGATTCCGTACTATCCGATCGGGGACGACGTGCTGATCAAGATCATCGAACTGAAGCTGCGCAGGATCGAGCAGCGCATCGCCACCAACCACAAGGCCGAATTCAGCTACGACCAGGCGTTGGTGGAGGCGGTGCTGGCACGCTGCACCGAGGTCGACTCGGGCGCGCGCAATGTCGACCATATCTTGAATGGCACGCTGTTGCCGGAGATCGCGGAGTCGGTGCTGGCGAAGATGGCGGAAGGCCTGGCCATTTCCAAGATCAAGGTGACGGCGAACAAGCAGGGGCAGTTCAAGTATACGGTTAAGTAGCAAAAAGGGCCGCTTTTCTGCGGCCGCTCCGTTTGTCTCGCATCTAGCTCTTTTGCATGTTGGGCGGTTTGGTGTCCATGTCGACATATACCTGCTTTCCCGGTGACTGTTTAGCCCAACCTGTTG
>NZ_PXWF02000320.1 GCF_003011895.2 Massilia glaciei | reverse complement strand
ACAGCGCTCATACGGCATCAAAATCTGAATTGAGAATTGCTGGTTCCGGGGCGTTGGAGTTTGTTAACGGGAGTTTGTTAACGGGAGTTTGTTAACGTCGCCGCGCGCGCGGCCCCGATCAGCCCCACGCGCGCGTTCTACCGGCCCGCCGCTTACTTGATCTGCTTGGCCAGCGCGCTCGACACGGCCGCGTCGAACCCGCCCTTCGCGGCCCCGGCCTTTTTCCTTTCCGATGCCAAAAATTGCTCGCGCAACTTGGAGAGCGCCAAGATGCGCTCACGCAGGGCCTTGCGTTCGGCCGAGGTCGCAGCCAGCTTCGCCTGCCGCTGCTCGGGCTTCAAAGCGCGCAAAGCCTCGGGCAAGTCGGACTCCTTGACGCTGTCGAGGCTGAGCGCGCCCGATTCGACCTTTTGCACGAGGTCCGATTCGTCGTAGGCTTTCTTGTTGATCGCCTTGTTCAAGGCCCTGTCCGCTTGCGCGGCCGGCGGCGCGGCGGCCGACACCCGGCTTTCCATCGCGGCCTGCTTGGCCTGGCTGGCAAGGCGCGCGGTCGCGGCGCCATAGGCCAGATACGTGCCGCCGATCCTCTCCCCCAAGGCCGCGAGCTCGGCATCGTAGGGCGTGGCGATCGCCCGCACGCCGCCGTCCTGGGCGATCGCGAAATACTCGCCGCCGCCGAACTGCGCCAGGCTCTTCCAAGGTCCCGTGGCCGCGCTGTTGCCACCGCACTGGATGGCATTGACGGTCATGCCCTGCTGGCGCGCCAACCGGGCGGTCTCGAGGATGTCCGGCACATCCTGGTAGTCGTCATGCGGCGGCGCGTCGCCGACCAGGAACAGGATCTGCGACGTGCGCGGGCCCGCCTTGGACCATTGCACCCGCTCGAGCCCGTCCCGCATGGCGCTGCGCACGTCCTCCGGGCCGTCGCCGCCGCCCTGGGCCTTCAGTTCCATCAGGCGCGCATAGACGTCGTCCAGGTTGTCGCTCAGCGGGGTGACCTGGGTCACATAGGCGTCGCCGCGGTCGCGGTAGGCCACCAGCCCGACCTTGACGCTGGCCGCCTTCTGGCCCTGCGTTTGCATGATGTCGTTGACGATGCTCCAGATCTTGGTCTTGGCGCCTTCGAGCAGGCCGCCCATGGAGCCGGTGGTGTCGAGCACGAACACGAGTTCGATCGACGCCGCCCTGGCGTCGGCGCTGGCGGCCACCGCCACCGGGGCCGGATGGGCGATCACCAGCGGCAAGGGCGAGGCCAGGGCCGGCGCCACGGCGCAGCTGACGAAACAGGCCGCGATCGCATTTTTGAGCAAGTTGGGGGACATGGGAATTCTCCTTATTGTGTGGACGTGGCTTTCAGGATGGATCGGGAACAAAACCGCCGGGAAACGGCGCCGGCCGGCGCACCACGGGAACGCGGGGAATGATGCCGCGCGCGCGCAGATTGGCGAGGCTGTCGTAGTACACGACCAGCGTCTCACTGGGCCGCGTGCTGGCGCGGCGGAACTCGGTCATGCTCGAGGCGCTGCCGAGGCGCTCGCCGTGCCCGGTGCCGAGCTTGCTGTCGTAGCGGCGCGAACGCGCGCCCTCCTCGCGGGCAACGGCGCGCGGCGCCGAAACCGGGGCGGCGGCGGTGCCGTGCGCCGCGCCGGCATCGCGGGCCGACGACTGCGCCTCGGCCATCGGCGGCGCCATCGGCGCGTCGTAATGGACGGGCGGGGTCTCCAGATACAGGGCCGCGCCGATCACGCCGGCCTGGTGGGCGCGCCCGGTGCGCGCCGCGTACGAGTCGGACACGTTGGTGAAATAGAAGGCCGCGACCTCGTGCATGTTCTTGCGCCAGCCGGCGATTGTCTCTTGCTGGCCCGATTCAAGCACATAGCCGGACTGGGCCGGCGAGGCGGTGGCGCCCGTGATGACGTTGACGCCATCGACCGCCATCACCGACAGCAGGCGTGCGCCGGTCTTGTTGGTCACGCGCAGCGCGTAGCGCTGGCCCGGCTGGCCGACCACGTAGTTGTGGCCGCCGTGGCGCCAAATCTGGAGTGGCTCGCCGGTCTGTTGGTCGACGATGGCAAGGCTGGCAAGTTGGCCGGCGAACGCTTGCGGCGCCAGCGCGGCAAGCAGGGGCAGGAGAAGCCGGAGCACGGTGCGTTTCATGATCATTCCTTGGTTGTTGGGGACACAAGGAATGAAACGCGCCAACAAAACGAATGGGGTCAGGCGTATTTGTAAGCAGTTGTAAGGCACGCCCCGCCCCCCTTTTAAAGTTTCCCCAGCTCTTTGACGAAACGCTTGCGCACTTCGACAAACCCGATGCCTTCGTAAAAGGCGTGGGCGCGCGTGCGGAAATCCCTGCTGGCCAACTCGAGGTGGGAACAGCCCGTGTCGGCCGCGTGCTGTTCGGAGCGCTGCACCAGGACCGCGCCGACGCCCCGGCTGCGCATGTTTTCGTCGACCACCAGCGCCGAGATCGTCGCGCGCGGCGCGGGCAAGTGCATCGGATGGAGCACGACCACCACCACGACCCCGCAAATGACGCCATCGGACTCGGCCACGAAGACGCGGTCGTCGCGGCTGCCGAAATGCGCCCCGAGCCGTTCCCGCACATCCGCGGCGGTATTGGCATAGCCGAGCTGCCCGAACAATTCGACCATGCGCGCCACGTCGCCCGCTTCGGCGGCGCGGGTGTGCACGGGCAGGCTCATCTCTCGCCCGGCGGGTGGCGCCGGCGCAGGAACATACGCACGAACATATACAGAAAGGCGGCCAGATTAAGAACGAGGATCGCCATGGCCAGCCACGTCAGCGTCGACAGCGCGCCGCTCGCACGCGTCTCGCCATCGTGCAGTTTGTTGATTTCGGCACGCACCGAGTCGAGGGTGGCAGGGTCGTAAGGGGTCGACTGCTGCAACACCAGCGACTTGCCGTCGAACAGCAGCGTCGCCAAGTGGTCTTTTTCGAGCGTCAGCGGCAGTTCGATCATGCGCTCTTCGCCAACGCAATGCGACAGCACCAGCGCCGTCTTGAGCGCGCCCGCCGGCGCGGCGAAACGGTAGCCAACCGGCATCTTGTTCTCATCGGGTCCGGAGAGTTCGGCGCTTTCGCTAAGCAGCGTCTCGCCGTTGATCAGGTAAGACAGCGCGCACGCCTTGGCGCCTGCGCCGGTTGCGGGTGCCGACGCGGGCGCGTGCACCGTGATGTCGATCCAGCCATGGTCGCCGGCCAAAATGTGGTCGCGCCGCGCTTCGGACATGCCGGCCTTGGTGCAGCCGGAGCAGACCATCAGCAACGTGACGGCGCACCACCGATGAAATACATTCATACAACCTCGCTCTACGGCGCCGGGTGGCCGTCTTGCGAAATTGTAATGTTCAAAATCGCCAAATGATAGCTTCGGCGCAAGAATATTTTCACTGCGCTGCGGCGGCGCCCTGGTAACGCGCCTGTTGCGCGACGAAACCGTCGAAGGCGCCGATGACCGGCGCGTAGCGGGCCGCGTCGCGCTCGATCTGCATCAGCGCGTAGCAGCTCGCCTCGAGCGTCGACAACTGGTCGGGGCCCTGCGCCTTGCGGATGCCGTAGCGCGAGGCGGGCACCTCGGTGAGCGCGAGGCGCGGCAGTTGCTGGAGCAACGGGTTGAGGTAAAGCATTTTCCGGCTTTTGCGCCAGGTTCCGTCAAGCACCACCAGCCGCAGGCGCGCTGGCGCCAGCAGCAGGGCCGGGTCGAGCGCGGGCGGCGCGGGCAGGCGCAGCGCGCGGGCGTCGGGGGTGTCTGGATAGAGCAGCACGGGCACGCGGCCGCCGCCGTCGAGCAACGCGGCCAGTTGCGCCGGCGCGAAGGTCTCGCCCGTCGCCAGCATGCTGCCCGGCAGGCACATATGGAGCAGACGCGCGCTGCCCTTGGCCTGCGCCACCTCGAGCGGGTGCTGCAAGATCAGCAGTTCGACCCGGGACGCCACCGGCGCGACGAAGCCGCAGATGCAGCTTTGTTGCGGGCGCAGGCAGCGCGCGCACATGGCGCGGCGCGGCGGCGGGAGGATTGCATCGTGGGCGAGACTCATCGGGGAAAGCGTGTCGAAAGCGTGGAAAATGCGCAGGCAGAGCGCTGAAAGGCCAACAGCGGCGGCCCCGATTGTAACAAGGCCGGCTACTTGCCCCGCAAGGGCTGCAGCGCCCCGCTCCACGCCACCACCTGGTCGAGCATGGTTCCGACGTTTTCGTGGTGCGGCGCCGGCTTGAAGGCGGCGTAATTCTCGAAGTCGGTGGCCAGCGACAGCTGGACCTGGGCGCGCACGTCGGCCACCATGAGTTCGACCATGCACAGGCGCAGGCTTTCGACCGCGCGCACCCCGCCCGCGCTGCCGTAGCTGACGAAGGCGGCGGCCTTGTTGTTCCATTCACGGAACAGGAAGTCGATCGCGTTCTTGAGCGCGCCCGGGATGCCGTGGTTGTATTCGGGCGTGACGAAGACGAAGCCGTCGAAGCCGTCGATTTTCTCGGCCCATTCCTTGGTGTGCGGCTGCGAATACTGCCCCATCGCCGGCGGCACCGGCTCGTCGAGCAGCGGCAGCTTGAAGTCCTCGATGTCGACCAGAGAGTACACGGCGTCGTTGCGCAAGGTGGCGATTTCGAGCACCCAGCGCGCCACGTCGAGCGACTTGCGGCCCGGCCGCGTACTACCCGTAATGACAGCGATATTGATCATGATCCTACCTCCTGCCCGAAGTGGAAACAGCGAAGGAAAAACAGCCTGAGCGCCGATTGGCGTGGTCCCGATTTTAAGTGGATCGCCGTTTGACTAGCGCCGCATTGCCGTGCGGCCCGGGGCGATGCCACGCCCATTTAACTGTTCAACATTTGAAGGCGCCCCTTGTGTGGACAGGGAAGAAACGGAACAGGCCGCTGCCCCAACTATATTTCCCAAACGTGCCCAAGAATTGGCAATCGTGTATTGCTACCGAAAACGGTCGTGCTTAGAATCAAGCTATTCCTACAGGCAACCCATTGAACTCATCATCGTGACCGCCTCGTTTTTCCGCCGCAGCCTCGTTGGCAAAATCATCGCGACCGCTGTTGTCGGTTGCACCCTGCTGCCGTCGTTGGCGGTGGAACAAGAGATGCCGCTGGACTACCGCCTCAACGAACAAATCATCATGCTTCCGGCCGGCATCGGCAAGCAAGCCATGCTCGAAACCACGGTCTTCAAGCCCAACGGCCCCGGCCCCTTTCCGCTGCTCGTGATCAACCACGGCAAGGAATCGGGCGAGCCGCGGCGCCAGACGCGCGACCGCTTCATCTACATGGCGACGGCCTTCGTCAAACGCGGCTACGCGGTCATGCTGCCGATGCGGCAGGGTTTTTCGCGCTCGAGCGGACGCTACCTCGACTTCGGCTGCGACATGACCGCCAACGGCTACGCCCAGGCCAGCGACGTGCTCGACACCATCGACTACGCGCGCGGCATGCGCTGGGTCGACGACACGCGCATCCTTGTGGCCGGGCAATCGTACGGCGGCCTGGCCACGGTGGCGCTGGGCACCCAGGCCGTCCCCGGCGTGCGCGGCCTGCTCAATTTCGCCGGCGGCCTGCGCGACGACGCCGACGCCTGCGACTGGCGCGGCGCGCTCGTGGCCGCCTTCGCCCACTACGGCGCCAACAACAAGATCCCCTCGCTGTGGATGTACGGCGCCAACGACTCCCTGTTCGATCCGGCGCTGGTGGGACGCATGCACGCCGCCTTCGTCGGCATGGGCGGCCGGGCCCGGCGCGCCGAACTGGGCGTCTTCAAGCGCGACGCGCACGGCATGGCCGCCAGCCGCGACGGCGAAAAATTCTGGTGGCGCGACACCGAGCGCTTCCTCGAGCAGATCGGCATGCCGACACGCGAGATCCACACCGTGGCCGCCGCCCCGGTTCTGCCACGAAGCAATTTCGCCGAGATCGGCGACATCGACGCGATCCCGTACCTCGGCGAGAACGGCCGCGCCGCCTACCGCGCCTACCTCGGAAAAATGACCCCGCGCGCGTTCGCGCTCTCGCCCAGTGGCGCCTGGTGCTGGGCCGAGGAAGGCGAGCAACCCGACGTGCGCGCGCTCGAAACATGCGCCGAGAAAAGCAACGGCCCCTGCACCCTGTATTCGGTCGACGATTATGTCGTCTGGCCCAATTCGGTGGGCAGCTCGACGGCTGAATCCCAACCGCCTGTCGTGGCGCCAACGCAGACCGCGCAACAATAGCGTCGCGTAAACGCGACCATGCACGGGGCAAATTCCCGCACCGGCCCCGAAACGCCGGTTAGGACAAGCCACGCCCGTGTGATCCGGACCACAATGGCGGGATCGACCTATTCCGGAGAACGCGCATGGCGCCTCATCACACCATCCGACGCGCGCCGCGGGCACGGGTTCGCGCCAGGCTGTTAAGCACCCTGCGCGCGAGCCTTTGCGCCGCGCGGCTTTGCTCCTCCTTCGCCACCTTCGCCTCCCTCGCCGCCGTCGCCGCCCTCCACACGCCGGCGGCGCACGCCGCCAACAACGACCCGGTCGTGCTGGTGCACGGCTTCCTCGGCTTCGGGCCCGAGGCCTTCCAGAGCAGCGGCTTCAAATACTGGGGCGGCTTCAACGACCTGGTCGCCCACATGCGCGGGCCCAACGGCGAACACCGCGTGTTCGCCGCCAGCGTCGGCCCGGTCAGTTCGAGCTGGGACCGGGCGGCCGAACTCTATTATCAAATCAAGGGCGGTTGCGTCGACTACGGCAGCAAGCACACGGCGCGCCACGCCCACGACGGCGCGATCCAAAAGCCGCCCGGCAAATGCTGGACCGCCGACCCCGCCAACAACCCGGAAAACTATCCGATCGCGCTGCACCCGGCCTGGGACGCGCAGCACCCGGTGCACCTGGTCGGCCACAGCCAGGGCGGCCAGACCATCCGGCTGCTGATCGAACTGCTCGAGAACGGCTCGCCCGACGTCGACGAGGGCGGCGCCGAACTCTACCTCGGCGGCAAGCTCAAGTGGGTCAAGAGCGTCACCACGCTGGCCACCCCGCACAACGGTTCGAGCCTGCGCGAGGCCATGTTCGGCGTCATGCCGCTGCCGGTCGCGCCGACCGAGGTCGCCGCGCCGGCGGACGCCCCGCCGGCGCCGCAGGCGGCGCCGCGCCAGCGTCCGCCCCAACGCGGCGCCAAGGCCGCGTTCTGGAAGCAGTCCGTGATCGATTCGGTGCAATGGGAAATGACGCCCGACGGTGCCAAGGAGTTCAACAAATGGGTGCGCACCTCGCCCCACGTCTACTATTTTTCGATGGCCAACGTGGCCACGGAGTCGGGTAGCTATTGCTGCAACGAGACCGACCGCATGCTCGCGCCGATCCAGAGCGTCCAGTACCAGTACCCGCGCAAGGACATGGCGCCGCTGACCAAGCCGTATGCGGGCGAGTACATCGTGCCGTCGCTGTTCCGGCCCGGCATGGGCTCGTACACGCAATTCGGGGCCGGGCGCGTGCGCGTCGACGAAGCCTGGTTCCCCAACGACGGGGTGGTCAACACGGTCAGCATGAAGTCGCCCGCGGGCCATCCGGTGCGCGAGTTCGACGGCACCGCGGTCGCCGGCACCTGGAACTTCGTGGCCACCTACCGCGGCCACGACCATTTCGACATGGTCGGCTGGCCGCGCAAGGAGGAGCTCACGCTGCCGATCTACGACAACATCAGCAAGATCATATTCGCGCTTTGACCGCGCTGCCGCGGGCCGCGTCCGCGCCTGGCGGGACCGGCATCGCGCTGCATCTTGCCTGACATACACACCAACCAAAGACGCCAACGCGGCGCCGCGCAAGCGCGCCGCCGTCCTGAGTGAGGGCATGGCCAGGCCCTTCCATTGGTAGCCGCGCACATGGCCGGGCGCGCTGTCGTTGCCCTGCTCGCGCGCCTTGGCGATCCAATCCTCGATCGCGGCGGCGGCGGCCAGGGTCGCACTTAGAGGCTGAGCTGGGTGCCGGTCTGGCGCAGGAAGATGGAAAGTGCTTCGAGCGAGGCGTTGCCCACGCCGAAGGTGTGTCTGGGATTCATGCTCGTTCCTTGTCTGGTTTTGTCGCGATTTGTCGGGTCCTGTCCCTCGTTGGACAAGGGAAATATGGACGAGTTAAAAATCGACAGAACGCGCGTGAACGCGACTTGAAACGAGTACGAATGCCACAGGGGGCCGGCCAGGGGCGCCCCGCTCCCCTCCGGCTCAATTTCGACCGGGAACGATCGAATTGTCGGGCCCGCCAGCCTGCTAGAATCCGCTTTCACGCACCAGCACCGCGATACACTGGCGCAAGAATCGCCAAAGGATGCTGCTGCGCCCGCCCTCGATGTGCCCGGCCACCGGCGTCACCCGCGCCACGTCGGCGGCGGGCACGCGCACGGTGACGCGGTACAGCGCCTCGTTGGCGATCAACTCGCCCTGCTCGGTGGCGCGCGCGGCGATCGGCCCGCCGTGGACCGAGGCCAGCATCGCCTCGGGCAGCTGGCGGCTGGCGGTGCTGTCGATGCCGCTCACGACCGCCTCGACCGCCTCCGGGTCGGCGTGGCGCGCCAGCAGGCGCACCTTGGCCCCCACCTTCACGCGCGCGATCTGCGACTCGTGCACGAACAGATAGGCGAGCGAATCGGCGCCGCCGACCACCCGCCCCAGCACGTGCTTGCGGCCGACCCAGGCGCCCGCGAACAGGCCGCGGTCGAGGTCGCGGAACACGCCGTCGTGCGGCGCGCGCACGGTCAGGCGTTCGCGCTCCTGGCTTTGCAGCAGCTGCTCGGCGCGCGCCGCGGCCAGCTGCTGCTCGAACACGGGCGCGGCGTCGCGCAGCGTCGGATCGCCGATCGAGCCGGCCAACTGCCGCTCCAGGCCTTCGATCCGGCTTTGCAGCTGCGTCCACTGGCTGTCGACCTGCAGGTCCGCCAGCAGGAACAGCGGCTCGCCCGCGCGCACCGGCTGGCCGTCGGCGACCATGATCTTCGACAGGCGCGCCGCCACCGGCGGGAACAGGCGGCTGTGTTCGCGCGCCTGCCAGTAGCCGTCAGCGCCCACGTCCGAGCGCCAAGGCACCGCCAGCGCCACCAGCGCCACCAGCACCAACACCGCGCTGAGGGTGGCTCGTCCGCTCCAGCGCGCGCGCCGCGCCCACCACGCCTTCATCTCGTTGGCTATCGGACGCAGCACGAACCAGATGATCTCGACGGCGAACAGGAAGATCCCGGCCAGCTTGAAGAACAGGTAGTAGACCGCCGCCGCGATGCCGGCGAACAGCACCACCCGGTAGATCCAGGTCAGGTAGGCGTACAGGCACAGGCCGGCCCGGCGCGTTTCGAGCTGCGGCTCGGGGAACGGCTCGTCGACCCCGAGCACGGTGCGGCGCAGCTGCCAGCGCCCGATCGAGAAGCTGCGCTCGGACAGGTTCGGGATGTCGAGCCCGTCCATGAGCAGGTAGTAGCCGTCGAAGCGCATGAAGGGATTGAGGTTGATCGCCAGCGTGCTGACCCAGGTCACGGCGGCCAAAATGTAGGCCGCGCTTTTGAGGGCGCCGTCGGGCGCCACGCTCCAGACCAGCGCCGCGAGCGCGGCCAGCATCAGTTCGGCGATCACGCCGGCGCCGCCGATGGCCAGCCGCGCGCGGCGCGAATGGAGCTTCCAGGCCTCGGAGGTGTCGGTGTAGAGCAGCGGCCAGAGCAGCATCACGGCCACCCCCATGGTCGGCACCCGCACCCCGTAATGGCGGCAGGTGTAGGCGTGCGCGAGCTCGTGCACAACCTTGGCCAGCGCCAGCGCCAGCCCGTAGTACAGGGCGCCCTGCCACGAAAAGAAGTACAGGAAGGTCTGCGAAAACGCGGCCCACTGGTCGAGCACGCGCCACAGCGCCAGCGCGCACAGGGCGCCCACCCACAGCAGCAGCGAGGGCCGGAACAGGGGCGCCAAAAAACGCCCGGTGCGCGCCAAAAACAGCTCCGGCTTGACCAGCGGGATGCGGAAGAACAGGTAGTGGTGCAGCAGCCACTGCCAGCGCGAGAGCGTGCGCTGGCGCGCCATCTGGTGCAGCGAGGCGCGCAGTTGCGGGGCGTCCGCGCGCAGCAGCTCGTTGGCCAGCAAAAACTGCAGCAGGCCCTCGACGTCCTCGGCCTCGGGCGCGAGCGCGGTCTCGCGCCCGACCTGCTGGCACAGCTCGGCCGCCGGGGCGCCGGCGCGCCAGCGCGACAGCAGCTCGAACTCGAGCCAGCCGAGGCGGAAAAAGCGGTTGCGCACCGGGTCGACCAGGTGCCAGTGCGGCGTGCCGTCCTGGCCGCGCGGCGCCGCCTCGAGCCGCAGGTCCTCGCGCAGGGCCAGCAGGGTGGTTTCGGGCTTGGACGCGGCGCCGAAGGAAATCGATTGAGCCATCATGGAGCGTGCACTTTCGTTATAGCTTCGTTATGGCTTCGTTATGGCTTCGTTATGGCTTCGTTATGGCTTGGTTGTGGCTTGGTTGTGGCTTCGTCGTGGCCTGGGCCGACAGCCGCATTTGTTCGAGCCGCATTTGTTCGAGCCGCATTTGTTCGAGCCGCATTTGTTCGAGCCGCGCGTAGGCGGCGGCCAGCGTGGCGCCGCCGTGCATGGGCGCGCCATCGGGGTCACCCCCGAACGGCAGCCCGGCGTCCTTCGAATGGTAGGCCGCGCGCGCGCGGATCGCCGCGCCCTCTTGCGCGCTGCATGCGATGCCGAGGCGCGCCAGCAGGGCGGGCACTGCGCCCGGCAGCTCATTGTAGTTCAGTAGCATCAGCCCCGCAGCGCCGGCCTGGGCCAGCGCGGCCGTGTAAAACTGCTCGAGCACGGCGATGCAGTAGGCGTCGAGGTCGCCCGGCGCGCGCGCGCCGCCATCGATGCCGAGGCGGGCCGGGTCGATCATCCCCGGCACCATCTGCGGGCCGCGGCGGCGGCGGTGCGAGGCCAGCACGGCGTCGGGCTCGCGGTACAAAAAGATGCACGGGGTGTCCGGAAAGGCGCGCCGGACGGCGGCCAGGCTGGCGATGTGCCAGCTGTCGAACTTGATCACGAAGGCGCTCTCGCCGGGGCCGCGGCGCTGGCCCAGCGCGCCGACGAGCTGCCTGAACACTGCCAGCCCGGCGGCGTCCAGGCCGCCCTGCCCGCGCTCGCGCAAAAAGGCGTCGAGCACGGGCGGCTCCGACAGCACCACGCAATGCGCCAGCGCCGCCAGCGATTGTGTCAGCAGGGTCGAGCCGCAGCGCGAGACGTGGAAGATGAACGCCGACGGCGCCAGCACGTCGTCGAATTGGGCCAGCGCCGCGTACGGCGTCTGGCAGACCAGGCGCGACTGGCGCGGCTGGTCTGCTAGGGTGTCGCTGAAAAACGGTTCGCTGAAGCGTTTCCCGCCAAGCCAGCGCCAGCCGACTTGATCGCCGGTGGCGGCCACCGGATACCACCCGCGCAGCGAGTCGAGCCGCTCAGGCGCGACGCGCTCGCCGCGCATCAGGGCCCGTTCGGCGAACGCGAAACCGTGCGTCATGGTGGCGCCGATCGCGCCGAGCCGGCCAGGGCGCCGAGTCGCTCGGCCAGCAGCAGGGCGCCCGCCCCGCCGCCCGCGCGCAGGCTGGCGATCACGTCGTCCACGTTGGCGTCGTTGATGTTCGGGTCGCCGTAGTGCGGGGCCGGCGGCGCCACGTAGCCGGCGCGCGCGAACAGCGCTTCGAGCCAGGCGTTGGGCACGCAGTCGAGCATCAGGTGGACCCGGTTCTCGTCGCTGTCGTTGGCGACCGCGTGCTCGCAGTTGGCGTTCAGGTACCAGGTGTCGCCCTGCGAAAAATGCACGTCCTCGCCGTCGATGGTGAACACCACCCCGGGCCGGGTAAGGATGGGCACATGCAGCCTGGCCAGCCCGTCCTCGAAGCCGGTGCCGGGGTCGCGGTGCGGGAGGATGCGCGCGCCCGGCGCGAGCGACATCAGGCGCACCGACTGCAGATCGCACTCGAAGCCGGCCAGCACCCTTTGGAACTGCGGGCTGCGCTCGAGGACAACGGTCGGCGCGTAATCCTGGCCGTCGAGCGCGATGATATGGTCGAGCCGCCCGCCGACCGAGCGCAGCGGGATGCATTGCCAGCCGCTGGCGTAGGCGGTGGTGTTGTAGTGGTCGATCCATCCGGTGCCGAGCATCTGCGCCAGCTCGGCCTGCAGCGGCGCGGCGTCGAACGCCAGCGGCAGCTTGAGGTAGCGCGTCGGGCGCCGCGCCGGGTCGCCAGCGAGGCCGCTCACGCCCGCCCCCGCGCGCGCCAGACCATCTGGTCGGCGGCGTCGCCGGCCTCCTCGACCTCGAAGCCGAGCGCCAGGTACAGGCGCCTGGCGCCCGCGTTGCCTTTGGCCACCGACAGGCGCAGCGGCACTTGCAGCGCGGCCGCCTCGCGTTGCAGGCGGCGCAGAATGGCGCCGCCGTGGCCGCGCCCGCGCGCCCGCGGCAGCAGCGCGATGTCGACCACGCGCATGCCGCGCAGCGGGTCGCTGTCGGTGACGATGCGTCCGAGCGCCTCGCCGTCGCGCAAGATCAATTCGCGGCGCGCCTGCGGATAGGCCTTGCGCTGGCCGTTCTCGTGCACCATCTGCTGCATCGCGATCAGCGTCGCGACCAGGGCCGGATCGACGTGCGAGCCGAGCAGGTCGTCACGGGTCGACCGGTAGAGCGCGTCGAGGAAGGGTTGGTCGTCCGTTTGCACGCTTCGCAGCGTCAGCCCCGGCGCTTCTGGCATGTCGGTCAAATCTACTCCCAATACAGGTGCGTAAAATCAATTGTGCGCTTATCATGCACACTCTTGAATTCGCTTGCAACCACAAATCGAAACGCTGACAACCATGGAATACACACTTGCGCTGTTCGCCCCGCTGGTGGGGACCGTCTTCACCGTCGAAACCCAGGCCGGTCCGGTCGAACTGGTCTTGCTCGAGGCGCGCGAAATGCCGCGGCGCGGCTTGCCAGAGCAGTTCCGCACGCCGCTTTCGCTGATCTTCGAAGGCGGCACCGCGCCCGCCCTGGAGCAGGACAACTACTATGTCGACCATCCGGCGCTCGGGCGCGCGACCTGGACCCTGGTGCCGGTCATGCCCTGCGCGCCGTCGCGGCGCAGCGGGCCGGCGCGCCAGTATGAGCTTGGTTTCTCATAGGAAGCTGACCGCCCCGTCAAAAAAGCGCGGATCGCAGCGCTTTTTTTGCCGCGATTTAATTGCGCGACGGGAAGATACCTTGGAGGCAAATGACGAAGTTGAGCCCCAGGAACGGCGGCACCGTCGGCACCGACACGGCGGTCGCGCCCGTGAAGCCGGCCGGCGTGCCCTGGCCGGTGCTGGCGGTGGTGCCGCCGACCGTGGTGGCGACATTGCCCAAGTCGAACAGGTTATCGGTCGGCGCCGGGCTGGCATAGATGGTCGCGAGCCCGGGGCCGGCGCCACTTTGGATCAGCCCGCAGCCCTCGGTCGGCGCCGCGACACCGCCCGCGCCCGCGGCCGTCTTGACCGTCGTGACCGCCGTCAGGCCGGTCGCATCGTGCGTGTGCGGCGGCAGGTTGGCCGCGGTGAGCGTGACAGCGCCCGAGACCGTGCCGGTGCCGGCGCCCGTCTCACTGCCGCCGCGCCCGCCGAGGGTGCGCGGTGTCAGACCGGCGCCATTGCCCGGGCCGATGGGCATCCGTCCCTGCATGTCGGGCAACTGGAACGTGGTCACGCCGTCCCCGCCAAAGTTGGTTCCGATCAGGGCGAACAATGCCGAGTTTTGCGAGATCGACATGAGCTGACCGTTGCACAGCGCCCAACCTTTGGGGGCGAAATTAAATCCGACGTTCATGATTGTTCCAATGAATGCTTCCATGTGATTTTCCTCGTTGTTAGTTGATCGAATGCCCTCTTGGCACCGGCCGCGACACATTTCCAAATTATCTTGGCGCGATTGAAAGCATGTCGATGCTACATTACTCCAAAGAAAATAGTGGCAAATGTCAAATATATTTGCCCCTTTGGTTGACAAAAAAAGACGTCCCGGAATTTATATCCCCAACTGTGAGTTTTTGAAAGTTTTGCGTTCCAAATCGTTGTTAGAATCGAGAGGAAGTTTGCGCATTATCAAAACAACAATCCGAGTGGTTGGTCTTGCAACAACCGGCACGCACAACGCCCCACAAAAACAATCAGCACGATGACTCCACTGCGCGCGCCCGACCGGCGGCGCGCGCCACCCAGCCTGAATTGACGAGCCCCGCATCCATGTCCACGCAAACATTCCACTTCATCTCCGGCCTGCCGCGCTCCGGCTCCACCCTGCTCGCGGCCCTGCTGCGCCAAAACCCGCGCTTCCACGCGGGCATGTCGAGCCCGGTGGGCGCGCTCTACGGCGGAATGCTGAACCAGTTCGGGGCCGGCAGCGAGTTCGGCGCGGTGATCACGGCGGCGGAGCGCAAGCGGCTGGTGCGCGGCCTGTTCGACTCCTACTACGCGGACCAGGCCGGCAAGGACGTGGTGTTCGACACCAACCGCATGTGGTGCGCCCACATGCCGATGCTGATGGACCAGTTCCCGGACGCCAAGGTGATCGCCTGCGTGCGCAACGTGGCCTGGATCATGGACAGCCTCGAGCGCCGCTTCCGGGCCGACCCGTACGAGATCACGCGATTGTTCAACGACGGCGCCGAGCGCAACACGGTGTTCAGCCGGGTCGACACGCTGGCCCAGCGCAACCGCCTGGTCGGCTTCGCCTGGAGCGCGCTCAAGGAGGCCTTCTACGGCGAGCACGCGTCGTCGCTGCTGCTGGTCGACTACGACCTGCTGGCCAAGGCGCCGCACAAGGTGCTGCCGCTGGTCTACCAGTTCCTCGGCGAGCCCGCCTTCGCGCACGACTTCGAGCACCTCGACTTCGACGCCCCCGAATTCGACGCCACGCTCGGCATGCGCGGCCTGCACAAGGTGCGCAGCAAGGTCGGCTTCGTGCCGCGCGAGACCATCTTGCCGCCCGACCTGTTCCAGCAGAACGCCAATCTGTCATTCTGGAAGGACGGCAGCAACAGCCGCGCCAACGTGATCACCGAACAAGCCGCCGCCACCCCAGGAGAATCAGCATGAAGCGCCCACCGAACCGTCCCGCCGCCCCGAACACCGCCAACAGCACCACCGACGCAAAGGGCGCGCGCGCCAGGTCGCCGCGCTTCGGTCCGCGCCGCGACATGCTCGCGCTCGAGTCGCGCATCGTCTTCGACGGCGCGGCCGCCGGCGCCGGTCCGGGCGACCTGGTCTTGCTGCGCGAGGGCGGCGGCCACGCCTTCGAGCAGCGCCTGGCTGGCGTCGCGCCCGACCAGCGCATCGCGCCCGAGCAGCGCCTCGCGCCCGACGCGCCGGCCACCGACGGCGCGGCCGCCACGGGCGCCGGCCGCAGCGTGCTCATCGTCGACAACCGCGTGCCCGACTATCAGAAAATCGTGGCCGCCGCCGGCGCCGGCGTGATCGTGATCGTGGTCGACAAGGACAGCGACGGCGTCGACCAGATCGCCGCCGCGCTCAAGGGCTTGAGCGGGCTCGACTCGATCAGCATCGTCTCGCATGGCGACGAGGGCATGCTGCTGCTCGGCGACGCCGCCCTGGTCGGGCACAACCTGGCCGACTACAGCGCCCAGCTGGCCGCCATCGGCGCCGCCCTCGGGGCCGACGGCGAGCTGTTGCTGTACGGTTGCGAGGCCGGCAACGGCGCCGAGGGCCGCGCCTTCCTCGAGGCGCTGGCCGGCATGACCGGGGCCGTGGTGGCCGCCTCGAGCGACGCCACCGGCGGCGCAGCCCGCGGCGGCGACTGGGAGCTCGAGATCTCGACCGGCACCGTCACCGCGGGCGCCGCGTTCGACGCCGCCGCGCTGGCCGGTTACGAGCACCTGCTCGTAACCACCAGCGTCGGCACGCTGGCCGCGCTCAAGGCCGCGATCGCGACCGGCAACTCCGATGGCGTCGCCGACCTGATCACGATCACCGCCAACATCGACTTCACCGTTGCCACCGACACGCTGGCGATCAACGTCACCGACGGCCAACTGATGACCATCATCGGCGGCGGCAAGACGCTCGACGCCAAATACCTCGCGCGGGCGATGACCACGGCCAGCACCGGCGCCGGCTCGGCCATCGAGATCGAGAACCTGACGATCACGCATGGCCTCGTCTCCGGCGCCGGCGGCGATACCGGCGTCAACGGCGTGGCCGGCGGCGACGCCCTCGGCGCCGCCATCAGCAACACCGGCACCCTCACACTCAACAGCGTGACCATCACGGCCAACGCCGCCACCGGCGGAGGCGGCGGCGGCGGCGGCGGCAGCACATCTGGGCGGCGGCGGCGGCGGCGGCGGCGGTGGCGGCGCCAATGCCATTGGCGGCGCCAACGGCGGCGCCGCCGGTGCCTCACCCGGCGGCAGCGGCGGCACGGGCAGCGGCGGCCATGGCGGCGGTTTTGGCTCCTATGGGGGCCGCGGCGGCTCGGCAACGGGCGGCGGCACCGCCTTTGTACTGGCTGGCTATGCCGCCGGCGGCGGCGGCGCCACCGCCACTGCCGGCGCCGTCACCATCGGCGGCGGCGGCGGCGGCTTGGGTTTCGACAGCAACGGCGGCAACGGCGGCAGCGCGGTCGGCGCGATCTACAATTCGGGCACGCTGAGCATCTTCGGCGCCTCCATCGTAACCAACAACGTCGGTGCGGGCGGCGGCGGCGGGGGCGGCGGGGGCGCCTCCAAGCATGCCGGCATTGGCGGGCTGGGGGTCGGCGCGATCTGGAACGGGGCAGGGGGTAGTGTGCGCATCACGGCCTCGGCTTTCGCGGCCATGACGGGCAACGACGGCGCGAGCGGCCTTTCAGGCGTAACCTTCAATGGCAGCGCCGTTACCGCGCCGACGGCGGCGCAGGACAATATCTACAACGACGCGGGCAATCCGGCCGGCAACGTCAACACCAGCTACGTTGCACCGCCGCCCTCGGGACCGAGCGCGACGATCGCAGTGGCCGATCCGGCGCTGAGCGCCGGCGAGACCTCGCTCGTGACGATCACCTTCAGCGAGCCTGTGACGGGATTCGACAACGCCGACCTGTCGCTCGCGGGCGCCGGCACCCTCAGCGCGGTCGCGAGCGGCGACGGCGGGGTCACCTGGACCGCCACTGTCACGCCCTCGGAGAACTTCAGCAATACGGCCAACCTGATCACGCTCGACAACACCGGCGTGGTCAACGGCGGTGGCACGGCGGGCGTCGGCAGCTCGAACTCGAACAGCTTCGCGGTCGACACAATCCGCCCGGACGCGACCATCGTGGTCGCCGACAACGCCCTCAGGTTGGGCGAGACGTCATTGGTGACGATCACGTTCACCGAGGCGGTGGCCGGCTTTGCCAACGACGACCTGTCGGTCGCCAACGGCACCCTCGGCGCGGTCGGCTCGGTCGACGGTGGCGTCACCTGGACCGCCACCTTCACGCCGACTCCGGGCATCACCGACACCAGCAACTTGATCAACCTGAACAAGGCCGGCGTGGCCGACGCCGCCGGCAACCTTGGCACCGGCAGCGCCAGCTCGAACAACTACGCGATAGACACCGGACGCCCGAGCGCCTTCATCGTCGTCGCCGACAGCGTACTGGCGGCGGGCGAAACCTCGCTCGTCACGTTCACGTTCTCGGAAGTGGTGACCGACTTCACCAATAGCGACCTGACCATCGACAACGGCACCTTGAGCGCCGTCAGCTCGCAAGATGGCGGAAAAACCTGGAGCGCCACCTTCACGCCGGCGGCCGGCATCCGCGACGTGACCAACCTGATCAGATTGAGCGGCAATAGCGTGGCCGACCTCGCCGGCAATACCAACTTTAGCGCGACGGCATCCAACAACTACTTGATCGACGGCATCCGTCCGACCGCCACGATCGCCGTCGCCGACAATGCGCTGTTGGCCGGCGAAACCTCGCTCGTGACCTTCACATTTTCGGAGGCTGTGACCGGCTTTGCCAACGACGACCTGACGGTTGCCAACGGAACGCTTGGCTCCGTCGGCACGGTCAACGGCGGCGTCACCTGGACCGCCACGTTCACGCCGACTGCCGACACCACCGATGCGGCCAACCTGATCACACTGAACAACACCGGCGTGGCCGACACGGCCGGCAACACCGGCACCGGCACCACCGCTTCGAACAACTACGCGATCGACACCGCGCGCCCGACGGTCGCCATCGTGGTCGCCGACGGCGTGCTGTCGGCCGGCGAGACTTCGCTTGTCACGATCACGTTCTCGGAGGCCGTGAGCGGCTTCGACAACACCGACCTGACGGTCGCCAACGGCACCTTGGGCGCGGTCGGCTCGCTCGATGGCGGCAAGACCTGGACGGCGACCTTCACGCCAACGGCCGCCACCACCGACACCAGCAACGTGATCACGCTGGCCAACGCGGGCGTGCTTGACGGCTCCGGCAACGCAAACAGCGGCAGCACCGACTCGAACAACTACGCCGTCGTCACTGCCGGCCCGACCGCCACCATCGTCGTCGCCGACAACTCGCTGACGGTCGGCGAGTCCACGCTCGTCGCGTTCACTTTCTCGGAGGCGGTGACGGGCTTTGACAATGCCGACATCGGCGTCGCCAACGGCACACTGGGCGCCGTGTCGAGCGCTGACGGCGGGGTCACCTGGACCACCACGTTCACGCCGACGGCGGGCATCGCCAATCCGGCCAACCTCATCACGGTCGACAACACCGGCGTGTCGGGCGGCGGCGGCAGCCCCGGCGCCGGCACCACCAGTTCGAACAGCTTCGCCATCGACACGACCCGCCCCGATGCGACCATCGTGGTCGCCGACAGCGCGCTGACCGTCGGCGAAACGACGCTCGTGACGATCACCTTCAACGAGGCGGTGACCGGCTTCGCCAACGACGACCTGACGGTGGCCAACGGCACCCTCGGCGCGCTCAGCTCGGCGGACGGTGGCGTCACCTGGACCGCCACGTTCACGCCAACGGCCGGCATCGCCGACACCAGCAACCTGATCACGCTGAACAAGGCCGGCCTGAGCGACGCCGCCGGCAACCTCGGTTCCGGCAGCGCCAGCTCGAACAACTACACGATCGACACGGCGCGCCCGACGGTCGCCATCGTGGTCGCCGACAGCGTGCTGTCGGCCGGCGAGACTTCGCTTGTCACGTTCACGTTCTCGGAGGCTGTATCTGGCTTCACCAATGCCGACCTGACCGTCGCCAACGGCACGCTGGGCGCGGTCAGCTCGCTCGACGGCGGCGTCACCTGGACCGCGACCTTCACGCCGACGGCCGCCACCACCGATACCACCAACGTGATCACGCTGGCCAACGCCGGTGTGCTTGACGCCGCCGGCAACGCAAACAGCGGCAGCACCGACTCGAACAACTATGCCGTCGTCACGGCCGGCCCGACCGCCACCATCGTCGTCGCCGACAACTCGCTGACGGTCGGCGAGTCAACGCTTGTCACGTTCACCTTCTCGGAGGCGGTGGCGGGCTTCACCAATGCCGACATCAGCGTCGCCAACGGCACGCTGGGCGCCGTTGCGAGCGCCGACGGCGGGGTCACCTGGAGCGCCACGTTCACGCCGACGGCGGGCGTGGACAGTCCGGCCAACCTGATCACTGTCGACAACACTGGCGTGTTCGGCGGCGGCGGCAGCCCGGGCGCCGGCAGCACCAGTTCGAACAGCTTCGCGATCGACACGACCCGCCCCGATGCGACCATCGTGGTCGCGGACGGCGCGCTGACCGTCGGCGAAACGTCGCTCGTGACGATCGCGTTCACCGAGGCCGTCACCGGCTTCTCCAACGACGACCTCACGGTGGCCAACGGCACCCTTGACGCGCTCAGCTCGGCGGATGGCGGCGTCACCTGGACCGCCACCTTCACGCCGACGGCCGGCATCGCCGACACCAACAACCTGATCACGCTGAACAAGGCAGGCGTGAGCGACGCCGCCGGCAATGCGGGCAGCGGCAGCGCCAATTCGAACAACTACACGATCGACACCGCCCGCCCGAGCGTGGTCATCGCGTTGGCCGACAGCGCCTTGTCGGTGGGCGAAACCACGCTCGTCACGTTCACGTTCTCGGAGGCGGTGGCCGGCGTCACCAATGCCGACCTGAGCATCGCCAACGGCACTTTGAGTGCCGTCAGCCCGCTCGACGGCGGCGTCACCTGGAGCGCGACGTTCACGCCGTCGGCCAACACCACCGATGCCACCAACCTGATCACCTTGAACAACGCCGGCGTGGCCGACCTGGCCGGCAATGCCGGCACCGGCACGACGAATTCCAACAACTACGCGATCGACAATATGCGTCCGAGCGCCACCATCGTCGTCGCCGACAATGCGCTGGTGGCCGGCGAAAGCTCGCTCGTGACCATCACGTTCTCGGAGGCGGTGACCGGCTTTTCCAACGACGACCTGACGGTGGCCAACGGCACGCTCGGCGCGGTCGGCACGCTTGATGGCGGCGTCACCTGGACCGCCACGTTCACGCCGACGGCCGACACCACCGACGCCAGCAACCTGATCACGCTGGCCAACACCGGCGTGCTCGATGCTACCGGCAATGCAGGCAGCGGCACGACCGATTCGAACAACTACGTGATCGACACGGCGCGCCCGACGGCCGCCATCGTGGTCGCCGACAGCGTGCTGTCGG